>NZ_CP036343.1:844479-1058333 GCF_007746795.1 Gimesia algae
TTCTTCTGACTGAATGACATTCAGACGTTGTAGATGACTGGCAGGATCCTCAGGTTCATTACAGGAGAAAATTCGCTGCCTTAAAGACTCTAACTGTTTCGCAACTTTTGACATAGAACTGCTCCTGGTTCGTTTTTGCTTTCAATTCGCTTTATTCAGGGGGGAGAAATACCCCACTAAGAATGTGACTCTGTTTTCCCATGCTCAACCGGGTCCGGTTCTCTCGGCTCACTCAGTTCCCTATCCTAATTCTCACAAGTCCATTCATAAATGAAGATCAATCGATAATATCGGGGAAACTGGAATCGTATGAAATTTAATCAACCTGTCTGAGTTCCCCGCGTACCCTCACCAGGATCTCACCCAGCCGATTGAGCCCGGTTCCCTCCTTGCCGCAGCCCCAGTAGTAGTCACCGGGAGCATTCTCCACAATCTCCTGTTCCCCGGTCGATAGCAACAATGTTTTCAGTTCCGCGTGTGTCTGAAATTTCTGGAGCACCCCCTGGTACATGACCTCATCCTTGACCTCTTCCCAGTCCGCCCGCAGGGGAACCTTGCGGCTCCGGCCCAGATTGGCCGCCTGCTTGGCATCATGTGCAGTCCTGATCCGTTCGCGGTACACGTCATCTGCAAACTTCTGCGCCTGAAAATAATGCTCTACTGTCGGCCACCAGAGTCCGTCCCGTTCCACTCCGTGCGGCGAGAAGTTCGAAAATTCGCCGTACGTATCGTTTTTCGTGTAGAAATAAATCGTCATCTTATCATTTCAAAAGCATTAATCAGAAATCACGCAGAGGATTATTCTCCTCAGGATGAAAATGGAGTCGATAATGATAGTAACGAAACCAGTCGACGGCATCTTCTACACTCTGACAAGCCCCCGCACCAAAAGTTCGGTCGATATACTGAGCCGTGACAAAATTATATCCTGCCCGATACGAATTCTGCTGATGAGTAGTTATATCGCTGATATGCTCTACCGTCACCTGAAAACGTTCGGCCATCAGGTACGTCAGCAGTTCTCCCCAGCGACTGCGCGTCTGGATGTACAATACAGGTCGTCCCTCCGCAATATCGGCTTCACTCTGTTGTTGACCGCGCTCCAACTCAACCGGATCCATTTCCTGTAACGCACTGCATTCCTTTTTAATAACAAACATAATACTCCTTACTATTTTCAAATGAAGAACAACCATAATTTTTTTTTGTGTGGGGGGGGGGGAGCCCGAATGCAATTCGGGCCGAGCGCAGCGAGCAGGATGTCGCAGCTCAAGCGTTCGAATCATCCAGACGAATCCGACTTACTATCGAAAACAGAGTGAGGTACGACTCTTCACCAGACAGCAGCCACACTACCACCTCCCGTTGTCTGCGACAACACCGATTTTGGTGTAGAAGAAGATAGTCATGGTTCAATACAGATCAATAGGGAACAGGAAATTGATTCAGACCAGAGAATCGGTCTCATCCCTCTCGACAAGAAACGCACGCACCAGGTTCGTTATCTGAAACAGGTTATCAGGATCGGTTTCATCCCTCATGCTCCAGTATTCAAATTCGTGAGCATGAATCACTCGATCATCCCACAGCATTGCGAGGCAGGTGCGAACACGTTGTTCGGAAATCATCTCCGGTAATAGGTTTTCCAGCGATTGAATCACAAAACAGCCCAGCACACGTTTTTCCTGATCTGTTGTTTGCGGCTGTTGATATAAATCGATGTAATCCGAAAGCCGGGTTTCATCCGCCAGCAGATACTCCCAGTCCTGTGGAATCATATCAAGCTGACTTTCATCCATATCAAGTTTCTTTAACACCAAAAGACAGGCTCCTTCACTCGGAAATTCAAATTGACTCTTCATTGAACAACTTCTTCAAAGGAGGACCTGCTAAAATCAACACAGAAAACTTACTTTATTAAACAGCCTCGACTCCCCAAATGGGGTGTGGGCCCGAATAAAATTCGGGCCGAGCGCAGCGAGCAGGAGGTCACAGCTCCAACGTTCGAATCATCCAGACGAATCCGACTTACTATCGAAAACAGAGTGAGGGACGACTCTTCACCAGACAGCAGCCACACTACCACCTCCCGTTGTCTGCGACAACACCGAATTGCATTCGGTGCCACCCGCGACTTTCAAATGTACCAGGCAGTCTTCACAAAAAATGTGAATCAATCTGCACGGCCGGCCAAGCCGACAGTAATGAAACAACATCAATGCCCCCCCAGGTGGCTCTGGTGGTTCGCCACCAGTGAAATAAATCTCGACACCCGAATAACAAAAAAAGGGTGGGCCCGAATAAAATTCGGGCCGAGCGCAGCGAGCAGGAGGTCGCAGCTCCAACGTTCGAATCATCCAGACGAATCCGACTTACTATCGAAAACAGAGTGAGGGACGACTCTTCACCAGACAGCAGCCACACTACCACCTCCCGTTGTCTGCGACAACACTGAATTGCATTCGGTGCTACCCGGAGGTTGGTTGATTATGAATGATGCATCTCAATCAACGCAGCGATTTTCCGGACCAGCTTTTCCGCGGACTTCGTTTTCGCGACCACGCTATAGCCCGACCAGAAATCCCATTCCAGGCCGATCACTTTTCTCAGGTGTTGAAAATCCTGGAAGCGTTCCTCCGCGCCCGTCACCGGTTCCCCCACGGGCTGCAGTTGAAACTGGTTCACCACGATCTGTGTGATTTGCTGATACAGGACGGCGTCGATGTTAAAAAACTCAATCGTCAGCCGCTGGCTGGCATCCCGATATTTATGCATCTTACTCAGGCTCAATCACCACCGCGGTTCCGTAACACAACACCTCCGTCGCCGAGCCTTTGCTGACCACTTCCGAAGCGTCGTACCGCAGACCGACAATCGCATTCGCCCCCTGTTCCCGGGCATGGGCGAGTAGACGATCATACGCCTGCTGCCGGGCCTGCTCGCACATTTCGGTATAGGCACCAATCTGCCCGCCTACGATATTCTTCAACCCTCCCAGAAATCCCTGCGCAATCGTCGGCGACCGCACGATGATCCCCCGCACAATGCCCTTGTATTCCTTAATTTTATAGCCTTCGATCGTAAACGTCGTCGTGACCGGCATGCTCATGTTGATGTTTCCTGGCTGGTTTCTACTTCTGATCGCTGGCGGGAACACTCACGATTTGAATCAGCGTTTGCGTATCCGCTTTGCCACGCGTGATTGAAATCGAAACCGTCCCCAAATCAGGCTGGTTCGTCAGCAGCAACTGAACCGAGGCCGCCTGTTCGCGTATGAAATGTTGAATGATCACAGTTTGCAGTTTCCCGTCCACTTCACGCTGTTGTGTCCAGTGGGCCGGCAGATAGAGATCAGTCCCGGGGAATTCGCGGCCCAGAATCGACCAGTTGGGTGGCTCAAATCCGCTCTTCTTCACATAAAACGCCACGACTTCCTGAAACGGTTTTTCGGACAGGTACTGTCCCGTATCAGTTCTTCTGCTGACACTCTCCACCTGATCCGGTTCTTTGACAGAATAAGTCGTTGCCCCCTGTTCCCTGGCTTCCGCACCGGGAATCACCCACGCTTCCAGTGGACTTTTCTCTTCAGCGGCCTGCAGGGGAGTCAGCATCAGACAGAATAAACACAGAAAAACAGACCGCATTCCAAACTCCTGGTAAAATTCTCAAAAAAAGAACCACGGACTACTCCAAAGGTTCGCTTACTTTCGTTATTCCCGCAACGATATTTTCAGGCAGCATGAACAGCCCGACTGCGGTCGGCCCCGGATTTCCTTCGGCGGGCTGCCACTGTTTCACGATGGTTTTTCCCGCGCTGCTTTTGAACGTGGTCTGAAACCGGTGTGGTTTCCCGTTCGGATAAGTCACTTCGACAATGCCGATCACATGTTGGGGATACCGGGTATCCACATCGATCGCATCGACCGAACCGGACGGCAGCGCCTGGGCAATTTCCATCAGAGGCAGTTCCCGATACAGGCTGTGGACGGCCCCCGCATTCTCCATCACCACAAACGGCTTCGCCTGCTTCTCAACTTTGTGGCTCCGATTGAATCCGAACAACGCAACCACAACAACCAACACAGCCAGCTTCACAAATAACCGCGTCACAGCAACTCCCCCTAACTTCCGTTTCGGGACGTGAATAAAAGGTGCGACACACATAGAAGAAGACATGCGTGTGTCTGGACCAGAACCAAGGCCGGAACAGAACAACCTGAATCAACCAGTCCCCATCATGACACGCTATCCACCTGAACACAAGCGAAGCTTCAGACTATGAGCAACACATTCGTAATGCGTAGGTCAGGAGTTCAACTCTTCTTTATGCGGTGAAGTGGTGTAATATCCCAGCGGCAATAGGATCGCTTAAATTAATTCACTTAAGGTTCGCGCGAGTTAAGCTGATATGTTTAATAATTTCTAGCTCATCAATTAGAGGCTAAGCTTATGGCGTACTGTTGACTTCTTTTATTTGGCTTTTTGTAGTATCTAAATAATACTTGCAATAACATACCCACAAGCCTTTAGTTCTTTTGCCACATCTGTTTTCCAAGCGCCGTTTTCATCAAGGGCAACGTACACGAGTCCACCAATATCATTAGGGGTTTCAATTTTGCCCTTAACGAGTGAGCAAACATTTTCTCTCCCTAGTTTTGCCATCAGATAACCATGTTCAAATACCACATTTTGACGGGCTCTATTTCTTGGTGGAATTTTGGTCTCATGAACGCCGCGACCATGATCACATGCCGTATACAGAACTAGTGCGAAATCCGCATCATTGGAGTAGTGCTCAATTTTTTCAATGATGGTTTTTCCAGTACTGGCTTGTTCATGAAGAATAATCGCCTCTAAACCTAACTTTTCGATAAAACGGCTAACTTCTTGTTTTGCTTCATTATCATGACCATGAACAATAAAGACCTTGCGCTTATTTCTTGCGACAACTTGTGTTGGAGGTGTTGTTGTTGAGGTGATTGTTTGTGCCTTTTCTGGTTGCGTCATTTGACCAAACTCTAGAGCATCAAGAATTGGGGTGAACTGCTCCGATAAATAGGTTCTCCGCTCGGCATAAGTACTGTATTTATGCTTTATGAACCCCCAGAAAGATCCGAGATTTCGATGTTGGCGTAACCACTGGGGTAGCATTGGAGCTAGTGTAGTATCACTTAGTAACTCTCGGCGTAGTTCTTCGAATTCTCGATTATCAGCATCAAGACCAGTTGCACTAGCAGTAAGCAGGTTCAGGAGATAACTTACCTTATCGAAATCGCTTTCTAATAACTCGATATTCAAACCATTTCTCCTTGTTAGCTCTGGTAACCTAAATCGCTATTCATCAGCATTGTATTTGGAATTGCCACTTGGACTCACGCAAATGTTATACCTCTTTTTGTACTGATCGAGGGGGTGTAACTGTAAACTTTTCAGCGTTCAATGCCCACCAAATATTAAATCTGGTACTGTGACATTCCCACCAGTTTGAAAGATTACAATCTTTAACACCAAATACACCGAGTGGATGGTCAAACAAGCGTGAAATAATAATGTTACGGCATTCATAGGGAACGTCGCGTAACAGTTTGCTGAATGCCCACGGGTTGTATCCGGCTTGTGCTGTATCCAACATCTTGGCAGATATTAGAGCCAAGTCGCAGACTCCGCTGTAAATTATCGCTAGAAGTAGGCCCGCAACGGAATGAATCGCGTGCGACAACGTGGCTTCAGTCTGGTTGCTAAATCTGTCGTGTTTAAGTTTGTTATAGGCTTTCCACCAAGGCGGCGAATCACATGTGGAACTACTCCAAACAGAAAACGGTTCAATTACTGCAGGGTTTGCCCCACCGAAAAACACGACCTTTTGGGCGGAGACCAAACCACGATAGCGGCTGTAATGGTCTTTGATATTTAGTTTTGATTTAGATGAAGATAGATTATTTGTTTTCTCTGCGGCGTTCCACAATGAATCAATTTGGCTTGCGCATTCGAGAATAATATGTGCGAATTGTGGCGACCAGACATTTAAGTGATCTGTGCAATATGGTACGAACTTTACAGCTTCTTCAAGCGCAGACTCAGCTGCAGAAAGACCTTCAAGTGCAGTAATTCCGTATGGTGGTGCATCCCTTAACTGGTGAATGTCGCGTATGTTCAAATTCTATTGAATCCAATATAGTAATAATTAACAATGATCACCGGGAACAACGCCAGATTTCCTGATTCAGTGTTCCCGAACTATTCTCTAAGATATCACTGAGTCTGATTCCACTTGTTTTGAATCTGACTCATCTATTATTGATCGAGTGTATTTCAGGAATTGGAACTGATGCACTGAATTGAATTCTATTACAAGAGACAACCTCTTCCTCTTTGGAACCTTTTGCCCCTAAGCTTAATACACTCAGAAACACTCCAGCACCTGCCTCACTGGTGGTAGATGCCGTGTCTGTCACTACGATATCAAAATGAATCGTTTGTATTGTATCCAATTGACTGGTAGTGCTTACACTTTCTGTCCCTGGGTCATTTTCAGAACTTGGTAAAATCCCCACCTCATGGGTGACAAGATCGAGCCTCGATTCAGAAACAGCTTCAACAACCTCTGTAATAGTCGCTTTGATAAAAGATTTTAATTCCATGTCTTACCTGACCTCCTTGAAAGTAAAGAAGAGAAAATGGCCTTCAAGACATCTCTCCCCGAGAAGACCAGTCACACACACAATTAAATGAAGAGATTATGTAACTAAAATTCAAGCACTTTTAGAATCAGAGCCTGATCCCCCATATTAGCCAGCAGTTGTCTCTGCACTTTACCGTTTTTTCGTTTTTACCGAGTACTCATTTTTAAGAGTGCTGGTGAAATCACAATGTAATGTAGATAGGACTGACATAGATTGCTGGAGAGGTCATAGAGATTCCTCCTGAATGCATATGAAGAATTAAGAATTTCCAATTCCTAACACACAATATAGTGTGCATCCCTAACTGATCACCATAACATATTGCGTGAACAAAATCAAGTAGTGTTCACAAAATAACACCATAACACTTTGTATAATTAGCACTTATGACATAATTTAATTTCAACCACAAATATTCTAAAATACAGCATAGTTCTTGAAACACCACCCGCCATTTACATTGTCACCAATATCACATACAATCGCCTCGACAGTTATTCGACCGAGGGGCGATGATGCAGATTTTGACACTCACCAGTTATATCAAAGCCGATCTGATTGCGCGGCTGTCGCGGGATGAGCTTCCGCCGGAATCGCTGACGCTCGCTGCGCTCTCGGATCATTACAAGGTGAGCGTCACTCCCATCTATCATGCCATCAATGAGCTGATCGAAGAAGGGTACCTCTATCGCGAAAAGAACCGGCGGCTCTGCGTCAATAGTGATCGAATCGGCGATGCCCGCACTGCGGCGCTGTCACCACAGCCAGCCCCTCCCGAAGATCATTTCAAACGGATCACCGATGACCTGCTCACGATGAGCCTCAAAGGGGAATCGCTGTTTCTGCGGGAGATGGCGTCTGCGAAAAAGTATGGCATCAGCCGCACCAGTCTGCGGAATATTTTCAATCGACTGGCGGGCGACGGCATGCTCGAACATGTGCCCCGGCGCGGCTGGAAACTGCGGTCGTTTAATCAGCACGATCTCGACGCCTTCATCGAAGTTCGCGTGGTGCTGGAACTCAAGGCCCTGGATCTGGCAAAGGGGAGACTTGACAGACAGGTATTGCAGAAGATTCTCGCCGGCAACCAGGTCCCCGCCACGGATGACGAGCCATTACAGATCGACAACAGTCTGCACGAGTATCTGATCAAGCAGTCGGACAACTATTACATCATCAGTTTCTTCGATCGGCACGGCCGCTATTTCGACCTGCTGTTCCTCTGGGAATCGAACGATCGCGCCGCCGCGATTCAGGAAATCCAGCAGCATCAGCGGATTCTCACGGCGTTACTCGAGGAAGACTGGACGACCGCCCGCAAAGAACTGGAGTTCCACCTCCGCAGCAATCATCCCGTATTATCGCAGCTGAAACGCTGAGTTCGTTAACATCACGTGGTGACCAGATAGCGTTTATTTGATCGCTTTGATTGTGATGCTCAAGAAAGCGACCTTTATCGACATTTGTATTAACCGGGGCTAACGCCCTGCGGCTGATCTTTTTTTGGTCATTAGCCGCAGGGCGTTAGCCCCGGTTTTTTCTCATTGCAAAGACAAATTCGAATTCAGAAACACTATCTAGTGGTGAGTCATTTTAAATTGGGAGTTGATAGATATAACGAGAGTGCGACAACAGAGCACGTAAACGTAAACACTACCCCCAACCCTCAAATTTCTGCTTGATTAAGCACTAGTCTTCTTTGTGATGCGAAACGGTGACCGTACTGCTGATTCCGCCGCGGGGAGTGAACTCGGCTCGCAGTTCCATCCAGCGGGGATCGGTGGCAGCGACCAGGTCATCCAGAATACGGTTGGTCACGTCTTCATAAAAGGCACCGACGTTGCGGTAACTCTGCAGATACATTTTTAACGACTTGAGTTCGAAGCAGACCTTGTCCGGAATGTAGGCGATCATCAGCGTACCAAAATCGGGCTGGCCGGTTTTGGGGCAGACCGATGTGAATTCCGGGCACACGGTTTCCATGACATAGTCGCGGTGGGGGTAGGGGTTTTCAAATGTTTCCAGCAGTTCGCGGGAGGCTTCGTTTTCGCTCATGATCGTCTGTTTCTAAAGTAAAATGAATCTGTTTTTAAAGGTGAACGAGTTCTATAGGCATTCCGCAGCGCGTGCAAGCAAAGCCAACCTGTTTTCAGGTAAATCGGCTCAAATCTTGATAAAGATCCGTTGCAGATACATCCAGAGACAGATCAGCCACAATACAAACAGCACGGTCGCTGAAACCGCGATGGGAGAATACGGACAGTCAGCGACGAACAGGGAATCATACACGGTCCAGCCGGTCGCCTGGTCCAATGTGTTCAGATGAATCTTGAGCGATTTTGTGATCCAGGGTCGCATCAACTGGGCCATACAGTACATGGCAATCGAGTTCATGCCGACCACCACAAGCGGGAAGGCCCATCTTTTGTACCCTTTGACATCAATGATCCAGTAAAAGACCGCCAGGAACCAGAAGGCCCAGCCGGCACTGAAGAGCGCCCAGCCGGGAGACCAGATGCGTTTCACAATCGGCACCAGATGCCATTCCCAGTTGTTGATATTCACGGGCCAGATGGACGTATCCAGCAGCATCGAAATTCCAAAGCAGATCAGCCCCGCCTGCAGCAGCCATTTGATCTTCCTTTTCTCCAGTCGATTCGAAATCAGCAGTTGTCCCGCCATCAGTCCGAACAGCATCGTGGCAATCGACGGGATGAAATTGAGCGTCTGATAGCCGCCGTTATTCACCCAGAACGTATCCCCCTGGTCGGGGTCATCTTTCGGGTTATCATACCGCGGAAACATATTCAGAAACTGACGATCGACGGCGGCCGCTGCGTTAGTATGTTTATTCCAGGCACTGCCGATCCCGGAAAACTGCGACCACTCCGCTTCGTCCTTATGCTGGACTTCCTTGAGATACGTTTTGACGGCGGCCAGTTCGTCCTCAGGGGGCATGTACTGATAGAAAAAGAACCAGTAGCCACCCAGAATGGTGGCCACGCCAATCAGCTGCGTCACAAACGAGCGGTTCACATAAAAGAAGACCACCAGGTATCCCAGGCCGATCTGACATAAGACATTCGCAAACGTGAAATTCGTCTGTGGTCCGGCTTGCGAAGAGAGAAAAACGCCCAGCGCCACCAGCAGGACGGCACGAAAGATTGCGTGCATCCAGATCTTGAACGTGGAATCTCCCTTCTGTTTGCGTTTACGGACGGAGAAGGGCATCGACACGCCGACCATGAACATGAACGAAGGTTGAATCAGGTCCCAGAAGGCGGACCCCGTCCATTCGACGTGACTCAACTGATAGGAGAGCGTCTGCCAGAGCGTTTTCCAGGAGGTCTCCCACTGTGTGCCGTTATACTGATCCAGCACTTCGGGGGAATTCCGCACGACACTGGCAACCGCCAGCCCGCCCGAGGCCATCGCCAGCATCACAAAGCCGCGATAGGCGTCCAGTGAGACCAGACGCTGATTGGCTTCCGGCTTTTTCTTTTCTTTCAGACGTAGATCCTGCTCCGTCACTGCTCTGGCCGGTTCGACCTCAGCGGAGACTTCCACGCCCGGCGTTTTCTGCAGCGGGATGGTTTCGGAGTTTTGCGAGTCGGAATTGGGATTATTTTGCGACATCTGATTTACCGATGACTGAAAAGTAGCTAATGTATGGCAGGAATCACTCAGCATGATCGATTCTAAGACCGATGGCTACTGTTATCCTAACCTTTTTGGAATTCAACGTAAATCATCTATCATTAACCCTCGATTGACTTTCAGTTTAAGAAGACCTCATGACGATCCTTGTCACTGGCGGAGCGGGCTATATCGGCTCACATTGTGTTCAGCAACTGCTCGCCGCCGGGCAGAAAGTATGTGTAATCGATAATCTGTCCCGCGGCCATCGCGCAGCGGTTCCCTCCCAGGCCTCGTTTTTTCAACTCGATCTGAGCGAGACCGATGAGTTAATCGACGTCATGAAATCGCAGCGGATCGAAAAAGTCATCCACTTCGCGGCACTCGCCTATGTTGGAGAATCGGTCGAAAATCCGCTGCCCTATTATGCGAATAACACGGCGGGCACGCTGTCACTGCTGCAGGCGATGCGACAGTCGCGCGTCAGCCAGATTGTGTTCAGCTCCACCTGCGCCACTTATGGGATTCCGGAGACCATTCCCGTTACGGAAGAAAGCGCACAGAGCCCTATCAATCCTTATGGCTGGTCGAAACTCTTCATCGAACAGATTCTGACCGACTGCGCCCACAGTTACCCCAACTTCGGGTTTATCGGCCTGCGGTACTTCAACGTCGCCGGTTGCGCCATCAATGGTTCACTGGGCGAAGACCACAGTCCCGAAACGCATTTGATTCCCAATTGCCTGAATACGGCGCTTGGCAAGCAGTCGCATGTGACTATTCTGGGAAATGACTATCCGACGGCGGACGGGACCTGCATCCGCGACTATATTCACGTCGAAGATATCTGCCAGGCGCATCTGCTGGCGTTGAACGCGCTCACGCCGCAGGCAAACCGGTTTTACAACGTGGGTCTGAGCAGCGGATTTTCCGTGCTCGACGTTGTCCAAACAACAGAGCAGGTGACCGGTCGTGCAATCCCGATCGAATATCAGGCCCGTCGTCCCGGAGATCCGCCAGTGCTCTCCGCCTCGCATGAAAAAATCACTCGAGAGCTGGGCTGGTCGCCACGCCATACTTCGCTGACCGAGATTATTGAATCGGCGTGGAACTGGTTTCAGAAACATCCTGACGGTTATCAGAGTAAGGGCCCAGCCGCCTCTTCCAGCGAATCCGGGGAGAACACGTGAGCAACGGTTTTCCTGAAATCCGGTTTCAGGGACAACTCCGCCCCTCCCAGGCCGAGGCGATTGCGATCATCGAACAACAGCTGGCGGCGGGACAAAAACGCCTGCATGTTGTCGCGCCTCCCGGTTCCGGGAAAACAGTATTAGGCCTGTTTCTGTGGGCGCATCATATCCGCAGACCGGCGCTGGTACTCTCACCCAATTCCGCGATTCAGTCCCAGTGGGCGGCCCGCACCGACCTGTTTCATTCAACGCTCACGCCAAAGCAACTGGTCTCGACAGAAACCGACAGCAGTGCGCTGTTGACGTCTCTCACATACCAGTCCGTCACGCTGCCGCGACGGGGAGATGCCGACCTGGAAGCCGACGCGCTGGACTTCTGGATTGATGTACTCATCTATAAAGAGCAGGCACAGGATCCGGTGGAAGCAGAGATCTGGATCAACGATCTCAAAGTGCATAACCCCGATTACTATGAAAAGCGGATGCGCGTCTATCGCAAAGCGGTCCGCGATGAGGCGATCCTGAAAGGGAACGCGCTGGAGATGCTGCATACTTCGTCACAGCAGACGCTGGAAACCTTCAAACAACAGGGTGTCGGCTTGATTATTCTGGATGAATGCCATCACCTGATGGGGCACTGGGGCCGGGTGCTGGCCGACGCGCATGACTATCTGGATCAGCCTGTCATCATCGGTCTGACGGCGACGCCTCCCGATGAAAAAGGGAAACGCCCGGAAGACATCGACCGCTACAACGACTTCTTCGGCCCCATCGATTACGAAGTTCCGATTCCCGCGGTCGTTAAAGATGGTTACCTGGCCCCCTACCAGGACCTGGCCTATTTCGTGAGACCGTCGCCAGAAGAATTGTCATACGTCGCCAACACCGACGATCAGCTGCTATTAATTATGGAAACCTTGTGTACGCCCCGCGTCACAGAACCGGAATCTCAGTCGGAAAATTCAACTGATTCAGAGAGTGAAGAGTCGCTACCCGTCGAACGTGCTGAGCCACTGCAGGAGTGGTTACTCCATCTACTGACGAATCTGGAGCTTCCTTCAGGCCAGGTAGTGGAAGACTGGACCACGTTTGAACGACGCGATCCCTCCCTGGCAGAAGCCTCGCGTCTGTTTCTGCAACAGCGTAGCATAAAACTCCCAGCCCATGTGCCTCCCATATCAGTCGATCTGATTGAAGAAGACATCCCCCGCTTGAACTACTGGGCTCCGGTGCTCGATCGCTACATTCGCCATCGCCTCAGGCGGTCTCCGTCACCGGCAGATCAGCAACTGGCAGAACAGGCGATCGATCAACTCCGATTACTGGGCCTGCAGATCACCGAAACCGGCTGCCAGGCGTGTGCTTCGCCCGTTGGTCGTGTGATAGCGTATTCTCGAAACAAAATCAAAGCGCTGGTGCCGATTCTCAGTCAGGAGATTGAGAACCTGCAGGAACATATTCGCGCGGTGGTGATCGCCGATTTTGAAAAGACGTCGGCCACTTCCGCGGAGGTGGAACATCTACTGGATGAAGAAGCGGGCGGCGCGATTGCCGCCTTCAAACAACTGGTCAATCATCCGCCGACCGACTGGTTGAACCCGGTGCTGCTGACCGGCTCCAGTGTATTGGTCGATGACGACATTGCGGATCTGTTGCAGAGCAGGGCAGAAGAGTGGCTAAGTGCTCGAAACATCGATGTCACCCTCAGTCGCGAACCTTTTGACGGCTTTGACCTGCTCAACGGCAGTGGTTCACAGTGGTCACCACGTGTCTATGTGGAGATGATTACTGATCTGTTCCAGGCAGGAATCACCCGCTGTCTGGTCGGCACGCGGGGACTGCTGGGCGAAGGCTGGGATGCGAATAAGATCAACGTGCTCATCGATTTGACAACCGTCACAACGTCCATGACCGTCAATCAGTTACGCGGCCGTTCGTTCCGTCTCGACCCGGAACAGCCGGAGAAGGTTGCCAACAACTGGGACGTCGTCTGCATTGCGCCTGAATTCACGAAAGGGCTGGACGACTACGAACGTTTCAACAAAAAACACTGCCGCCTGTTTGGCGTCACCGATGACGGCCTGATTGAAAAAGGGGTCGGGCACGTCCACGCCGCGTTTACCGAACTCAAACCTGAGGGGCTGGAAGAATCGGCCCAGTTACTTAACAGCGATATGCTGACCCGTTCCACGAAGCGCGCCGAATCCCGGAAACTCTGGAAGATTGGCGAACCGTACCAGGGTATACCTCTGAAAACGATTGAGATTAACAGTTCCAGCCGTAAAGGGTCAGGCTGGGGATTCATGCCGTTTCAGGGACTGCGTTCTCCCTGGTCGGCGGAATCGTTAACTAAAGCTGTCAGCCGTGCGGTCCTGGAGTCACTGCAGGAAGCGGGGCAGCTCTCGAAAGAATCTTCACTGCAGATCGGTGCCCGCTCCGGTAACTATATTCGCGTCTTTCTCGACAAGGCATCGGCAGCAGATTGCGACCTGTTCCTGTCCGCCGTCAATCAGGTCTTCGGCCCTCTGCAGGGAGCCCGCTATGTCATTCCCAGGCACGTGCATGAGATCGAAGACACCTGGATCTCGCGTTTACTGCCGGGGCTACTGGGACGTTTTTTTCGCAAGACCGAAAAAGAACTGGCGATGGTCCACGCTGTGCCGGCAACGCTCGCGCGAAATAAGCGGCTGGTGGCGATCTTTGAGTCACGCTGGAATCAGCACGTCAGTCCGGGCGAGGCGCTCTTCGCCTATCGGGGGGCAGGGGCAGAACTGGTTGAGGAAGCGCAACGAGCGGGCTTTGTTCCCCATAGCAAAATCCATGAGAAAGAGATTTTTCTCTAAACAACCACCGAATCATCTGGCCAGAATTCAGGCTACGATCATCAGGTTTTCTCACCACTCTACTGACAGGTTGCACCAACACTGCTACAATAATTACCCTTATTAAGAATTAGTTACTCTCCCGTTCCCCGCCTCTGCAGACAACAGGATTGATCATGGCTCTGAATTCACACCGACGCCCGTTTCTCTGGCTGACCTTACTGGCACTGCTACTATCTACCGCCGCTTCCCAAGCAGCCGACCCCCGCAAAGTCATTGGTCCCAGCACCGCAGATCAGAACCTGAGTGATTATTTTTATGATCAGACGCTGCAACTGACTAAGCGCAGTCTCAAAAACATCACAGATCTCGAAGACTGGAAAAAGAAACGTGTCACCTACCGCAAACAACTCTTTGAAATGCTGGGCCTGTCGCCATTGCCTGCGAAAACCGATCTGAAGCCGGAAATCACGGGCACGATCGAAAGCGATGGCTTCATCGTCGAAAATATTACGTTTCAATCCCGTCCCGGCCTGTATGTCACCGGCAACCTCTATCGACCTGCAAAACAGGCAGGTAAAATCCCTGCGATTCTGTATGTCTGCGGTCATGGCGGCGTTAAGAAAAACGGAATCATTTACGGCAACAAGGTGCACTACCAGCATCACGGCGAATGGTTTGCCCGCAATGGCTATGTCTGCCTGACAATCGATACACTGCAACTGGGCGAAATCGAAGGCCTGCATCATGGGACCTTCCGGGAAGGGATGTGGGAATGGCTCTCGCGCGGTTACACTCCTGCCGGTGTCGAAGCCTGGAACTGCATTCGTGCACTCGATTACCTGCAGTCACGTCCTGAAGTGGATGGCGAAAAGCTGGGCGTCACCGGTCGTTCCGGCGGGGGCGCCTACAGCTGGTGGATTGCGGCGCTGGATGAACGCATCAAAGCCGCCGTCCCGGTCGCCGGGATTACGACTTTGAAAAACCATGTGATTGATGGCGTGATTGAAGGGCACTGCGACTGTATGTTTATGGTCAATACCTATCAATGGGATTACGCCCAGGTGGCTGCACTCGTCGCACCGCGACCGCTGTTAATCTCAAATACAGACAAAGACAGCATTTTCCCGCTCGACGGCGTCGTTGACGTCTACCGCAGTACCATGCAGATTTATGACCTGTATGGCGTGCCTCAGAATCTGGGTCTGCAGATCACCGAAGGCCCGCATAAAGATACGCAGGAACTACGCATTCACGCCTTCCGCTGGTTCAATCATTTCCTCAAAGGGGATGACAGCCTGATCGAAATGGCGGCCACCAAGTTCCACACACCGGAAGAACTGAAAGTTTTCCAGACACTTCCCGCAGACCAGAAGAACGCGAAAATCCAGGAATCCTTCGTCAAACTGGCTGCCCCAGCGCCCATTCCTGCGGACACACAAGAGTGGGAACAGCAGACCGAGCGCTGGAAACAGCAGCTGCTGCAAAAATCCTTCCGTGCTTGGCCTGAAAAAGTGAACGCCAGCAAACCTGAAATAAGATCAATCACGAAAGACGGCCTGGTTCTGCAGACGATCTCCTTCGACAGCCAGAACCATGTGCCACTCGACCTGTTCGTCGTCTTGCCGGCAGACAGCGATGCCACGAAAATCGACAATATCAATCTGGTCGTACTGAATCAGGCGGACTGGAACGATAACTTCAAACACATTGTTCCCTTTTTTCCCGGGATGCAGGCTGAGAATGCGTCTTCCCCTGAAAGTGACAAACGTTTTCAGGAATTTCGTAAACAGGTGCTGGAAACGAAAGCCCCCATCGCCTACTTTGCACCTCGGGGTATTGGCTTGAGTCAATGGAATCAGGATAAGAAGAAACAGGTTCAGATCCGTCGGCGTTTCTATCTGCTGGGACAATCCCTGGAAGGTATGCAGGTCTGGGATATTCGTCGTGCCATTCAGACATTGAAATCACTCACCGACTCTTCTGGTGCGCAATTGACTTTGCAAGCGAGCGGTGACGCAGCAGTTTTGTGCCTGTATGCCTCGCTCTTCGAAAGCGGGATTGCGTCGCTGGAACTGGAAGGCATCCCTGTTTCACATCAGCAGGGACCAGCATTATTGAATGTACTGCGTTATCTGGACCTACCCCAGACTCTCGCCATGGCAGCGACACGCAGTCCTGTGATCTTAACCAATGCAAAACCAGAGGACTGGAAATATCCCGCTGAGGTCAGCAAAAAGCTGGGCTGGGACCAAAGTCGGCTCCAGATTAAGAAATAACGAAGAGAAATCGCAGCGAGTTTCAAACCAGTCTCTTCGCTCCGTTTGCTCATTTCCGCTGCGCCGTTATAATCGATATAGAGTCATCGGCAGCACGGATCAGGGATTGCCGATATTTCTGCAGGGTTATCGCATAGACGCTTTTTTCTCATAGACAAGGTACTTCGACGTGAACCGTCCTCCCCATACCGCAGCAGCATTTCCCGACCCCACTACGATTATGACCGAAGGCTGGCATTGCCTGCATTTGTATTATCGTGTTGATCAGGGAGCGTTGAATCAGATTGACCAGGCGACCCGTGCAGAAGGGCGCAGACAGTTGGCAGCCATTCTGGATGCGGAAGCCGAAGATGCCCCCATTCGCATGCAGACCTCAATCGTTTCCGGCCACAAAGCCGATCTGCAGGTGCTGGTGATGGATCCGGATCCGATCAAAATCGACAGTATCAAACAGGCCATTCGCAGCTGTGGACTGGGTCCCGCTCTGATCCCCACGTATTCGTTCGTTTCGATTACCGAAATTTCAGAATACGTTCCTACACTTGAACAGTTTGCTGCCAAACTCAAGCGGGAAGGAACTGATCCGGAAGGCCCCGCGTTCCAGGCGAAAATCAAAGCTTATGAAAGCCGCCTGCCAGCGATGAACCAGCAGCGTGTCTACCCCGAGTTTCCTGATTTTCCGGTCTGTACTTTTTACCCAATGAACAAATCACGAGTTCCCGGTGCCAACTGGTATATGGAACAGTTCAGCAATCGCTACAGCATGATGGCTGAACACGGAATGAGTGGAATGAAGTTCGCCGGTCGCGTGGTACAGGTCATTACTGCTTCGACAGGCTTTGATGACTGGGAGTGGGGAGTGACTCTCTGGGGTAGAGCACCCGAGCCCATCAAAGAAATCGTTTACACAATGCGGTTCGATAAAGCTTCCGCGAAGTATGCAGAGTTTGGCCCGTTCTACCTGAGCTATATCGTACCCCCGGAAGAAGCAATCGCCCATCTCAAACTCTGATAAGTTCGAGACGGGCGATGCAGGCTTTCCATCAAGATCACTTGTTCGGTTTAGCGACGAAAGCGGTAGTTGTTGTTCGTCTGGTCAAATTCGGTTGTAGCCAGTTCCGATTTCAGATTGATATCGGTAAATGAATATGATTCGATCAGGGTCTTTTCATCCAGTTCTTCAGCAGAAGCACTGGCCAGATCCTGTGCAGGCCAGCCGAAACCGCGAACAAAAATCGGCAGACACGTCTTCTGGTCAATATAGATGACTGATTTGCGATACGTTTCTGACTCTTTCTTATTGGCAAAATGAGCGATGAAGCAATAACAGTCTTTCCCATCATATTTCTGATTGGGAATCATCACACATTCGGTATTCAGGTTTTCATCCAGATCTTTCTTACGGTAATCGATAATTGTTTCCGCCAGCGCTTTGATACCTGCTTTGGTAATCGGATAACGAGATTCCTGCATCGCCAGAGAACCGTAGGGATCCAGTTTTAGAGTGGGAACCAGTCGGCCTTTCAAGCCACCCATTTTTACCAGCATTTTTTCTTCGTTTTCGCCATCTACATACAGCAGTTCCTGACCCTTATCGCCGACAACCCACTTCATGTAAACGCTGAATGGTTTGTGACGGCATTTCAGGTTGATCACCTGGTTGTCAGACAGTTCGCCTCCCACATATTCCTGCTTGGAAAAGGTAGCAGTATAATCGGGAATGGTTTCCAGATAGCGGCAACCTTTTTCCAGCAGCAGCTGATTCATCAGGATCGCCATACGTCCCGTCAGCATTCCGTTCGCCTGTTGTGACTGCTGCTTTTTAGCTTCACCTGGCTTATCTGACGGTTTAGAATCTGACATTTCCGTCGGCTTATAAGCGATGACCGGGATAGGGACAGGCTTGGACGCGATCAGCGCCATATCATTAGGATCAGCATCAGCGGGAGCAGGGTCAAAACTGAAATATAATATTCCAATTGCAGCAGAAATGATGGCCGACGCCATGACATTTGAAAAATGATGTTCTGATCTGATTCTTAGCATGCGCATCATGCGGTACCATTCCTTTTCGGTAAGAAAATGCAAGGCACCGTCTTGTCTGAATTGAATTCCCATAACGGAATCCACTCATCCGTGAAAAGACGTAAACCGGGCTTGCCCGTCGTGATATGATGTGGCCAGCACACGACAATCCCTGAGTGCGTCTGACAGATGTTTGATTTCATTAAAAGTGCTCTCATCACTCTGAAAATAGAACTCTCGTGACCCTTTGGCGGTTCTATCTTCAAATACGGAGAACAATACGCTCACTGCGTATTTCCGATTCGTGCATCTCCAGGTTCCGATTCAACCTCACTGTCAAACCGTATATTTCAATATTTGGGGGTGGCTATGACTAAAAATTCGTCATTTTAACTGCTGAGTATTAACAAAACTGATGCCTGATTTTTAATCAGATCACACTCAATACAAGAGGGGTTCAGATTAGATGAAACCCACAATCTCGCCGCAGATTACCCATACCCGCATGCGCCATTTTTCCTGCAACCGTGACTGCGAATTTGGAAAGCATGTCATTTTTTTCATAGCAGGTTTCATTTTACTAAGACATTCATTTACAATGATTTAGACTGTGTCCAGTTTTACTGTACCCTCTTCAGGGCCATTTGGACCAAGTATAAAAAATGAGAGACGCGATGCTTAAATGTGATACGCTCTAGCTGATACTTGCTACATTCTCTGATTCCGATATCTTCTCCCCTTTGCTTAAAAGGTCTGCACTATGAAATTGAATCGGCGCTCCTTTCTACAATCTTCTACTGCCGCTCTGTTCACAGGCACTTTGCTCAGATCACTTTCGGCATCTCCCTCCAAAGCAGCGGCGCAAAGATCACTGAAGCTGGATCTGTCCTGTGGTCGCATCGGTGTGAAAGCAGATCAGCGACAGGCGATTGACTATGCCCATCAGTATGGATTCGAAGCCGTCGTGCCGGACGCAGGCTACCTGGGAAAACTTTCTGACAGCCAGTTAGATGAACTCAAAGCAGATATGCGAGATAAAAATCTGGTCTTCAGCGCCGCCGGCATGCCCGTAGATTTTCGCAAAACGGATGCCATCTTCAAGCAGGGACTGTCGAAACTACCCCAAAACGCGGCTGCTTTACAGCGGGCTGGCGTGACCCGGACAGGCACCTGGCTGATGCCCACACATGCTGAACTGACCTATAATGCCAACTTCAAGCAGCACACGCGCCGTCTCAAAGAAGTCTCGCAGATCCTCGCTGACCACGGCCTGCGATTCGGGCTGGAATATGTCGGCCCTAAAACACTCTGGTCGAGTAAAATGTATCCCTTCATTCACTCTTTGCCCGAAGCCCGCGAACTGATCACCGCCATTGATGTTCAGGGGGTGGGCCTGATTCTGGACAGCTGGCACTGGTACACCGCTCACGAAACCAAAGACGACCTCTTAACATTGACCAACGCCGATATCGTTGCTGTCGACCTGAACGATGCGCCCGCCGGTCTGGAAATCGATCAGCAGATTGATCAGAAACGGGAACTCCCTATGGCAACCGGCGTAATAGATTTAGCAACATTCCTGAATACGCTGAACCAGCTTAACTACGATGGTCCTGTTCGCGCCGAACCCTTTAATGCCGCGTTAAGAAAAATGCCCGCCGATCAGGCAGTCGCTGCAACCGCAACCGCGATGAAGAAAGCCGTCGCGCTGATTCAGTAAACCGGATCAGACTACTGGACCATCAATACTGATTTGACAGAAGATCGACGCCAGCCGTGCACTCCAGCGAGCGCGCGGATCATTGCAGACAATGTGCGTTTCCCAGTCGGATAAGAGGCTACTTTTTTTCGTCTTTGGGTTTGGCTTCAGCAAGGGTAATTTCAATCGTTACCGGCGTGCCCCGTGGGGGAATCTTGTCCTTGTTTGCTTCGAACAGCAGGTTTTCTTCACCGGACGCTGAACTGGCGATATTCACATCAATGATCGCTGTTGGAAAGTTCGCGACGCAGATCAGGTCACCACTTTCTGCGTAGTAGTATTTTTCGCCGGTCATTTCATCGAGGGCAAAACCGCTGCCGGCAAAGATCCAGTCGAACTTCATTACCCTGGGCTGACTCTCATCATAAAACTTTTTGATCGCAGCTTGAAATGCTTTGTCTTTGCTCTTCGCTAAAAATTCATCCCGGGTCTCTTTAGACATCTGCCCGAACCAGATCAGTTCCTTATATTTCTCATCGAAGCGCAGCTCACTCTTTTTATCGATGGTGATACCTTCCGGTAACCGATCCAGCTTTGCGGTGAAATAACGATTCGTGGCCGTCCTGACCCACTGCTGAGCAATTTCGCGCTGCGCTTTCCCGTCCTTGCCTTTCCACACCAGAACAATATTCAGTTTCTGTCCCTGCGGGGGCTGAAACTTCGGCGTGAATTTAACAGGCGTCCCCACTTTGGCACCAATTGCCAGCAGGCCGGCGTGAATGGCCGTTGCCGGGGATTCGATCGACAGAATCGATTCATGCTCTTTGGTCTGTTTTTTACACAACAGCATTTCCAGCACGCCTTCCTGCAGACAGACATGCGTTTTCAACAACAGTTTTTTGTGGGGCAGATCCAGCAGGACCGTTTTCTGTTTATTCAGGGCAACCGGTCCGTCCGCATCTTTTGCTTTCGCATCCGCAGCAGTTCCCGATTTATCTTTAACAGGCTCGGCGGCTGTCAACGGTTGACTGCAAAGCAGTACGAACGCGAACAAAGAGAAGGTGGCAAAGAACGGTCGTTTCATAAATCCATCCATCGGGGTAAAAGGCGGTGAGTGCCCATCTGTGACATACTGTTATTCTAGGTACTTCAATCCAAAAGTCTGCCCTGATTCGACAGGAATTAGCAGATCTTCTCAGAAGAAATGGATTCGTTCAGCCAGTCGATATAATCGGCTGTTATCTGTTCGCGATCTGGTTCAAATTCCAGTGTATGCCGCGCTTCGGGGTAAGAAAACAGGGTTTTCTGATCAGACCTGATACGTGAAAAATAAGCTTCAGTCGCCAGATTATCAATAATCTGATCCTGTCCCGCCAGCTGACAGAACACCGGACAGTTGATCTGCTCAGTTGCTGCCTCCGACAGGTGATCCAGTTCCCGGTTGGCCAGCAGGAAGGCCACACTCACCTTATGTAATGCCAGGGGATCTTCCTGAATCCATTTCTGCCAGTCCGGATCAGCGGTAAACAAAGTCGGATCACTCAGAGGAATCGGCACCCGTTTGTCCCTGATTCCAAGTCGTTCGGCCAGTGAAAGTTGCAGCTGCTGCAGAGCAGTCGCATTGACCTTTGCTTTAATCCCAGGATAAAGTAACGCCAGTCCGTCGATCAATTCAGGTCGTTCTGCAGCAACAACAGTCGCCAGTTTTGCGCCCCAGCTCATACCCTGCAGCACGATTGGCACTGTTTGTTCTGGCTGCTCCCGTTGAAACCGAATCTGAGATAACAACTGCACTACATCCTGAACCAGCCGCCGCCAGTGGGAGGCATGTCCCCGATCCCGCGTATTGAGCCCCGAACCCCTGCGATCAAAAAAATAAATCCGCGCCCCCTGCTCACAGAGTTGACGGCACGAGGATTCGTACCAGCCGGAATGACTCTGAATCCCATGCAGGATCACCAACGTCACGCGGACTTGCTCATTTTCTGGATGCCAGACGCGTCCCTGCAGACGGTAACCATCCGAGGCAATGAATTCTTCTATGACTGCTTCCGTCATTCATTCATACCAGCATGGTTTCCAGAATACGCGAATAACAGCCGAAGGTCCCCTGATCAAACAATACGAACCGAACGAGTTTAATCTGCTTTGTCGACTCCAGCTTCGTCGCCACCGTCCGTAATGCAATTTCGCCAGCCAGATCGACTGGATAACGATAAACGCCTGTGCTGATGGAAGGGAAGGCCACCGACTGGCAGTCATATTGTTCCGCCAGGTTCAGACAGGTTTCGTAAGCTGACTCTAACAGTTGACTCTCCTTTTTTCCGCCTCCCTGCCAGACAGGGCCTACCGCATGGAAGATATACCGGGCAGACAACTGTCCGGCTGATGTCGCGACGGCACTTCCGGTCGGACAGCCATCCGGATAGCGACGTTCCAGCTCTTGCATGATTTCAGACCCTGCAGCATCGTGGATTGCGCCATCAACGCCGCCTCCAACTGCCAGATAGGAATTGGCAGCATTCACAATCGCATCCACCTCTTGTGTGGTAATATCTCCCAGAACCAGCTCAATCAGGGCAGATCCAAACTGTACGATCATCGGCTCTCCATCTATGATTCGAAATGATAAATCGCTAAGATCAGACATTGATCCTGACAGCCAGTATAAAATACTATTGTCTCAGATCAAAGAGCCAACTCGTCAACAATCCCAGCAACGATTGCGAATCAGTCTACCGTGATAAAAGTCAGCCTCCTCATTCCGACTCTGGATCAGTCCGGCGCAGAAAAACAGTTGTCTTTGCTTGCCACGTCACTGCCTCAAGAGGAATTCGAAGTTCAGGTCATCGCACTCACACGCGGCGGTCCCTATGAAACACTGCTCCGCGAACACAATATCCCGCTGACGATCTTAAAAAAACGCTTTAAGTTTGATCCTCTCGCTTATCGTGCGCTCAAGAAAACGATTCAACAGCAACAGCCCGATATCCTGCATACCTGGTTATTCGCTGCCAACTCCTATGGCAGAATGGCCGTCAAACGACTGTCTAAATCTCAGAAAACGCCCAAAGTCATTGTCTCCGAACGATGTGTCGACACCTGGAAAAGCAGATGGCAGCACAATGTCGACCGCAGACTGCTGCCGCAGACATCACTGCTGGTCGGCAATTCTCAAAGTGTCGTCGACTTTTATCAGGAGCAGGGCGTCCCTGAATCGATTTTACGGGTAGTCCCCAACGGGATTCCCATCCCCCAGGTCGCCGACACCGAAAACACGCGCAAGGAGCTCTTTCAACAACACGATATTCCCGCCGATGCGCGGCTGATGGCCTTTGTCGGACGCCTGGCGCGACAGAAGCGGATAGAAGACCTGCTCTGGACACTGCAACTACTGCGACAGATGAACGAAAAAATCATACTACTGCTGATCGGCGAAGGTCCCGAGCGTGCCAAACTGGAACAACTGGCACATAAATACACGGTGACTCCCAATGTGCGGTTTCTGGGACACCGCCCGGATGTGAAAGCACTGTTTCCCCTGTTCGACCTGTTTCTGCTGGCCAGTGATTTTGAGGGACAGTCCAACAGCGTGATGGAAGCCATGTCCTATGGAATCCCAGTGATTGCCAGTGATATTCCTCCTAACCGGGAACTGGTCGTCCATGGAGAAACCGGATTTTTAACGTCGGTGGGAGACTGCACCGGATATGCACAATATGCTGAACGCATCCTTGCAGACCCTCAACTCGCCACTGATCTCGGCTTAGCAGCCCAAAAAAAGATGCAGCAGGACTTCAGTATCGCTAAAATGACAGCAGGCTATGCTGCGCTCTACCGCGAAGTGCTCACATAAAATTATCGCGTCACACAACCAGATCTTTCATTTTAGTCGAAGAGTAGAATCCGTTTATCATGTGTGGAATTACCGGTACCTCGTGGACCTCGCGAGACAAAAATATCTCTCCCGACGTGCTCCAGCGCATGACCAGCGTGCTGGCGCATCGAGGCCCCGATGATTCAGGCGGTTTTCATTCGGATATTCCTGGAAAATCGATCCTGTTTTCTGCAGAGAATTCATTCGCCGATTTTCAACCCCACTCTGATGTGGGCGCTGCATTAGGCCACCGACGTCTCTCGATTATCGACCTGGGAACGGGTCACCAGCCTCTCACCAATGAAGATGGTACGATCTGGATTGTCTTCAACGGCGAAATCTATAACTACCAGGAACTGCGCAAAGAACTGATCCAGCAGGGGCATCAGTTCAAAACCGAATCCGATACAGAAGTCATCGTCCACCTGTATGAAGAGCAGGGGACTGCCTGCGTCGAACGCCTGCGTGGCATGTTCGCGCTTGCCATCTGGGATGAACGCCGCCAGCGACTGTTCATGGCCCGCGATCGCCTGGGACAGAAGCCACTCTTTTATCGTCAGGAAGCAGACCGCCTGAGTTTCGCCAGTGAGCTGAAATCGCTGCTGCAGATTCCTGGTGCCGACAGAACCGTCGATCCCCACGCGATTGATCTGTTTCTCGCCTATCAATATGTGCCACACCCCTGGTCAATCCTCAAAGGTTATCACAAACTGCCTCCCGCACACCGGGCCGTTTATGAAAACGGGCAGTTGCAGATTGAACGTTACTGGACACCCCCGTATCAACATCCGGAAATCAATTCCCAGTTTCCATTTCAGTCTGTTGATCAGTGGTCAGCCGCGCTGCGTGAGACATTGACTGAATCCGTTCGCATCCGCATGCGCAGCGATGTCCCCCTGGGCGCCTTCCTCTCGGGAGGCATCGATTCCACCATCATCGCCGGCCTGATGCAGAGCATGTCGGATCGACCGGTGCACACGTTCTCGATCGGCTTCCCGGTCAAACAGTTTGACGAACGCAGCTACGCACGTGAAGCTGCTAAAATGCTGGGAACCGATCATCACGAATATGTCGTCGACCCCGCAGCGCTGGAAATGCTGCCGCGCCTCTCCTGGCATTACGATGAACCTTTCGCGGACAGTAGCGCGATTCCCACCATGTATCTCTCGCAGGTCACCCGACAGGAAGTGACCGTCTCCCTGTCCGGAGATGGCGGCGATGAACTGTTTGCCGGCTATGATCGGTACCGTGCGGTTGCTTTGTCCCAATGGTTTGACAGGCTGCCTGCCTTCGCCCGTAAAATGATGACCGCATCCATCTGGCAAAAGTTGCCTGCGTCTGTGGAACAAAAATCATTTCGTCGTCGCGTCAAACGCTTTCTCGCCGGACTGTCTGTCCCACCCGAACGCCGCTATCTGAAATGGGTTGGCATTTTTGATACCGAACGACGCCACGAAATGTATGCCCCTGGCTTTCGGGAACAGCTCGCCGATTTCGATGCCGATCAGTTTCTGCTCGATGCCTACCAGCTCTGCCCGGATCGTGACTTTGTCACCCGTACCACAGCCACCGATGTGCAAACCTATCTCCCCTGTGATATCCTGACTAAAGTTGATATCGCCAGCATGGCACACAGCCTGGAATGTCGCAGCCCGTTTCTGGATCACCACGTGGCCGAACTCGCCGCGGCGATGCCTTTGAAATATAAAATGCACAAAGGGCGGGGCAAGCAGATTCTGACCGACACGTTTTCCGATCTGTTGCCCGAATCCATCCAGACCCGTAAAAAAATGGGCTTTGGAGTGCCCCTCAATCACTGGTTCCGCAACGAACTCAAGCCACTTTTGTTTGATGTACTGTTAGATCAACGGGCCCTCGATCGGCAGATTTTTGATCCGCAAGCAGTCGAGCAGTTGATCAGTGAGCATCTGAATCTGCAGTGGGATCACAGCGCGCGGCTCTGGTCGCTGCTGGTTTTGGAACTCTGGTTCCAGACGTTCCTCGATCCCGTATCCATTCCCGATCACTTCCCGGATCCGGTACTCATCTGAGAGCCAACACACGCTTTTTCGCGGACAACCCCTTGAGCTTTGTCCTCAAATCCGTGAAAATAGAACCCTCTGAAACAGTTTTCCCGCCAACCTGTTCCTACCCGTAAGAGATTCTGATGCGCAGCTTACTATTCCTCTTCATCAGTTTAAGCATCATGCCTGAAGTCGTATTGGCAGAAACTCCTGACACAGGAAACAATGCAGACAAAATACGATATGAAGAATGGCCTCAATGGCGCGGCCCGCGCGGAGATGGGACCTGGCAGGGACCGCCGATCAAAACCAGCTGGCCGGAAAGCGGATTAAAGAAACTCTGGGAGCACGAAATCGGTGGAGGCTATGGAGGCATTTCTGTTGCAAAGCGAAAACTCTATCTCATGGATCGCCCGGCCACATCATCAGAAGAACAGGAAAAAGCCCGGGGCATTCACGGGCATCGCGCAGACCGCCAGAACATTGAACGCATATTCTGTTTCGATGCGATCAACGGAAAACAGCTCTGGTCACATTCTTACCCGGCTGTCTATGACAAACTGGATTACGGCAATGGTCCTCGCTGTGCCCCCACAGTAGTGAATGATCGAGTCTATACCCTGGGCACGATGGGTGATGTCTTCTGCCTGGATGCGAATACGGGAGATGTCATCTGGAAAAAACACCTCGTCACAGATTTCGGCGGAAAAGTCCCGCAATGGGGTTATGCCGCGGCCCCCTACCTGATTGGTGACCTGGTGATTCTCATGCCAGGCGGAACCGACGAAGGAACTGCCATTGTAGCCCTCGACCCGAAAACGGGAAAAGAACGCTGGCGTTCCCTGAAAGATGAAGCCGGTTATGCCACGCCGCTCCTGATTCATCACAACCAGCAGGACCAGTTAATTGTCTGGTCGCCGAACCATATTCATAGTGTCGACCCACAGACGGGAGCCAATTTCTGGTCGGTTCCTTATAAAGTCACCTACGGCGTGGCGATTGCCAGCCCGATCGAAAAGGAGGGCCTGATCCTGGTCGCTGGTTACTGGGAGGGTTCCAAAGCCATCCAACTGGGAGACAAGCCAGAGCAGGCAGAACTCAAGTGGGAAGACCGCCGTACCTTAAGAGGTTTGATGTCTCAACCGCTCTACCGGGATGGGTACGCTTACCTGCTGGACAAACAGTTCGGTTTGACCTGTTTTGAATACGCCACCGGTAAGAAAATCTGGGATGATGACAATCAGATGACGCCCGGCAACAGCCGCAACCCGCAGGCAACACTGGTCTGGCTCAACGATTCCTCGCGCGCTTTGATTCTCAATTCGGAAGGTGCTTTGATTCTCGCTGAACTGACCCCCGCCGGCTATCGGGAACTTGCCCGCACCAGATTAATCGGGGAAACCTGGGCACATCCGGCTTACGCAGAAACACGTGTCTACGCGCGCAGTAATACCCGGCTCGTCGCCTGTGAGCTCCCCGTGGAAGAATCGATTTCTGATTCCCCATAAAAGCAAACAGGCTGACCTGTAAACTTCATGACGAACTCGATAAAATGCACTCTGGGCCCTCAGGAGATTTCCTGATCAATCCTGAAGTACACCTCTGTTCTTCGATCTGATGTACTGAGCGCTGATTCTGATTCTCCCGTTATCTAATGAAAACAGTTATACAGTATGAATTCACCAGCGGAAAAGCAGTCCGAGACCCCGCAAACCGGTAATGAACTCTTAGGACCAGAAATCTGGAACCTGCCGAATCTGATCACCGTCAGCCGACTGGTGCTCTCGCTGATTTTGTTCGTCATCATTTATCTGGAGGGCTGGTGGAAGACCTCTGCTGCCTTATTCATTCTTGCTGCTGCCACCGATTTCCTGGACGGCTATTTCGCCCGCAAATACAATCAGGTAACCACGCTGGGCCGGATTCTGGACCCTTTTGTAGATAAAATCATCATCTGCGGTGCCTTCATTTTTATATTGGAAAGTGGCCCCTCTTCGGGAATCAATGCCTGGTTTGTGCTGATTATTATTGGGCGCGAAATGTTCATCACCAGCCTCCGGGGTTATCTCGAACAGCACGGCCGTGATTTTTCCGCCAGTTGGAGTGGTAAAATCAAAATGGGGGTCCAATGTGTCGCAGTGGTTCTTTGTCTGCTGTCCCTTAGCCTGGAAGCCCCATATAACAGTCCCACATTTATTCTGCTTCGCGACATCTCTGTCTGGTCAGCGGCACTCATCACCCTGTACAGCGGAATCGATTACGTGTTTAGAGCCTCAAGAATTTTGCGTAATAAGCCATTGTCATAAACGTGATCTGATCTTTGAATACCGAAGAGTGAACCTGCAGCGGGAATTCATTTTCAAATTTTTCGAATTTCTCGTCTCTTCTAATAACTCCTCACCGTATAAAATAGCAGCAGCCGGACAACTGACTTTTATTTACTAGACATGTTCTTATGCCTGACAAAAATCATCCTCTACCTCCCCCTGATCCCGTCATTATTGTTCAACCACAGGACTACCAGACCGAGGTCAAAGATTTTCCCTCAGCGCAACCCGTTTTTAAAAGTACGGTCCGCTCGCCACGCAGTAAAGTGCCACTGATCCTGTTTATTCTGACGTGTCTCAGTACGTTCATCGTGGGCGCCACATATAACACCCCGTTTGTCCCCGTCCCCAGAGAATTCGCCCGCATCTATGAACATATTCTGCAGGTTGGCTGGTCCCAATTTCTGATTGATGGAATTTCTTATGCGGGGCCTTTGATGCTCATTTTACTGTCACATGAAATGGGGCACTACCTGCAGTCGCGACGTTATCACATTCCTGCCACCCGGCCTCTGTTCATCCCCATGCCTCTGACTCCGTTTGGAACGATGGGTGCAGTCATTATGCAAAAGGGCGGGATGGCAGACCGCAAACAGATGTTCGACATCGCCGTCTCCGGGCCGCTTGCGGGTCTGGTCTTTGCGCTCCCCATTGCGTACTGGGGCGTGCTGAATTCAACCGTTGCCATCACATTGAAACAACCAGGCTCCATCAGCTATGGAGAACCGCTGATTCTGCAGTGGATGATCAGCATGGTCCACGGACCACTGGCAGAAAATCAGGAAGTGATTTTAAACCCGCTGTTGTTTGCAGGCTGGGTCGGTATCTTCGTTACCGCCTTAAATCTTCTTCCGATCGGTCAGTTGGATGGTGGTCACATCCTTTATACACTGCTGGGTAAAAAAGCGAATCTGATTTCCCGCCTGCTGATGGCCACAGCAGTCGGATATATGTTTTACACAGGTGAGTTTGGTTACTCTCTGCTCATTCTGTTACTGGTGGTTTTCGGAATCAACCATCCTCCCACTGCCAATGACAGAGTCCCCCTGGGAACAGCCCGGATTATTATCGGCTGGCTGACACTGGCATTTTTCATCATCGGTTTTACGATCACGCCGGTCATTTTTCACACATAATTGTAACGTCGCATCAGATCACCTTGCAGGGGGCGCTGCTATTTAATCTTGCTCAGGATCTGTTCGGCGCGAAATACAATTTCCAGATCCTTATTTCTGGTGGCTTTCTGCAGTTGTGTCTGCGCGGCTTTGCCATACTCTTCCAGCGTCTTTTGTGCCGCTTCACGTTTCGCCCAGCTCTGGTTACCCAGTTGAGCAATCAAGGCATCGATGCGTTTCAGCAAAGCCGGGTCGGCATCCAGCAGGATGACAATTCCCGTGCGTCGCACCACATCGGGAAACGGGGTGATTTCCAGCGGCAAGATTTTATCGAGATAACTTTCATCAAGACAGTACACAATCGTCGCCTGATCGCTTCGCAATGCGTGCTCACCCAGAATCCGCAGGACATGCTCAACTTCTGGTGTGCCCAGTCCCAGATCAATCAGTTGTTTCCTCCAGACATCCAGTACTTCCGCCTGTGTCAGAGCAGCAGATTCAATATAAGGTACCAAAACAGCAGTTGCTTTTTTATCTGTCTTCGCAGCCTGAGCCTCTTTTTTATCGGCTGGCTTTGCAGCGGCATCAGCGAGTTTCGGTAACGCGCCTATCGCCTGTAACTGTTTCCCCACAGCTTCCAGCGCTTTGGCTTGGGCTTCTTTTTTTTTCTTGTTCAACGATTCTTCAGATAAAGGATCAACGGGTTTCGCTTTCGCTGGCTGATCTGATTTAGCTTCAGGCTGCTGGTCCTCTTTTTTTGTCCCGGGCACCTGATCGATGGCTGCCACTTTCCAGCGATCCTTCTGCTCAACAGGCTGCATGACCGTCAGATCCTTCAGGGGATAGGTGTCTGCATTCTGAACCTGAAATCCATTCTCGGCATGGGTCATGGTAAGACGCGGACTATGATTCAATTCCACGTCATACAGAATAAAGCGATCACATTTATCGATGCCTTTCACAAACAGGCGATCCGCCTTTTGCAGCGGGCTCAGCCAGTGGGAATCAGACAACGGCATGCTGAGCGGGCTCTCTTTCAGTAGATTCTGCGATCGCCAGTAGATGCGTTTTGACTGAATCCGGGCGGTCGGCCAATGTGTTAAGAAACGCCCGGCGGGAAATTCCAGCAGCACATCAATATCTTTGGTTGCCGGCCCTGCAAACGTAATCAATCCCAGTGGCGCTGGTTTGTCGCTCTCACTGGCATCGGCACTCAACCGACGGGACTGCATATAACCGGGGGTCGTGGATCGAAACAGCGCGGCGTCATTCAGCTTCTTACCATGCGCCGAGACCAGAAACACACTGACATCCCGCACGATCAGCTTTGGTGATGCCGAAGTCTTTGGCGCGCCGGCCCAACCAGTTCCACATGCACACAGAAGTCCGATTACACCAATCAATGCTCCTGCACGAGCCGAAACCCGCTTCCGCCCGTCTGATAAATCAGAGGTATTCTGAATCTGTTTTTTTGATTGTATAGACTGTTTCATGGTCGATCGTTGTAAGGGGGTTCGTTTTCAGTTACTTCTGATTGGCCTGTTTCTGATTGGCGGCCAGATCTTTGGGGACAGCCCGGATCAGTTTCGGGGCGCCCCAGACAAAGCGGTCCCCCACATCCTGATCTTTTCCAAAATCCACAACCAGTGACAATGTCTCTCGGCCTGTCACATCCAGATCGAGAGATTGCAGTTTCGTAGCAGAAGTGAATTCCGGATTTTCAAAAAGGGTTTTGCCATCGGCAATGACCTTAACCGCGACATTCCCCAGCTTTCCGGTCTCTGCCTGCAAGCCGGGGGTGGTCTGGAATCGTTCAAAGTTCTTACCCAGCTGGTAAACCAGCACGGTTCGGGCATGCACACACAGTCCATTGGAAAATGACTGCGTTCCAATCTTTAATGGCTGACCTGTCAGAGACTTGTTAACCTGATATGGATACTGCTGATAAAAAAAGGGAACCTGGGTCACACTGTCCGGCTGGATTTCCACGAGTGAAACCGAACGGGCATTCACGGTTTTCACCGATTCCAGATAGTCTTTGTTGATCGAAAATTGATCGCCCCAGGGCATCGTAATACTGGCGGTGTTCCCTCCATCCAGTTTGACCACACCGGGAATCTGAGTATTGCCAATCAACGTCATCAAACTCTGTAAAGCCAGATTACTCTCAGGCTTGACCCGATTCTTGTGCAACACCAGCCCCACGACACGGTCCAGATTGACTTCGCGTTGCTGTCCCTGATATTGAAACAACAGACTCTGATCGTTAACCCCCACGACTTCACCAGACACCCGATGGATATTACCATCCTGCGTGGTGACATAAGCCGAGTCTTCTGTCTTCGATTCTCCTTTGCGGTCCACCGTTTTCGACTTCTTCTTGTCTTCCTGAATCTTCCAGAGCTCATGGATGGCCCCCGGTTTTAAAATCAGGTTGATCTCTTTCTCAGCGACGGGAATCTGAAAGCGAACCCCCGTTTTCTTCCATTCCCCTAAAGTACCCGAAAACATTCCCGACTGAGAGAAGGTCACCTTCCAACCAGAACTTTGCTTACGTTTGGCCTGTTTGTAGAGTTCACTGGGATACGCGCCGAGATAGAGTTTCGCCTTGCTGTTTTTATCGGTTTCTACAGCAAACGTGTATTCGCCATCCTGGGGAATCTGGATCAGTCCTTCATAAACAATTCCGAAATTGATCGCACTGCGCCGGGACAGCAATGCCAGTCGCGGACTGGCGCCATATTTTTTAACAGGAACCGCTTTCAGGTCATGCACCGATTTGACTGAAACAGGATGACTCCATTCCATCAGTCGATACGCGATATATTTTTCCGGTTTTTCAATTTTGACAGGCAGCCGATACCCCTCAGCATCGAGCCTGAACTCCCTTGCGGGAATCTCCCGCACTTCGGTATTGACGCGAAACAGTTGCTCTTGGGGAACTTCTGCTTTTTTCATCCCGGGCCCTGACATCTGAATCTGCAGCTTCGCCAGTCCGACCGAGTGATAATAGAGCAGGGTAAAGCGCTGCAGACCTTTACGGAGCTTCACCTTCGCTGTACGGGGACCGGCTGAATAGCTCGGTTTCTCTCCGTCAATCAGCAGCTGACTCATATTCTGGGGCAGCGCCGGTTCCAGAAATTTATATGATGTCACATCAAACAGACTGATTTCCTGCAGATCCTTGCCTGCTTCGATCTTCAAGACCTTGGAATCGACAGAACGAATCGTACCCGTGACCTTTTTGCCATCATAGAGCAGCACTTCGTCGGCACGAGAGAGGGAGTTGCACAAGAGTCCCACCAGACCGATCACTCCCGCCAGCAATAAGCCGCTGAAATTACGTTTCTTCATAAGTGATACCATCTTCATCAAAGTCTTTAATCCTGTTTTTCAGTCGTCGTTTTTGATTTATCAACAGCCTGATTTCGCGCAAGACGGCGAAAATAATCTGCCAATATGTCTTCATAACCGGGTGGAAATCCTTCCGTTCGAGACTGCAGAATCTTCTCACGCTGTTTAGGGGTCAGGTCCGCCCAGTTACGTCCTTTTTTATCGGGAGCCTTCAGTTCCCCCTCACCGCCGGGACCTTTTCCCAACGTGGAAGAATTGGCCGGACGTGTCGGATTAGCACCTGCACCGCCGCCCCCTTTTTTACACGACTTTTCCAACATCTCCACCAGCGTATCCAGTCGACTGATTATACGGGGCTGAGTTGTTTTCGCCGGCTGGGTTGTTTTTCCATGATCAAAATCAGTAATCACTGACTTCACGTCGGTCTGAATATTCTTGAACGGATCCTTCAGCCAGGCTTCATCCTTCACCAGCGAATAATTATCTTTCGATTCCGGTGGAATGATCAGTGGTGCTTTCACCTGTTTGGCCTCTGGCTTTGCCGCTTCGACCGCATCTGCTTCACCATGTGCACTCTGCAGACTGCCAGTCATAAGCAGCGGGGCACAGATCGTCAGTGTGAGACAGCAATTTAAAGGGACCCTATTCCATTTGATACGTTTCATTATTCATCTCCTGCCAGACAATGGGGACAGGTCATACTGTGTAATCGTCCGGTGATTAAATCTATCTCTTTCTGGCGGACCGAAAGCAGATCAATCCGTTCCTGACGTGACGTTTCCGTGATTTTTTTCTGGTCGATCTGACGATCCAGCTGCTCTGTTCGCGTATGAACGGACTGCTGCATCCAACGTAACATTTTGACTTCCGCCAGCAGTTTATTACGATTCCCTTTACAGCCTTTGCATTGACCGCCTCCATTTTTATTGGACGGACGGGAGGCATCAATCATCGCATCCAGCAGCGCCTGCAGATCGTCCTCGATCTGTTTCTGATCATCAATCATCGCTTTGTCAGCTTGCCCCAACAACAGGCCTTCGTCGACCAGTTCCATCTGTTCCCGTACAGCGCCCAGCGCAACCGGCAGTACCAGGCTGAACTGCGTCAGTTCACAGAGTTCGATTGATTCGGAACAGGCGCTGATAATTTTTTCTTCTGAAGTCGCCAGTCGACGAACGGCAGCCAGAGCCTGTTTCTGCTTCTGCGCCACACGATCTTTCAGTTTCGTCGTCACTTCGCGAATCTGTTTCTGCTGCGCGATCATATCCTGCAGTTGATCCATCACGTGCTGGCGTACCAGCGATTCGACCTCTTTCCGCAGTTTGTCTTCCAGCTTTTTGGTTTCCAATTGTGCCGAGGTCAACTGCGAAATCGCTTTTTTCTGTTCCTCGGAAGCAGGTTTGGGTTGAGAGGCACCCAGCTTCTTGCAGGCTCCCCCCATACATTTCCCTGCGCCGGACAATGACTTGCAGATGCTCTGCGAAGCGGGTCCATACTCACGCAGCATCTGTTCCAGATTCTCTGCGGACTTCTGATTTCGCTGTTCGCTGGTTTCCAGCGCTTTCAAGTCTTTTTTATTGCCACTTTTTTTCTGCTGCTCCAATGTATTCGAGAGCTGCAATTCTTCTTTCTTCAGTAATTTATTCAACGTCTCACGCGAATCAATCAGCTTGCGCAACTGTTCCAGCTTCAGTTCCAGTCCGATATCAGCGGTCAGTAACAGCTTTTTGAGCTCTTCCAGCAGAACGAGAATCTCTTTCTGTTCCTGACTCGCCTTATCCAGTTTGAGATCATCCAGCATTTTGGAAGCTTCGCCCATGCGATCCAGGATCAACTGCTCCCGGGCTTTTCGTAATCCCAGCAACAGTCGCGCGGCATCGTCCGGCTGCGATTCGCGAATCAGCTTGGAAAGCCGAAACATCCGCTCTTCCAACTCCTGCATATGCGCTTTCGCTTTGTCCTGTTCAAACTGAATTCGTACTTGCGGTGCAATCTGCTTACCGTCATCTGCACTCTTGTTTGCATCTGCAGCAACTTTCTCCGCTGCACCAATCGAGCCCATCATCTGGGAACAGGCAAATAGAATCACCAGTCCCGTCGCCATGACTTTCTGCTTGTTCTGCATTTCCCTCACCTCCATTACAGGGGGGCCTTGAAACTTATTTCTGACTTCAATTATCGAAGATCGAATTGACCTGTTTTTTCTTCAGTTCTTCTGTTTTTTCTTTCACCAGCTGTTCCAGTTTGATCACCGCATTCAACTGATTGACGACATCAATAAAACTGTCCCACTGGGCCATACTATTTAAAATCTGGTCCAGTGATTTCAAAACCTCATCCTGTCGTGTATTGATCTGTTCCAACGGGTCAGGGGAGTCTCCCCTTAATGTTTCCAGCGACTGTCGCTGTAGTTCCATGTCGCGATCATGCAGGGTCTCCAGAGGCTTGAGCACTGTCTGCGAAATTAATTGATAGGTCTCTTCCCCTCCCAGTTGGTTCAGTTTCATTTCCTCAACAGATCCGTTCAATGCATGGCTGACCTGTCCTACCTCTCGTCTGACCAGTTGATGCTGTCGCATCCAGTCGGCTGCCTGATCCAGACTTTGCGCCAGTTTCAGTTGATCTCTCAATTGTTCCGCCTGATCCCGGGCTTTCCGCAGTCGCGATCGCAACTGCTGTTGTCTTAACAGTATTTCCCGAAACAGTTCTTCCGGCTTGACGACGCGAAACACCAGTTGACGCGAACTCGTCTTCTGTACCCCGGTATAACAATTATCCTCTGCATGACTTTGAAACGTAATCACCGCGCCGGGGCTCAATTTCAACTCAGAAATAGAAACCTGTTTTTCATCTTCAATCACATTCTCCACGGCAGTATCAACTGGTCCGTAGATGGGATATTCTTTTTTTGTAACGGCCTGCTTTTTCCGTTCGTCTTCGGGGTTTCCAAATACTTGATCCAGAGCGGCTTCCGTCACGTTCTGACTCTTTTTCGTCTCTGCTGCGGCGAGTGGTAAATCCGAATTCATGCCAACCCACCTGATACCATAATCATCGCGGGCAATGATCGAGAAGGGGATTGTCGCGTCCGCTGTAATCCGCTGTCGTACTCCTGAATACCGGAAACTCAATCGGGGACTTCGATCGGGTTGCACACCAATCGAGACAGGACGTGGATGCGAATGAATCTCATAGTCTGCCGAGTGTAACGTCAACCGAAAATTGACAGGCTTTTCATGCGTCCATTCCGCCTGAAAGTGCTTACCATCTGTACTCTTCCATTGTAACGAAACGTCCTGAGAATCAACGTCAATCTCACGGACTTTGACATTTGTCGTCAATTCCAGCAGGACCTTCGATTGCGGCAATAATCTCACATTTCCCTGGCTGGCTGAGAAATGTGACACAAACGGTTCCGAGAGCCGGGGATGCGTCGCCTGCAGCTTTAAATCCGTAATGCGCGGGCGGTCAATGGGGACAATCTCAAACGGCTCCGATTCTCCATCTCCGCCCCAGGCATAAGCATGAACCGGATGTTGAAGCGGAGGCACTTCGTATCGAAAATCACCTTCCTGAAATCGATTCATCGTAATCGTTTCACTGTTTCCCTCTTTTCCGGTCAGATACAGCCACACACTTTCTGTCGGTTCTGCCTGATCTTCGACGACCACCTGCAAAGCGGCCGTCTCCCCACGGGGAATGATCCACTGTCCGGCCTGCAGCCCGACCACAGTCAGTCGCGTATGACGAGGCCAGGGCGCGTTCGAACCTGCAAACCACCGCTGACTCCAGAGCCGGCTCGCTTCGGGAACTGCGATTCCAAAACCAACGGGAATCAGAATCACCGCCAGCAATATCAGCAGACAATTTCTGGTATGTCGGGAATCAATCACCTCCAGAAAGGGATACTGGCTGAGCGACTGGTAATTCGACTGGACCGCCTGTTCAATCATCGGCTGTGACTGTTCGGACTGTGTCAGATGACTTGGCAACTGCAATACACTGGCGACACGCGGCGCCAGCGCCTGCTGAGGAATCGCTTTTTTCGAGCGATCAATCAAATTCGCAATTTCAATGGGTGACAGTGAAACCCGTAGAGGTAGATAGACATACCGATAAATCAGATAACCGATTACAGTCAGGCAGACCAGCAGATACAGCATGCGGGCCACCAGGCTCAGTTCCAGCCACCAGTCGAACAGCAGCGACAAACTTGCCAGCCCCAGCAATGCAGCGAGAATCCGCACGGTTGCCTCCAGCAGAGTATGCCGGCGCAATGCGACCCCGACGCGTTCCAGTTTTCCGGAAATCGTCTGCTGCAGCGCCTCGAATTCATCAGATCGTGGCGTGGGGGACATCGATTACAAACTCCTTCTGTTCTGTGAGCATATTGTTAAATCAGCCGACACCATTTTCTTAAGATCCATTCTGTGACCAGCAAACAGAAAATCAGTATGTAAAACAGGGGAGCATCCCAGATTTCCTGACGTTCTTCCAGCAGGCGGGAGACCTGTTTGATTTGAAACGCATTCACGATCCCGTCTGACTCTGCGAGATCATATACACGTCCTCCCGTAGAAACAGCCATTGTCTGCAGGAACGCTTCGTCCAAAGTCGGGTTTTCCAGTTCCTTGTTCGGAAACTCGACTTTGATCGGCAGCGTCGCTGCTTTGACCGTCGCGCCGGCTGCTTCGTCGCCCAGCCAGACTCGAACGAAATATGTTCCCGGCTGTGTGACCGGAAACGTCGTGGAAAATTCACCCGGCTTGTTTCCCGGCGCGAGTGTCAACGGTATGGGTTGATCGTCGCCGCGTTCGACATCACCGTACAGCCGCTGCAAGCCTGGTTCCATCTGTGAATCATCCAGAAAGCGGGCAATGATTTTTGCCTGACTTCCAGGTTGATAAGTGGCCTGGGGCGTCGACAGACGAAAGGGATAATTCCCCCCCAGCTGTTTGCTGCGCCCTGCGCGATCCACAACGCGTGCCCAGAAACCATCGAAGAACTGCTCATCCAGATAACGCCAGCGGTAGGTACTGTCGAAGCCAATAAAGATCGACCAGCCAGGGCCTACTCGCTGTGAAGCAATCAGAACTTCCTGACCATATTCGTTACGCATGCGGGGATCGGCGTGCACCGCCAGGACGGTCGCCCCCGGCTTGGCTTTGGTGACGGGGAAATGCCAGAACATCCCGGGTAGATTATCCAGAATCTGTTCATTAGCCTGGCGATCCGTCGAAAAAGTGAAGATCGGGTCCTGAAATCCCGGATCCGTCACATCCAGTTTCCAGGGAGAACGCGCACTCAGGCGGATCTGCACCTGCGAGCGAAACAGGCCCGGTTCCCGGATCACAGGCAGCAGATTCAGCCAGCTGAGTGAGGGATCAGACTGGCGATCAAACATACTTGCGGTCTGCATTTCACCGGCAATATAAACGAGTCCCCCCCCCGCTTTGGTGACAAAGCTGGTCAGCAGTTCCGGAAAGTTAATCGGCCACTGAGTCGGATCAGGGTCATACAGGATTACACAGTCATAGTCGTTCATCTCTTCCTGGGTCACAGGCAGGCGACGAATGGGCAGATCACCTGGATGTTCATAAGTTTTATCAGCCGCCATCAGCCACGAAGAGAGATTAATCTGTCGATCCCGCAGAAACGTATTCCGTAGAAACTGAACTTCGGGAAACGTCGAACCGGCGATGAACAACACATTCAGTCGCTGACGAATCACCCGCACTTCCGCGGATGCCAGATTGTCATCCTGTGATATTTCCGGTCCTGCATCGACAATCTTGGCTCGGAATTCCAGCTTCCCGGTTTTGGTTTCGCTGAATTCGTAGGTCTTGGGTTGCAAAGCTCCTTCCAGATTGAGCACGATGTCTTCGCGGATGAATTCCTGCCAGGGGCCGCCATTTCTGCGCTGTTCAATCACCAGTGTTGCCGATTCCGCCTGCATGCCCCGCGATTCAATATGCACGGTGATCTGGTTGGGATCCTGCACAAACACAACCGGGCTGGCTTCCAGTTGAGTGATCGCGACATTCCGCGGCCCATCAGTCGTCCCCACACCGACGGTCACCAGAGGCACGCCTTCATCCGAGAGCATCTGCAGCACTTCTTCCGGCGCTTCCCCTGCGGTCGACTGACCATCACTGACAATTAACACTCCCGATAATGGCATTCCCGAATAAGACAGTAATGCCTGTCTCAGGGAACTGGCAATCGCGGTTCCCGTTCCGCCAGGCTGCCACTCTTCCGAAAGTAAGAGTGCCTCGGGATTAAATTTATCAGAGAAACTGTGGAGATGGACGGTGCGTGCGCCGTCTGCAGACAGTTTTTTCAGGAACGATTCATTCACCAGTTTCTGAGCCAGTTGCATCCGGTTCATCTGTCGTAATGCCGTCGTATCAGCTGACATTCCCAGATTTCGGGAGACTTTGTTCGCTTTGTCTTCATCCTTCCAGGCGTCTTTTAATGACATTGAAAGGGAATTGTCCAGAAGCACCAGCAGATGTGAGGGGATTTTTTCTTCTTTACTGAGTACCAGAATCGGCTCCAGCAGCATGGCAATCACCAGCAGTACAATGGAAATCCGGATCGTATACAGCAGGCAGCGCCGTATGAAGGGCACCTGCTGGGCATCACGTTTATAGAGCCACCAGCCGCCACCAATCAAAACGAGAATGCCCAGAATCAGCAACAGCCGCCAGTCTCCTCCCGGCAGCCCGACCCACTGCGCAGACCAATGACCTCCTTCGGTCCAGGTCGAAGCTTTGATGCCAAACAGGAATTCCAGAAAACCGTTCAAAGTCACTTCTTTCTGTTTATCGCCGACGGCCAATAAAAGTTGCCAGCATACTTTCGGAGATCAGACAACCCAGTAACAGGACAGCCAGATAACGCCACAACTCGGTCCCTTCGGTGGTGAGGTCCATTTCTTTACCCTGGTACCGAATCAGCTTTAAAGGCATTTTTCCCAGAAACTGCTGCAACGCCGGTTCATCCAGCTTCTTCTGTAAGGAGTCATCTACGTCGGGATTGATTGCAAATTTTTGTGTCTGTTTTCCAAGTTGCGAATCCTGCCACTCGGCTTCCACGATGCCAGCAAAGCGAACCGGGGGAGAACTGAGCGTGGTTTTGGCTTCGGCATTGCTGGCAAAGACGAGTTCGAGGGGGGTTCGTTCCTGATCCTGCCAGACCAGTTCGCCCGATTGCGGCGCGGTAACCGTTTCCAGTTCAAAATGGATCGGCTCACCCGCAGTCAGGTTCTCTCCCCGTTGTATTTCAGCAGCGATCTGCTGCGCCGCGACTCGCATCGCCAACACAAAACTCGCCTCGGCGGGCCAGTCGCTCCACTTTTTATCCGCGGTGATGGTCCATAAGAGTACGCGACCTTCCCCAAACCGTTTTTCGAGAACCGCTGGCGACTGCTGCGCATCATTCCAGCGTGCCAGCACGCGTGCCTGCTGCGAATCGGTGCCTGCATCCAGAGTCACATCGACGAAACGCCGCGGTCGGATGCGGCTTAATAGTTCGGGCGTCAATCCCTTCAGTAATTCGATGGGCGAATCCGCAATGGGTTCAATCACCAGTCCCTGGGAAGTGAGATCGCGCACCTGCTGCAACCGTGCCGGCAGTAATCCGTTCCCCCCTTTGTACAATCCTTCGTTGTAGAGTTGCAGATCACACTGATCGCCGGCAAAAATCATCAGACCGGTTCCCAGAGAGACCAGTTCTTCGAGTTCTTTGATCCGCTCTCTGGAAATTTGATCGACGTTGGCCAGGACAATCAGGTCGGGTGCCGTAAGCAGTTGTGTTTTCCAGGTCGTACTTTCCGCCTGGGTCACCTGCCAGTTGGAATTCCCGGCGGAAAGTGCCAGCGCCAGAAAATCGGTTTCACTGTCAAATGGATTCAGACCCGGTTCTCCGTCCACGAGTACGACATCCACCATCTGGCGTACGTTGATGATCTTACGTTGAACATTGTCATCCAGTAATTTATCAGCGGGGATGCTGAGAGAAATTGTATGCTGCCCCGCCTGATCAAAACGCACGCTGACCGGCACACTCACTGTTTTCTCAGCCGGAATTTCAGGCAGTGTGACTGGTGTGACATTACCATCCACGGTCAACAGAGCCTGTCCCGATTTCAAAGGCTCCTCGCCGGCATTTTCAATCACCGCGGTCAGTTTTACTTCCTGGTCTACCAGCGCGATCCGACTGTCCAGTTCGAGGGAGCGTAACACACGATTGCCGGCAGGCTCGTCACCAATATCAATAAAGCGGACCGTCACCTGCTCCTCGGACCAGCGATCAAACAGATCACGCACTTCATCCGTCCAGCCGGCCTGCCAGAGATCGGTGATGATGATGACTTCCTTGACGGGGAATGTTGCTTCCTGAAGTTGGCGATCGATATCTTCCAGTGTCGACATCCAATGACTGCCTGCCTGGGAATGAGGCAATTCATTCACGCGACTGACCAGTTTTTTCCGTTCAATTTCATCCAGGTGTGCCATCCGCACCAGCGGCGCTGCCGGATTCGATGCCAGCACAACGGATACGGAATCCTGTGGTCCCAGCTGGTTCAGCACCTGACGCGTGGCATTTTGCGCTCGTTCAAAAGCGCTCTGATCCGTCTTCTGATACGCCATGCTCAACGAGTCATCAATGACAATCACTCGACTGGCCCGGCCTTCAACAGACAGGAACCCCGCCAGATTCGTGCCCGAACTGATGGGACGGGCGACAGCCAGAAATAAAGCCAGCACTGCTAACGTGCGAATTGCCAGCAGCAGCCACTGTTCCAGCTTCAAACGGCGCTTATTTGTTTTGAGCGTCAGTTTAAGATATTCCATCGGCGCCCAGTCCACGCGGATAAACCGTCGCCGGTTTAACAGGTGGATAATAATGGGGGCGGTTGCCAGAACCGTTCCCGCCAGTAATAAGGGAGCCAGAAACTGCATCTTGTTTTCGAATTCTTCTTTCTGTCAGGAGGGTTGCTTTAAATCAGGTGGCAGGGTTCTGCGATACAGTTTCTTCGGGCGAGTCATCGCGAGAAGATCCCCCTAATGCAGACATTCTGCCACGATGTGTTTTTGCCCCCGCGAACTGACGATTGTGCAAATAACTGCTCAACACAATTCCCAGATTTTGATCCGTCAACACCTGCAGATAATCGATGCCACAATATTGACAGCGCTGACGTGTTTCCTGAATGAACTGTTCCATGGCCGCCTGGTAGGCTTTATGAAACGCCCAGGGCTCGGCAAAGATCTCTTCTTCGCCTTCGATGTCTTTAAAGATGACTGAATCCTTGAATGGCATCTCGACTTCATCTCGATGCAGAATATGCAGGATAATCACTTCATGCCCGGCGTGCTGCAGTTTCCCCAGCGACTCGTAAAATCGATCCAGAGGCGTTAATAAATCTGAGAGTACAAACACCACACCGCGGCGATGAATCTGGTCGGCGACCTGGGAGACCGCAGGTCCGATATCCGTTTCTCCCGCCAGTTCCACCTGCTGCAGCACTTCGATGAACTTCGAGAGATGGGAAGGCGTACTCCCGGTTCGCAGATCTTCCTGTACATGGTCGTTCAGAATCGCCAGACCGACCGCATCCCGCTGTTTTAATAACACGGCCGACAGGGAGACGGCAATCGTGGCCGCACAATCGTATTTCGAATACTCAGGTCCGCCATAAGCCATCGAAGAGGAAGAATCGACAATGAATACCGCGCGCAGGTTGGATTCTTCTTCGAATCGTTTGATATAGAAACGGTCCGAACGGGCGTAGGCTTTCCAGTCCAGATTTTTCAGATCATCGCCGGGTGTATAACTGCGGTAGTCCGCAAATTCAGGAGACAACCCATGCAGGGGGCTGCGATGCAGGCCGGCAATCGAGCCTTCAACGGGCTGTTTTGTTTTGAATCCGATCCCCGCGATCCGCCCGATAATTTCAGGATTTAAGTATTCGTTCATACTGTCCATCCTTTCCGGCGGCACTCTGTTGTAATGGTGTTTCTTCAATCAGCTTCTCGATCACGGTATCGGGAGTCTGTCCTTCGGACTCGGCATTGTAAGACAACACAATCCGATGTCTTAAGACTGCCTTCGCGACAGCCTGCAGGTCTTCCACCGTGACTTCAGGACGACCATAGAGGGCGGCACGTGCTTTCGCTGCGAGAATCAGCGACTGACCGCCACGCGGTCCGGCGCCCCACAACACCCAGCGATTGATGAACTCAGGCGCATCGTCACCATCCCGACGTGTGGCCCGGATCAGGTCCATCGTGTAATCGACCAGAAAATCACTGATCGGTACTCGGCGTACCAGATGCTGCAACTCCAGAACTTCTTCCCCGGTCAACGTCGATTCCGGCTCCACCTGATCATCGCCTGTGACCGCTTTATAAATCTGCCGTTCTTCATCACGCGTCGGATACTTGACGATAATCTTCATCAGGAAGCGGTCCAGCTGCGCTTCAGGCAGGGGATAGGTCCCTTCCTGTTCAATCGGGTTCTGCGTTGCCAGTACAAAAAACGGGCGGGGGAGCTGGTAATGTTTCGTTCCCGCAGAGATATTCTTTTCCTGCATCCCCTGCAGTAATGCCGCCTGGGTTTTGGGAGGCGTACGGTTAATTTCGTCAGCCAGCAGCAGGTTGGTGAAGATCGGGCCTTCAATGAATTTGAATTCCCGGGTCCCGCTTTGACGATCTTCGTAGATTACGTCAGTCCCGGTAATATCTGCGGGCATCAGGTCGGGAGTAAACTGAATCCGCCCGAAATCCAATGACAGGCTTTTGGCGAGCGTCGAAACCAGCAGCGTCTTTGCCAGACCGGGAACGCCTTCCAGAATACAATGTCCGCCCGCCAGAATACTGACGAGCAACTGTTCTACGACATCGTCCTGACCGATCACGACGGTACGAATCTGTTCGCGGATGCGTTCCTGGGCCACTTTCAGTTTTTCCAGTGCAACCATGTCTGGTGCTGTTTTAATCTCTGACAAGATTCACTCCCTGTTCTACCAGCCTGAGAGGACCGGTTATATTCGTTAGACTGTGTCCAGTTTTACTGTAGCGTCTCTAAGGCCATTTGAGACGAGTATATTAGATTGAACGACGCTATTGTTAAATGTGATACGCTCTAGAAAATCAGCGTTGATAAATTGGTAAATATTTATAAGGCAGTTGTAATACGATCAGCGCCACACTGGTGCCGAAAACAGGACCGATCCCATCTCCGTTCCAGCTGCCATTCGATGTCTGTGATTTGATCAGACTGTCCCGCTGTCCGGGAAAATAGGCATCCCAGTATTCATCGCCTGCCTGATAAAACGCCTGGGCAGCATACAGGTTCAGATAAAAATAATGTCCCGATTGAAATCCGTTTTTCCGGTTCTTGAACTGACCATAGACGTATTCCATACATTCTTCTGCCAGCGGCGATTCATATTCTCCCGCGGAATACAGACAGGTAATGGCAGCCGCGGAAATCGGCAGTCGGGTATCGTTGCCAGAGCTGTAGGAGTAACGAATCCCCCCTTCGGGAGTCTGGCAGAGTTCCAGGTAGCGAACTGCATTCTGAATCGTAGTTTTGGGCACGGTAAAACCGGCATTGTGTGCCGCGCGGAGTCCCTGCATCTGGGTGACAGTCACACTTCCTTCATCACCACCGCCGGGGGTATAAATCCAGCCTCCCCTATTACTCTGCCCGGAAGCCGTTAACTGAATTCCGTCCTTGACCACTTTGGCAATCCGATCGCGCACTTTCGCGTCCGTTTCCATGCCATACACGCTGGACAGAAACAATAAAGAGAAACCATGACCATACATCGGGCGTCCATTTTCTGCTCCTGCAGCGATCAGTCCATTTCCCTGGGCCTGACTTAAAACATATTCGGTCGCTTTGCGAACCTGATCGGCATAGGGGCCGCGACTGGAAGTATTCCCGTTGGCCAGAAAAGCAATGCCAGCCAGCGAGGTCATGGAAACCGGGTACGTACTGCCATCCTGAGTGGTCTGAAAGCTGCCTCCAGCGGTCTGTTGTTTCGCCAGGTAGGCCAGACCACGCTCAATCGATTTGACGGCAGCAGGCGTCATGTGTTTAGGTAGAATTTCTTCTGCATGCATTTCGGCTGGCCTGGTGATCAACATCAGACACAGTACACAGCCTGTCAACAACTGATTAATTTTCATAAGACGCCCGTCCTTGAAATCACTGACGATTATTCAATGGAATAAGTCACCCGAACCGTTACGGCAATCGGGATTTCCTTCATCATGTCTGAACCTTGTTCTTCACTATGATTAAACCCGGATGCAGACACATATCGGGTAACGAGCTGCCTGTAAATCGCGGCTGTACCTTCCTGGGCATGTCCCGCTCCATCAATGGCGATCACTTTCCCCAGCTTGACGCCTGTCAGTTTTGCGAGTTTTTCGGCCTGATCCCGGGCATTCTTGATCGCCTGTTCGAAGGCGGCTTCTTTCAGTTCTTTCACCTTCGTCACTTTGAAAGTCGCCATCGTATTGCGGGCTTTTGACGAGTTATACGAACCCGGTACTGCAGGCGTGGTGTCATTGCCAATAACCACGCCCGCATCTTTCCCGGAATCAACAATTCGCACTATGGTTTCCAGCAGTTCCTGAGAATTTAACTTATCAATTCCGGTCACGCGCAGTTTGAGCGTTTCGGAGACAGACAACTCCTGGGAATCGGAATTATTGACTGCCATGCCCCGCATCATTGCCTGGATCTGACTCGCATTCAAAGAAGAGTAAAGGGACATGCCTTCCTCAACGACTTCCAGGCCGGGGATCTTCAGGTTTTTGAAGGCGGTTTCAGCGCGCCTGCGATTCCCATGAAATTTGGTGACCGCATCACCCGCCAGCTGCCCCTGGCCGATGACCAGGCCTGTTAACTCAACAACGTCAGGTTTGGCATCCACGCTACCCAGCCCCATCACCGTGATGCCTTCGTTTTCGCCCGCTGAAGCTGGAATTGTCATGGTTCCCCAGCAGCAGAGTACCACTAGAGAAAACAGGGGAGATCGTTGTATAAATCGGGACAGACCACTCATAAATAATTCCGTATTTTAAGCGTTAAAGAAGTTTCTTATTGATTTTTGGGTTTTGACTTCTGTTCTGGTGAATCGGGAAAAGTCACCGGGTAGGCCGTCACAGCCTGATTTGAGACACACAGTACGAGTCCCTGCCTGAAATCGATCGAGCCTCCCAGAGAAGTCAGATCTTGCCCTCGATAGATCCCGAGAATGTCGCCATTTGTCTTGGAAATCTCAAAAATCCCCCGACTGGTAAAGATCCATAGCTGCTCCGGGTCGAGCAGGGCACTCATGCCTCCGGCGGCAACGGGTAACTTGACTGCCCAGTTCAATTCATGCGACTTACGGTCAATTGCTTCCAACTCGCGAGACATGAGATAGACATTCTTCTGATCAATGCCCACCAACTGAGCTGATTTTTTGATCGGGCGTTTCCAGAGTAATTTTTTTGCTGCCAGATCCAGAGCATAGACTTCATCCATGCCCGCTTCTTTGAAATAAACCTGATTCTGATCCCGCAGCATCTGACCTTCAGAATGCAACTGGACCGCTTCATCAACCACCGCGTTGTAATTATTGGTATTGGACAGATCGACATTGTAGGGATACCGAAATGCCCAGTTGATGGTTCTGGTGGGAATGCTGACTTCAAACAGGGCGCCATTATTCGTTAATATTAACAGGCTGTCTCCCGTCTTCCTTAGAATCGGAATTGGCATGATGGTCATTCCGTTCGATGAATTTCCGGCAACCACACTCCCCAGGGGAATTGACCATTCTTTCTTCCCGGTTTTCAATTGCAGGCAGTTCAGTGTCAATAATTTATTATTCTGCTTGTGTGAGATCACATAAATGTGTTCGCCATCGACGAGCGGTTTTGAGATAAAACTCTCAGTCGCCAGACTGTACATCCAAAGCTGTTTCCCTGAATCACGATGATAGGCAATCAATCGATAAGCCGCACGATAGCGGTTCATCTCTTTCTGTGGGATCAACGTTGCCAGAACGTAATCACCATCCACCGTAATGTGGTACTGCTTCAAATTGGATGACTGATGAAAACTGTAGTTATTGAAATTCGTGCCGAGGTCCTTGAACTTCGAGTTCCGCCACACCAGCTTACCGGTCTGCAGATCGACTCCAAAACAGATCCCGTAAAAATTAAAATACGCCCGTTTGTCATCCACGGCCATCGGCGGGACAAAAGTCTGATATGATTTCCCACGTCCATAGTAGTCTGATTGCGAATTCACGATCGCCTGTTCTGCCGTCTGATCCAGATAGGTGACCTGCCAACGGGGTTGAATCTGTTTGGCTGACATCTTAAGTGGCTTGGAAATTCGATTCGAAAGCACTGTTGTCGCCAGAGAGTTGCTGATACTTTTTTCGGAATCAGCGGGCAGGAGAGATTTAAGATACAATACCGGATCGACCGAGGCGCCTCCTAACGTCACCTTCTGGTCGGAATACTGTTGTGCGATGAGTTGAATCGTCGCAGCAGCCTGTTCGGTTTGCCCGTGACGTATCAGTGCGAGCGCGTATTTGACGTTGAGGTCAATTTCGGAAAGATTGGAATCAGGATGATGGTCCAGTACCGCACGCCAGTAACGTGCTGCCTGCGGGAACTGCCCCTGTTCGAATGCATCATTGCCCAGCAGATCAGCGACATCATCGCCGATGGACGTCAAAAAGTACTGGGAAAATACTTTTCTGGCTTCTGCTGTCGCCTGGGGAGTCACCAGTCTTCCTGAAACGGTGAGGTCTTCAAACTGTTTTCGGGCTTTGCCGTCAAAAAACAGTCGAAAGGCTTCTCGACCTTCTGGCGGCAAAGAAGCCAACGCCTGAAAGATACGATCTTCTGCATCAATGAGAAAACCGTCTTTCGTAGGCAATAATCGTGAGGTGGATTTCGTCTCTGAAAGTTCCTTTAACGATGACAACGCTTTCTCCCACATCCGATGCCGGATATAGCGTTCGTAATCTTCCAGCAGGTTTAGCTTTTTCTCATCAACCGAGATGCTGAACCCCGGCATTTTGTGGGGAGAAGTACCGTTAGCCGCCATCGCATCCTGAACCACCACAGCATTATTCAACAGAATAACCTGTTGTGCTTCAGCCTGATCCCCGTGGCAGAAGAGAAAGAACACTCCCGACCAGACAATGCATTGAGTCCAGACGGAATTCAGATTGAAGTGTTTCACGTGCGCACCTATAGATAACATTACCCATCCTTAGCCGATGAATGGCCTGTTTCCTTGTTGAAATTAATTGTATTGGCGCGATGTATAAGAACATAACCAGGATGTTTGTGGGGTGACAGGAGTTCCCGGTTTTTACATAATTCGCTGTTTTTCTGATTCTTCTCTCGCTCATCTCTGCGATCAAAAGACTATGTCATCATTGTACACCATATCACATTCGGAAGTTCAAGGACTAATTCGTTGCTTTTCATTATTTTAACAACTTTTCATTTTTAAGAATCCCAACGTCATTCAACACGTCCCAGGAAATGTCTGCCTGTCAGTGATCCTGCAACTCAAATTCTGCCTGCTTCAACTGATGACCATTAACAATAATCGCCAGACGATGGGTGCCGGGATAATAGTTGCGTGTGGAAATGGGTTTGAAGGAATGCTTTGACCGATACAATCTGGAATGCTCAGGGTATACACCTTCCGAAATCTTAAATACTTTACGGGTCGATGTTCCCTTCAGCCTCACAAATTCAACAGCATACTCCACGCGAATTTGCCCCAGTGCCGTTGTACGCGAAACCAGTTCAAACTCAAACTCCACCTGTTCTCCCATATTGATAACAGGCGGTCGGAGTTGAAACTTTCTGATTCTGAGATCCTCCGGTTTGCGATATCCGAACAGAGCCAGCGTCTGCGGATCTCCCTGTTTTAATAATGTCCGACAGCCGTGCTTCACAATCCAGCGTGTTTCCTGTTTTCCTTTGAGCCACTGCTCCGCGAGCGAAAGTACGACATCGGGATGATCCTTGGAAATGTCATTCAGATGATTGGCGACACTCCGCCTGACATACTCGCTGGGATCGGCTTTCAACCGATTCAGGATCGGCAATACGGGTACAGGATTCTGTTTAAAGGCAGGTAAAGCCATCGCCCAGGGCAAGCGGGGACGACTCCCCTCAGAAGCCAGTCTGCGGACATGATGATCGGACGACGCTGCCCAGCGCTTTAACTGGCGGACCATGCGCTGCTGATCCTGTATAATAAACGGGCGGACCGCAAATTCACTGCTGGAATACTTTGTGAAATGCTCCAGCGCGTGCAGGGAACGATCCCAGTCGGCCTGACCATAGACTTCGACAAAGTCAGGGAAGAACATCGCCTCAAAGCCGCCGAAAGCGGGGGCAGACTGCTCTAATACACTGAGTGCTGTCCCATAATCTTTTGGCAGAAACTCGTGCAATGCATGCGTAATATGCCGCATCCGCTGTTTGAGTTCGCGCTGTTCCCATTGTTCGTCAAATACAAACTGCAGCATACGCTTTCGTGGAAAGCGTGGCGAATGGCGGGAGAGTTCCTCAATCAGACGATTGAGATAGACTTCATCATAGCGGTCTTTCAGCGGTTCAGGCATGAATATCGTACTTCAGATCAGATTATATTTCCCAGTAAAACTTTCGAACTGAACAGTTCGCCGCGTATCGTACTCTTTTCATTACCGCTCTACAAACAAAACAGGCCCACCTGTCTCAGTTGGCAGGTGGGCCTGAATGAAAAAGATGTTATGGGTCTGTTACCCCATCAGTTTGGTAACAGCCTGGGCTTTCACCAGTTCGCGTGGCTGATTCAGATGGTTATACACAATCGTTTCCGGATTAATTCCGAACGAATGGTAAATCGTTGCCAACAGCTCGCGGGGATGGACGGGATCTTTGCGCGGGCTGGAACCGGTTTTGTCCGATTCGCCATGCACGTAGCCCCGTTTAATGCCGGCCCCTGCGAGCAGGGAAGTGTAACAGTAAGGCCAGTGATCACGACCGTCATCACTGTTCGAGTTTCCTGAAGTACTGACGCCGCGTTGCGGGCTGCGTCCGAATTCACCCACAGCTACGACCAGGGTCTCATCCAATGTACCACGGTCGTATAAATCAGAAATCAGACTGGCCAGTCCCTGATCGAACATGGGAGCCGACTGATTTTTCAGACGATTGGTCAAACCACTATGGACGTCCCAGGAATGGTTATTGGAATTGGCGACCTTTGGCCAGACCACTTCCACCACGCGCGTTCCCGCTTCAACCAGGCGTCTTGCCAGCAACAGACTCTGCCCGAACGTATTGCGACCATATTGATCACGGACGGCGTCCGATTCCTGATCCAGGGAAAACGCATCACGGGCGCGTCCGGAAATCACCAGATCCAGAGCACGCGTGTAATATTTATCGAGCTTGTAGTCTTCGACCGCCTTATTGAGCTGAGGCATACCTTTGTTAATTGTATCTCGCAGGCTGGCCCGACGCTGTAAACGAGATGTATACACATCCGGTCGCAGCTTCAGATCATCCACGCTGATCTTATCCATCTTGTTCATATCCATATCGTCTCCGGGGGGATACAGATAGTAAGGATCATAAGCACGTCCCAGGAAGCCTGCGGTACCCGCTTTACCGACCACATTACTTTCCTGCAGAGGACGTGGCAGCATCACGAATGGTAACATGGAAACCTGTGGAGGCTGCAGACGGATAATATTGGAACCAAAGTTCGGGAAGTCCTTGGGTGTGGGTGGTTCCAGCTGACCTGAAGGGCTGACCTTATCGGTCGTGTAGCCGGTTAACATCTGATAGATGGCCGCGGTATGATTGAAGAGCCCTTTGGGTGTGTAGCTCATCGAGCGGATCATCGTGAACTTGTCGTTATTCTGAGCCAGATTGGGAAGCAGTTCGGTAAACTGCACTCCAGGCAGTTTCGTGGAGATGGGGTTAAACACGCTGCGTACGTTATCGGGTACGTTTTCTTTGGGATCCCACAAATCGAGATGACTGGGTCCGCCCTGCAGAAAGATCAGAATCACGCTCTTGGCTTTGGCCCAGCCTGGACCACCACCTTCATTACTGTTGGCAGCCGCTTCCTGCAGTTGCAGCATGGAACCCAGTCCCATCCCCATCATGCCGGAACCACCAACCCGTAACAGATCGCGTCGTGAAATTTGATTTCGAGACTCACATACTTCCTTGCCTGGTTGACCGGGAATGATCAGCATTTCAGTATCTCCTCACTTCGGTTTGAGAGCAGTTTCAGTTTTGTATTCTATGTTTAAAACGGTCTTTCGTATAGCTCTTAATGATTAAACAGGAACGCAGGGCTGTTAATCAAAGCCCAGGTCAGGTCCTGCGCGGCAATCAGACGATGATGTTTGAGCTGTTCGGCACTCAATTGCACATCACTGCGCAGTCGCGTCAGCATCCGATCAACCGGCTTTACCTCCAACATGGCCTGCAGATGATTACGGTATTGGACCAGAACCGGGTCGGTCGGACGCGGTTGCTTACTGTCGGCCACTGCTTTGATCATCGACTGCAACTGACTGTCGGCTTTGCTGTAATATTCCTGCAGTTTCTTTTTCTCAGCAGCATTTCGTTTCTTTCCCCCCTTAGCCAGAATATTCTGAATATCCTTGGGATGCTGATCGAGGGTGGTCGGTCCGATGCTGTCCGTGATCGACAGGCGGAAACGGCCAATCGAATGGCTATTGCTGTTGAACTCCTGTTTCATGACAAATGTCAGAATGGTTCCCTGATCATCAGTGAGAAGCTTCGACCGAATATCAAAACTGGCCACATGTGGTTTTCCGATTTGTGGTGAAACCGCCCAGCCATTTCCTTGTGGAGCAAGCTTGCCGTCAATGGCCGTGGCAATCGCATAGCCATTTTGACTGAAATCAGCCTGAGCATTCAACAGCGTGAGTTTAGTTTTCTGATCCGGCTTTGATTTCGGAGCCGCGTAAACTTCGAATTCAGTCAATACGAAATTTCCATCTGTCGAACGCCCGGGACCTTTCCTGGGAAGCGAATCATCCGTCAGCACTTCCAGCCGGACTGCCGAGAGATTTTTCAGACTGGTTTCGGTGACAATTTCATAATTCCCTTTCCCATTTTTCCCCTTCGCCAGCAGAGACAGATCTTTCTGTGGTTCCAGAGTTGCTTCATTCGTGGCTTTAACCGTGACAGACTTGATGGGAGTCCAGTTGGTGCCTTTCGCTTCCTGTTTTTCCCAGGCGGCGATCTTGTCCTGAATCGAACTCTGATAGGCGGACAATGCTTTCTGCAATTTAGCCGTGCGCACCTGCTGTTCCTTGTTAAGGAAGGCTTCGCGTGGCGCAATCGCTTTCTCAAACTCTGCTACTTTCTGTTGCGCTGCCTGAATATTCTGTACGCGCTGGTTTTCCTGCTGAATCACCTCCGGCTTTAATCCTTTTTCATAGGCAGCCAGCCGTTTTTTCAGTGACTCATCCTCACTCTTAATCTGTTGTTGAATCAGCTTGACTCCTGCCTGCGTTTCCTCGGGTGAAGCGGGGCGATTTAATACCCGCAGGAAGAGTGAGTTAATCAGAGCCGGGTCGTCTTTTTCGGTCTGGACCAGTTTACTGATGGCATTATTGGGATCGCTGATCGCATTTCCCACCGTCGGGCCACTGATCAAAGCCATCACCGGCCCCAGTTCTACGCTGGATGACCGCTCGCACTCACAGGGGCTCTCGCGTTGTGCACGCCCGAACTTTGCCAGGAAGTCACTCTTCAATTCAAAACCGACGTCGGGCAGTTCAGCAGCACGCGTACCGGCGGGAACTCCGGGAATATTTGACTGTGATCCCGTTACACGACACAAGGCATCATATAAAACTTCTGCAGGCAGACGCCGTGCTTTGGCGTGCGAGAAATTGATGTTGTCATCCTGATTCCACTCGTTGGATTCGATCGATAACTGATAAGTCCGTGACTGACAGATCACGCGCATCATGTGTCGAATATCAAAATCATGCTTTAGAAAATCAGCCGTTAATCGATCCAGTAATTCCGGATTCGAAGGCGGATTTCCAGCCCGGATATCATCAATCGGCTCGATCAGACCGGTACCCGTCAGATAACCCCAGATGCGATTCGCATACGCTTTGGCAAAGTACTGATTGTCCCGGGAGGTAATCCAGCGTGCCAGTTTTTCACGACGTGAGAGCTCCTCTTTCACTTTGCCAGTCACTTTAAACTCGGCAGGGTAGGGAAATTCCGGAGGTGTTTTGGCACCGGTTCGTTCGTGAATCATCTCTCCGTCTTTTTTATCGTACACCACTTCAAACAAAGGCTTACGTCCTTCGACGGCAGTTCCACCAATCGTGCGACCTTTGCTTTCCGGGGCGTTCTTTAAATCATACTGCGCGAAGAAAGCCGACGTTTCGTAATATTGATCCTGAGTCCAGCGTTCAAAGGGATGATCGTGGCACTTATTGCAGTTGAAGCGGATCGACAGAAACAGATGTGTCGTATTTTCCATCGTATCTTCGGGAGTACGATGAATCTTGAAATACGAAGCCGCAGGTACTTCTTTATTGGAACCCGAAGCGGACAGAATGCTGTAGACAAACTTGTCGTAAGGTACATTCTTGTCTATTGATTTGCGGATCCAGTCGTGGAACAGTTGAGAACCTTCTGTCCCCAGGTACTTGCGATTGACCTGCAGCAGGTCAGCCCATTTATTCGTCCAGTGTTCCACATATTCCTGGCTGCCCAGTAAACGATCGATCAACTCGTTGCGTTTGGTACGAGACTCGCGTTTATCGGCAAGAAATGCTTTCACATCATCAATCGTGGGTGGTAATCCTGTCAGATCGATATAGATCCGACGGATAAACTCAGTGTCTGAACACAAATCAGAAGGCAAAGTCTTCGTTTTTTTGAGTTTCTGATCTACCAACTCGTCGATGTAGTTAAAAACAGGTAGCTGTTTCCAGGCAAACTCAGAGCGATCTCCCATGACGGTGACCGTCGTCGCCGCATACTTGCCCTCATAGCGGGCGAGCAGGGGGGCTTCGCCTCGGCGGAGCACTTCAGCGATCCCGCCGTGATGCATTTTGGCAATTTCAATGTTGCTGCAATCGATAAAGGCATCGGAGGTCACATCGCGGATCTCTCCATTATCATATGTTGCCAGAACCCGGAACTGCTGGAGCAGTCCTGCGCGCGGCACAACCGGATTTTCAGGCACGACCTTGATGCTGGCGACGCGAGGCGCATCCCGTTTGAGCGGTGTGCCCTCTTTAATCCAGGAGGAAACAATCTCATAATGTGCGTCTCCGGGAAGAGCCACCTGGCCTCCCTTGTGAGGTACTTCGGCAATTGCTTTCAGCAGAATCAGACTCTGTTCCGGTGCGGCTAAATTCACACGTCGTGATTTGAGATCGTCTGTAAAGGCACGCAGGTCAAACAGATCATCAGTCCCTCTCAGAGAAAGTTTAAATCCATCTTTCCCTTTATTTGCACCGTGACATAAGCCGGAATTGCACCCCATTTTTGTAAACGCCGGCGCCACGTCCCGCCAGTAGTCAGGACTGTAACTGTTCGGGAAGTCTGCAACCCTGATTTTCGCAGTTGCCTGTTGGCCGTGCAGACTGAATTGAACTTCTGCGGTTCCTGGTTTCAACGCCCTGACCAGTCCGCGGGGAGAGACATTAATGATCTCTTTTCCCTTGAGCGACATCTGCGCCAGACGAGTCAAATCTGTCTTAGCACCGGATTTGGTATAGCCGGTCACCAGAAACTGAACGGTATCGTATTTCTGAGCAATCGTGGTTTCTGCAGGCTGGACTTCCAGTTTCACCAATGGATCAGTATTGCTGAACGATTCGGCGGGGAGTTTCTTCTCATTGATATCAACGACAACAAGCTGCCTTTTCTGTTTCCCGGAAACTTTCTGTTTTCCTGCTGGCTTAGCCGCAACCAGAGAACCAGCCTGTTGCAAAGGAACTGGTACAAAGGATTTTTTCAACGTTCCTGTTTTCGCTTCATACAGGCGTACCTGGCCGTCCTGCCCGGCAGTCGCAATGACTTCACCATCCGGATGGTAGCAGACCGTGTATAAACCGGATTCTGGAATTTTGACTTCACTGACAACTTTTACCCCTTTATTCCGAATCTCCTCGATCTGTTTCTTATCTGCTGCAGATCTTGATGCGACCCGCTCGGAGAGAATTTTCACCAGATCATCTGAAAACTTGTCAGCGATATCAAAATCGAACACTTTCAGTTCACCAGTATGATTCAGACTGCTGACAGCGACCAGTTGCTTGCCACCAGGATGAATATCCACACCAAAAATACGCCCCTTCAGAGCAGGGAACTGGCGTACCAGATTTGCATCATCTCCAATCACCCGTTTTGACTGCCGAAAGACATGATACAGTTTGGGCACACCATCCGCTCCGCCGACCAGCACTGTATCCTGTGTCGGATGCCGATCGATGGCAGCCAGTCCGCCCGTCAGAGCCTTGGGGGTAATCGAAGTAATATTATCGATGAACCGCTGTGTTTTCAGTTCCGTCAGTTTCGTTGTGCGATCCCGGCTGACAGAAATCAGATGGCTGCCATCCTTGGAAAAAACGGTATCCAGAACCCAGTCGTAGTGGGCATTCTGATACAGGACTTCTTTTCCGGTTTCAACCTCAATCACGCGGACGGTATTGTCACTACAGCCAAAAGCCAGAAGCTTTCCATCAGGAGACCAGCTGGCACCGTAGAGGGTATCGTAGGTGAGTGGAATTGACTTCTTCAGCGTTTTGGTTGCCAGATCCCAGATCTGAACCTCTCCCCGTTCCGCGGGAGTCCCGCCTGTGACTGTCAGATATTTCCCATCTGGTGAAAACTGGACCGATTCGATGCGTTGTGACTTTCCAATCAAACGGGCCAGAATCTGATCACCTTCAGCAGCATGTAAAATCACTTCATGAAACCCGGCGACGGCCAGAATTTTGCCATCGGGTGAATAAGCCAAAGAAGTAATGACCGGGGGTGAGGAATAGGTTGGCGGGTGCTCCTGAGTGAAACGATACTCCACCTTTGCCGGCGAATCATTGCGGGCTCCCTGTTGAATCCATAAGCGCACCAGGTTGATCTGATCCTGAGACAGAGGCGTTTTTGCTTTCGGCATTTCCGCTTCATTGCCATTAGGTGTGATCAGTTTGACCAGATAGCTTTCATCCGGCTTACCGGGCACAATCGCTTTTGTTTCACTTTCTCCCCCTTTGAGAAAATGGGAGAACTCGGTGACGACATATTCCCCTTCGGGATTTCGCGGATGGTGGCAACCGGCACACTGTGCCTGCAGGATAGGCCTGATCTGCTGATAAAAGCTGATTGGTTTCTCAGCTGCAGAAACATGCGCAGTAGTCAGACAGAAAATAGAACTGGCGCAGAGCACGGCCTTGAAAAAAGCAATGGTACGGATCTTGTCGCAGGACATGAACCTCAACCCCCTTGTGGCAAACCTAAGTTAAAATAACTCTGGTGATGAGAAGACAGTTTCTTCTCATTGCCCCTTATTGATTTTGAGAGGGCTCATTGTTTCAGAGCAAAAATCAACCAGGGTGAGAGTAGTGGAAGGATAAGTTTAACTCTGACTGTTCCTCAGTCAGTAACTTAATATTCGACTGCATTGATATATACTATTATGAATACATCCTAATTCCTCGTCGATGAGAATTTCCTGTTTTTCAAAAATTTTTAGAAGATTTCCCACTAAGCAACTGCGCCCAATGGCCTTTACGTAAGATTGTTTATGAACTAACTCCCGGAACAAAAAAGGGGTAGCCGTTTCCAGCTACCCCTCTCACTCAGGTAGAAAATCAACCCAAGCAGGCACGAATCAACAAATTCGTTCTCTTAATAATCACTTTCCGGATCCGCCAGTAATTTCGCTGGAGGAACATTGGCGGCAATCTTACCGAAGGCAGTCAGTAACTGTGACTTCATGTCTTCAATCGTTGCGCCACCGGGGGCATCAATCCAGATACCATTGCACGCTTTGGCCATGGCCTGCATCAAGCTGCGATCAGCTCCTTCACCCACGGTCATGGTGTGAACCGTATACCCCAGGTTGGCTGCTTCCACAGCCTGCCAGAACGCATACTGTTTATCCCGATCATTGGTGGAGTAGTCAGACTGACCATCATCATCGAAATCGGTCACATCATCCCAGTCCCAGCTTCCCGGCAGTGACCAGCCCGAAGGCGAGCGGTTTGCATTCCCGTCGGTCATGACCAGGATGGTAGGGCGAGCACCAGCGCGGCCGTGGGACTGCAGTAACTCTTTTGCATCCTTAATCCCATAACCCATACCAGTGTAAGGAGCGTAGTGAGAAGCCTGCTTGTGTCTCTGGATCGCATCAATATCGGAATATTGATTGGTAATCAGATCATCCCCCAGATCAACAGACTCAGAAATCCCCTGTTCATTTAAAACAGATTGAACCCGTGACGTATCATCGTAAGTCACCAGCCCGATATGATCGCCGAACTCCAGCCCGCTGAGGAACTGGGTAAACAGCGTCACGCCTTCTTTCATCGCATGGAACGGATAAATAGGAGCCCGCCACAGATCTTCAGACTGGCTGTTCAACTTGCGTTGTTCAATCAGATATCCCATCAAAGTACGATACCCATATTTTTTGCGGTACCCGTAATTCTTGACAGTCCCGTCAGAGCGAACCCACTTAATATATTTTTTCCACAGATTTTTATTCGTGTTACCAGAAGGCTCCCCATTCAAATTACCATAGTAGTTCTTGCCTTCCTGAGGGAAGGGGTATTTCAAATTACCACTGGAGTCAACTTCGTCCAGATCCAGCGACCTGAAAATATAATCATCATTCGTCGAACTGATATACTTTCCTACGGCAGAATCAATTTTGCCGTAACCCGTTGCCGGAAATTTCAGATTTCCGGTATCGGAATAAGTCGCCCCGGAAGCAACTAAAGTATCCCAGATATCATCCAGATTGGCTTCGACGGCTGATTTCCCCAGGCGATAAGAAGACATTGCATCAAATTCACTGTCGTAACTCATTGAACCTGAATAGTCGAGTACGAGTACAATATCGCGTGCTTCAATAAACGCGATTGCGGAAGTTGTCACAGCGGCTGTTTTCTCACTCATGAAACCAGCAAAGAACAACTGTAGACGTGAGTCAGGCTGTCCCTCGGTAGCATTATCTTTACGGGCCGTGACTTTCACCACATTATATGGCTTGGCGTTTTCGCCCCAGACCATGTGAAATGTTCCGGAGCTGTCCTGGTAGCGTTTCCCGAACTCGACATCGGTCTCAGGATCAATATAGACCCCATTCAACCGAGCGACTTTCTCAGCAACGGCTCTGGCAGTTTCGACGGCAATGGAATTCGCATCCTGCACATCGCTGCTGACATTGTCGCTGCCACCGATTCCATCAGCCGTCGTCTGGACGGCATCAGTAATCTGCTGCGCCGCAGCCAGCGCAGCCGCTTCGACGGCATTCCGCATCCTGGTCTTGGTCATTGTGATCACAGCGATGTCGATACCAAACGCCATGAAGCCCATGGTTGCGACGAGGAATGGCGCTGCCATTACCATGAACGCACCGCGACGACTCTGGTCGTGCGGGGAACTGGTTTCCTCATCTTTCAGTTGTTGCAGTTGTCTCATGTTTCCCCCTCTTGTACTCTCGAATTAGAGCCACAGACACTTAAGTAAATTGTGCGTTTCTAGTTGACGATCTTAGTCGTACCGTTATTCAAAATCAGATCCCAGACAGGATCACCACTCATTGGTTTGGCCATCGAACCTTCCAGGTTCATAATATCTGACAACGTGGAATTCGAAGCGCCTTCGGGAATCTCAATCCCAATTCGAAATAACCTGTTTCGGTTGTCGGAATTACTTAAATCAAAATCAGTCCCTGTGCTGGGAGGATTGGGCATGGGATCTAAAGGAACCCCGTTTTCATCTTCCGCATGGGTAATTGTGACCACCAGATTGGTTTCATCATTTTCAATTCCTGATGCACGCAGAAAATTGCGGACATCCAGAATGATTTTGTCATTCAGAGTCTTACCAGCGGGAAGCTTTAAACCGGCGTCCATCGAAGCCAGACGGCCTGCCTGGGCCAGGGCAGCGTCCATGACAGTCGTGGTGTGAACGGCCTTTCGCACTGCCACCATACCCAGAAGTAACGCCAGAAAAACTGGCGCAATTAATGCAAATTCAACCGCTGCGACTCCGCGGCGGCTTTGCTTTGAAATGACGGACTGCCTTCTCTGTTTTTGCATGACTTGCATAAATTTGCTCCTGCAGGCGATTGCTTGCCGAAATAAGTAAATATTAATTTCTGTCTGATTACTCGTGACGTCTGACGGAATGTCCGGACAAGACCATGCTGTCTTCTTTGGCGGCAGCCTCTGCGGCTTTGACCGGATCAACAAAAAACGAGCTTAGTAATCGAACATCTTTGTAAGGCACTTCAACGCGAACCAGGAATAACTGGGCTTTTTTCGCGTTGGTTAATTCGAGATCGGGCAGGGTCTTATAATTAATTTGCGATACATCTGCGCCTGGGGTATCAAACTGACTGGCATCCTTGACCATGATTTCAGCAAGATCGGCATCGAAGACGGTATTCAGCAGGGCTTTGACTTTGGTTTCCACCTGTGCGGTCGTCACTTCTTCACAACGCCCCAGCTTGGCGCCTTCCTGTGTCGCTTCCTGAATGATATTGGAAATCATATAAGCGTAGCCAAATTCAAAAATGGCATAAACAAACACAAGAAAGACCGGAGTCACGAATGCCAGTTCCACTAAGGCGAGACCGGAACGTGCTTCTACATTTTTCAGATTCAATGCCTGTCGGCGGTGCCGCTTCAACATCATAATTTCTCTTGAAAAAGTTATGTATGTCCCTCCATGGTCATATCTGTCTAAATCTGCTGATGTGCAGTCTGCTGGGAGAACTATTTCAAGAGGGGTTGGAATTGTCCAATAAAACAATAGCTCAGGATTTGCCTGCTGCAGGTCTTTTCTTCAAAATAATCCGGATTATTTTCCTGTTGATAAATCTCAACAGGTCCTGATAATGCAACATCAGCCATCAGAGCTCTGAAGAATAAAAACCACATTTTCGTGCTGTATTTCGTGATATTTGTTATTTTCTTGTTTCTGAGAGACTGATATCAAGGCACTTCAATTGAAATTCATGTTGCATTAGCGATACACTGTCTGCAGTCGTGCCAGCTGGTTACATGAAATCAATAAAACAAGATATGTTTTGGCAGAAATAAATTATGGGTAAAAAGGCATCGTCAACGATCAAGGCAGGCTCAAACATCCAGGTAAAAGAAGGGATCTGTGTCCCGGAGTTTCCGGAAATCAGCTGCGAAGGGTGGACGGGTATGGTTGTCGAAGTCCGTGGCAAGAAGGTTTCTGAACGAACCTATATCCTTGAATGGGATGACGAAACTGAACAGAAAATGCCCGCAGCTTATAAATCTCAATGTGAAGAGCAGGGGCTGTTCTTCAAAATGGCCTGTCTGCCCGGCGATGCATTAACCCTGCTGGAAGGTTAAAGCTGCACATCGTCCCGCCGGAAGAATTCGGATCCCTCGTTCGCCTGTAGTTCTGCTGCGATCACTGACAGGGGTCTTCCCAGACCGGGCACACAATATCCCGGTGCCAGTTCAGCCAGTGGCACCGCCAGAAACACGCGATTGCCGATGTCCGGGTCAGGGACGATGCGATGGGCAATCTGCAACTGCTCTTCATTAAAGAGAGCCAGGTCAACATCAATGGTACGCGGCCCATTTTTATTAAGAGGGTCACGCACACGCAGCAGCCGAGCCTCAATTCCCGGAATCACTTCATCCCAAATCCGCTGCGCATCACATTCGGTCTCTAACAGAACTGCCGCATTTAAAAAATCAGCCTGATTTTCATCTCCCACCGGCTGACTCTGCCAGACTGACGATTTCTGGCGAATTTCACCACAGCCTGCCAGCAGCCTGACGGCCTGGGCAAGATTGAACTCAGCCCGAATATTACTGCCTAAAGCCAGATACACCTGATTCATTTCAGACTCCTGAAACATCCTCACGCGTTCTGAAGACGGTCACTCCGACCGACCGGGCAAAACGCAGCGCACCTGGTTTCTCAATCTGCACCTCTGCTGAATGAACTTTATGATCCTGCAAACAGATCTGCGCGACTTGGTCCGCCATTTTTTCCACCAGTTGAAAATGTGAGCTTTCAACCAGTTCAATGATCTCTTTGGTGATCGTTCGATAATTCACTGCATCATTGATATCATCTGACTGGCCTGCTGTTTTCAAATCCACCTGCATGGTGATATTGATCAGCACATCCTGTTTTTTTTCTCGCTCTTCATCGTTGATGCCGATAATCGTGCGTAACAGTAAGTCGGAAATATGAATTTGATCAGGCATTTTATGAGAGTAGTTTAAAATAGGGCAGACTTATGAGGCAGACCAGCTACAATGATAAATCACTATAGTCATTATCCCTCTGATTGCACAGCGAAGAATTCCTGACTTCTGGCAGGAACACAGGATTGACAGCAACAGCATCAACAGAGGGGTTACAAAGTAGAATGAGCAACGAAATGAACCAAACCCCCGTATCAAGACGTCACTGGCTGAAACAGACTCTGATTCACTCCATGGGACTCGCTGCCGCCGGGCAGTTGCAGATGGCTTCCTCATTCGCTAACCCCTCAAAGTCAGCGGAAAAACCGCCGGTGATTTTACTCAGGTCAGGCTGGCAAACCGTCAATATCGGCGATATCGGTCATTCTCCTGGCATTTTAAAACTACTGGAAGTATATGCTCCCGAGTTTGAAATCATTCTCTGGCCGAACAGTGTCGATCGCGGCGTGGAACCGATGCTGAAAAAACGTTTTCCCAAACTGAAAATCGTCAAAGGTCGTTTGAACCGCAACGGGAAACTGGACTCAAAAGAATTACAACAGGCCTTCGAAAAAGCGGATTTCTTTCTGCACGGCTCTGGTCCCAGTGTTGTCTCCCGCCGGGAACTGACATTCTGGAAACAGCAAACCGGTAAACCATACGGCATCTACGGCGTCACCGTTTCCGAGATCAACCCCGAACTTCATGAACTGCTCTCGGGAGCCGATTTCATTTTTACCCGTGAAACACATTCGCTTAAAAACCTCAAAGAAGCCAAAGTGACGTCAGCCCAGCAGGATTTTGCCCCCGATGCGACCTTTGCCATTGACCTGACCGATGATGTCAAAGCATCCGCATTTCAACAGAAACATCAGCTCCAACCGGGTAACTATCTGTGTGCCGTCCCGCGTTTACGCTATACACCTTACCACAAAATCCATAAATCCAGCCGCTGGTCTCAAGAAAAAATCGAGGAAGTGGAATCGGTTAATCAGCAGTATCAGGAGCAGGATCATGCTAAACTACGCGCCGCTATTATAGAGTGGGTTCGGACCAGCGGTCAGAAAGCGGTCGTCTGTCCCGAAATGACCTATCAGACGGAAATCATTCATCCCCTGGTCATTGATCCGCTGCCCGCCGATGTCAAATCCAAAGTCGTGGCCCACGATGAATACTGGCTGCCTGATGAAGCCGGCTCATTGTACCGCGATGCCGCCGCGGTGGTGAGTATGGAATGCCACTCTCCGATCATCGCCTGTGCTTTTGGTACCCCCGGGCTCTATGTCAGACAGCCCACCGATACGATCAAAGGTCAGATGTGGTACGACATCGGCTTAAAAGACTGGACTTTTGAAATCGATGAAGTCAATCAACAGCAGATTGCCGAGCGTGTCATTCAGATTTACAACCACAAAGCCCAGACAGAAGACAAGCTGAAAGCGGTCATGCAGTCGATTCATGAACGACAGCAGAATACCATGCAGATATTAAAGCAGGCCGTTCTGAAAGCACATTCATCCTGATCCTGATATCTGGCAGCGTGAAATTACTCCAGCCCGGCCGTGAGCTGTTCACCACCGGCGACCGTCAGCACTTCACCTGTCACAAAATCAGACTGCAACAGATAGAGCAGGGCACGACAGATTTCAGCAGTACTTCCTGCCCGCTGCAAAGGCACTTTCTGCACCCGCTGGTCCAGATAAGACAGGTCTTCTCCTGGTGGGGGTAGAATGGCCCCCGGAGCGATGGCATTGACCTGGATCACAGGTGCCAGCTCCAGCGCCAGGCATTCCGTGAGCGTGACCAGCCCTGCTTTGGAAATCCGGTAGGCCAGATGTCCCTTACCGGCCCGTTGCGCACGCCAGTCTACAATATTGACGACATGGCCGGTCTGCCCCGGCTGGAATTGTTCCGTAAACCGCTGGCAGAGAAAAAAAGGGGCCTTGAGGTTGATATCCAGATGGGAGTCCCAGTCTGCCTCCGTTGAATCAGACAGTCCTTTATTCTCAAAGACGGAAGCGCTGTTAATCAATATGTCAACTTTGCCAAACTGTGTCATCGCCGCTGCAAAAATGTCAGCAGACGCTGTCACCGGGTCCGAGAGATCAGCCGAAACGTAAGTCGCTATGCGTCCTCGCGCTCGAACCTCCTCACAAGTCAGCTTCGCCGCCTCATGCGAACAGTGGTAATGAATGCAGATATCAACGCCGGCTTCCGCTAAAGCCAGCGCCATTGACCGGCCAATTCGTACCGCAGATCCTGTAATCACTGCGACTTTGCCTTCCAGATTCAACGTGAACTTCCTCCAGGGAAACAGGAATAAAAAAAGCCCCAGTCATCAAACCAGGGCTATTACGAGCTCTACTGAAGATGTTTCGTTCAAGTTATAGCGGAAACGACTTCTTTGACAACAGGGGTTCTTCCGAACGCCCGTTCAATTTTGCCAACCAATATCTGCTTTGTGAAGTCAGATTTCAGAATATAGTCACTGGCTCCATGGTTGAATGCCTGAATAATTGACGTGGTGGAACGGTTCGAGGTCATCACCAGCACTTCTACACCCTGCGTAAGTGGTGATTCCTTGATGAATTTGACGGATTCAGCATGATTTCCATCCGCACCATCCAGATCGAGTAAAATCAGGTCAGGAGAATTCAAGGCGGCCTCCATAAATGCTTCTTCAACCGAAGCAGCTGTTTCCACTCGATAACGTTCGTGCAATAACCCTTTGAATAATGCACGATTCATTTCATCCTGATCAATCACTATCACACGTTTTCTGTCACCAGGCTCGTGTTCAAAATCGATAATCTCCCCCAGTTGGCCTACAAAGCCAAAATAAACGGCAAGGGGCCCGATACCCGTCTGGAAGATCCCGCAGCGGGAACCCGCTTCCGGGGGATAGAGTGTATCAATCTGGTCTGTTTCAATCACAGTGGGGTGGCCGAGTCGGAATCCCATGTGATCAACCGCTTTTTTTGCCTGACCTGCGATCATGTTTGATAACTCACAGGCAAAATCGGTCAGAACATGTTCATCATCTGCCAGTTCCTTATCTATCAGCAAAGACACAGCCTGAGACACCAGTTTACGAGGAACATTCACCACCACGATCCCTTTGCCGGGACCATTGACTTCAATTGCTGAACTTTTATCAAAACGCGGTGCTTCATCGACTTCGATAATCTTTTCCAACTCGACTGTCGTGCCGACAAAATATTTGAAAACATCGATCACAGAATTAATGACCGGATCTGAAAACCGCCTGGTCAATGTTTCTGTCGTATGTGTTGCAGGAATATATGACATAACTGAACCTGTCTTGAACAAATAGTTGTATCTGAAGTAATAACGTCGCAGAAGCACGAACTGACCCTCAGCCCGGTTTCTGACCTCCAGAACCTATTCCAATTTAATATTGAGTGTTTAAACTATATGTCAGAAATCCCGTCCCGCTGTGAGCGATTACTTCTGGAACAGGGCTCTCATTAGGCACCCGCTCTCACAGTTGTTAAAATCAACACGACCCGATTGTGGTACGAGCAGGCTGACCAGCATGGAATCGACGACTCATCTCATTGAACTTCCTTTTTTTAGCAGCCAAAGCAAACTTCCCCAAAACCTTCTCCCCAGGCGATGAAAGAATCATCTATGAAATCCCAATTTTCTTTTTTTCGTATTTTTTTCATCTCCTTTATCGGACTGCATTTATGTCAACCGGCCTTTGAAGCATCTGCCTCCACAAATCCTGCAGGGAAATCTGAGTGGTCAGGCAGACAGGATACCTGGCATGGATTTCAGCGAAACCATTTTCAGATTGAGGGCCGCAAATGTTATGTGGTGATTCCCGAGAAGGTCGCGCCTGGTAAACCCTGGGTCTGGCGAGCCCGGTTTCCCGACTTCCATTATGAAATGGATGTCGAACTGCTCAAGCAGGGATTTCATATCGCCTACCTCGATGTCGCCGACCTGTTCGGATCCCCCCAGGCAATTTCATACGGAAACAAATTCTATGACGACCTGACGAAACAACACGGATTTCAGACTAAGGTTGCTTTGGAAGGAGTGAGTCGTGGCGGGTTGTTTATTTATAACTGGGCGCTCGCAAATCCGGAAAAGGTCAGTTGTATCTACGCAGATACTCCTGTCTGCGATTTCAAAAGCTGGCCGGGCGGCAAAGGCACCAGTGCTGGCTCCGAATCTCGCTGGCAGGCTTGTCTGAAAGCCTATGGAATCACTGAAGCCGAAGCCCTTAACTATAAACTTAATCCGGTTGATCGCATTCAGATCATCGCCGAAGCCAGAATTCCGGTACTGCACATCATTTCGGAAAATGACCAGGTTGTTCCGCCCGCCGAAAACACGCGTTTGATGTTCAGCCGAATTCCGGAACAGTTTCGGAAGGATAATTTCAAAATCATTTCGGTAAAAACTGGGACTGAAAAATCAAAAGGGCACCACTTTACGCATCCACATCCCGAGCAGGTCGTAACCTTTATCAGACAAAATACGCTGCAAAAAGACGCAAACCAGCGTCCCAACTAATTTAGCAGGATCATTCAAAAAACCGAATTGCATACTTTTCTTTCCCCTCTGGATCGGAAACAATAGATGGGAGCAAGGAAGCCGGATCAACAGAAGCAAAACAGATACTTACTGAATTGAGTTACCCCCGTGTCTTCCCACCGCGTATCCTTACAGACTGGCATAAAACGTACCAGACAGTTCGTTGGGTTCCAGCGTGCTGCCAGCGTTACTTTGTTCTGTCTCCTGTATCTGATCACTAATACGGGAATGCTGCCCGGGTTACAACAGGGCAAAGGTTGCTGCTGTGCAGAGCAGAAAAAATCCAGTAATGACTGCTGTTGCATCAACAAAACCTCCTCCAGCGATTCCCAATCTGAGGGTTCCTGTTGTACGACCAGAAGACACAAATCCGGCAGTTGCTGTGAGGTGAAAAAGAAAACAACACCCAGGACTCAGCGGGAGTCGAATCTCCTGCAACTTTCACGATCCTGTGGATGTGGTGATTCCTCCGATCATGCGCTTTGCGTCGCCTTCCCCCGAAACGTAAATTCTGGACCCGCACTTTTGAACTCAAGTGACTTACAGGCCATTTTGACGTTCATTGATGTTCCCGCTGTTTCGATGGCATTCACGCCAGATACCCCACCTCCCCGCGTCTGAACGCTTCCCACTTCTTTAGCAAGTCTGCAGATCGAAGTCGATTTTCATTAATCCGGAATCGACGTGTCTGCAAACTGTCTCGTCCAGACTACTGGTGCCGCCCGAATTTCCCGGCCACCACACTGTAACAGAACAGGTATCCTGAAATGAAACAAAAAACACCCCTCTCTCGTCGCGCGCCTCATGGCTTCACCCTGATCGAACTCCTGGTTGTGATTGCGATTATTGCGATCCTGATCGCTCTTCTGCTCCCCGCTGTCCAGCAGGCCCGCGAAGCAGCCAGGCGCTCCACCTGCAAAAACAGCCTGAAACAAATCGGGCTTGCACTACATAATTATCACAATGCGCACGGAGCCTATGCCCCTGGCTATATCTCCAGAAATATCACGAGTAGCGTCAACAGCACTACTGAGACCGGCACTGGTTTCGCCTGGGGAGTGATGTTGCTCCCGTTCCTGGATCAGTCTCCACTTTATAATCAACTCAACCTCAATCTGGACTGCACCGTCAGTCCGAATATTGGTCTCGCTGACTCTGCAATCCCCATCTTTCGCTGCCCCAGTGACACCAATCAAGGTGTCTTCTCAGTCAGCGACGGATCAAACACCTATCGGGTTGCGTCAGCCAATTATGTTGGCATTTATGGCTATGGCAGCCTGACTGAAAAGCCGGGGGCTCCGATGGGAAAAGGAATTCTCTACCGAAACAGCAATACACGCATTCGGGATATTACCGATGGTACTTCGAATACGATTGTTGTTGGTGAGCGTTCTCATCAGCACCAGTTTGCCAGCGCCGGCACAACCGTCGAAGCCGATTCAACATGGTATGCAGCCATTCCGAGTGCCACGCGTCCCGCTGGAATGATGAGTATGACAGAAGGACCAGCGTCCCTGATTCTGGGGCATGTCGGACAGCCGGCCATGATGAGCATGTCGGAAATGCACCACCCACCCAACACGACCAACCATATTGCTAACTTCTCGAGTAAGCACGAGGGGGGAGCTCATTTCCTGCTGGGAGACGGAGCAGTCCGGTTTCTGAGCGAGAACATGAACTACGACACCTTCCGGTATCTGGGAACCATCAATGACGGAAACGTCATTGGCGAGTTTTAGGACAGCCCGAAATCTCTGATGAAACGATCTGAAAACTGCCCCGCACTGACCTGTCAGTTGCGGGGTGGTTTCTTAACAGGGCCTGCATGAACCACTTATCACATTCCAGGCTCCCGGTCTTGCAGGAGATACAGTACCATCGCCGGAGCCAATTCACCGGGTAGTCCCTGCGCATGACCAGGACATTCCCAGCCCTTCAAACCGGTCGAAACCAGAGCCGCGTCCCTGCTGCGGAACCCAAAAGCCTGCCAGCAGTTGCCACTTCGACCTCTGGGTCGAAAAACTGTTTTTCGATTTTTGTAAATTCCGCGCAATTTCGTCAGTTTATTTCTTGTATTTTATTCCTCAATGACATAATAATCTCGCACTTTAAAAATTGCGTACCGATATAGGCATTACGATTCGAAATCGTCTCGAACATTTCATCAAAATCGGATGCCTGTTTTTTTCAGGCACCTCTAGTGGAGGGTTTATGAGTTGCATAAAGGAAGACATCTTCTCATTGATTGTCGTAATGTCTCGCGGGACATTTGTCTAAACGACCAACTGGTTCTTGAAGCCATGGCGCGTGGTGCTACCCGCGCTGGTGCAACTGTGATTTCACAGGTTAGATATCACTTCGGTCATAATTCAGCACCGGGCTTCACCGCTATGTGCCTTCTCGATGAAAGCCACTGCTCAGCACACTGCTACGCCGACCTCGGCTTAATCGCTCTGGACGTCTTCACCTGTGGCGACACCGACCCGAATGACGTATTACGTTATATTCGGGAAGAAATCGACCTCGGTGATGTCAGCATTCTGGAGATGCCCCGCTTCCCCATCCCGAATGGGAAACCTGCCTTACAGGAAGCGGCCAGCTACCCTTGCGAAGCTGATCAGGTCGTCGCTCTATAAATTCTCAACATTTCCAGACTCTACCAGGAAACCATCAGAACTCCCTACAGTTCTCACTCGTGACGTGGTAGATTAAATCTGTTGTTGAATTCTTGTCATAAAAACCGCATTCAGGCAAGTGTGCTCCGATGACGTTTACAGTCAACGAGCGCACTTGCCATGCGTGATGACGGGGAGAGTGCGTCCATTCTTTTGAGTACTATCAGGATAAGCAGAACATGAGTGGAGAACGAGAGTTCCACGACGGCCGCGGCGATGGTTTAAAACCTCTGAAAAGCCTGGACCTGTCCAAAGTCAATTCCTTTCCCGAACTCTTACAGGCGATGTCCGAGACAGCCTTCTCAGGCAGAAAACTGGGTGTTGCCTACGATATCCTGCTTGAAATGTCTCAGGATGCGGACTGCAAAGTCGTCCTGACACTTTCCGGTGCCATGACCGTGGCCAAACAGGGAAGCATCATCTGTGACATGATTGACCGGGGGCTGGTCCACGCCGTTGTGGCCACAGGAGCTCTGATCGCGCATGGCTTAACCGAATCGATCGGCCTGGTACATTACCAGTACAATCCCAACGACTCTGATGAAACCCTCTATAAAAAGGGTTATAATCGCATCTACGATACACTCGAAATGGAATCGAATCTGAATAACGTCGAACGGCTGGTCCGCTCCGTCCTCAGAGACTCCCAGCCGGAAGATGGCACCTGGTCCTCGGCCCGCCTCTGCCGGGCTTTAGGTCAGCGTTTATCCGAACTCGACGACGGACGTGGCATTCTCAGAAGTGCCTACGAACAAAACGTACCGGTATTTATTCCTGCTTTCACCGACAGTGAAATCGGACTCGATGTCTCCACCTGGGCCATGTCAGAATTCATCGCGCAATCCGGCAAATCGCTGGAAGAACTCGATCAGGATGAGATTTTGAAGGTCCTGCCCCGTTTCAATCCGTTTATTGATTTGCAGGAATATGCCCGACTGATGCGCGATGTCATGACACTCGGCATCTTCACAATCGGCGGTGGCGTCCCCCGTAACTGGGCACAACAGGTGGCCCCGTATTATGAAATCGCCAACTTTCGTCTGGGCACAGAGTGGAAAGAACCCCGCTTCAAGTACGGCGTCCGCATCTGTCCTGAGCCGGTTCACTGGGGTGGTCTCTCCGGCTGTACTTATTCGGAAGGGGTCAGCTGGGGCAAGTTTGTCTCTCCGCAGGATGGAGGGCTGTTCGCCGAAGTCTACGCCGACGCGACCGTTGTCCTGCCGCTGCTGATGAAAGCGGTCTTCGACAAAATGGATGAAAACGCCTGACTGCGGGGCACAGTCCTTGCTCAATCAGGGGCAGGGGATGAGCGCGGGTCTTGTTCCAGGTATCGGGCGATTCCCCGGCCCAGCTGCTGGCCCACGGTCCTATAACCCGCAGGGGTGCTGTGTGGTGTGTTCCAGCAGGTCTCCAGCGTAATCCCCACGACATATTCGCGCGTCACACTCCGCACCCAGTTACTGGAAATCTCTTTCCAGCGTTTGTCATATTTAGGACCGGTCGAAGGTGTGCTTTGATCCAGCTTGAATGGCTCCTGCATCTCCTGACGGCAGACTGCGATAAACGCATCTTGCAGAGCCTTTCGACGCTGCGTATCGAGCTCCGGAGGGGCAATATAAAAGTAAGGCTGCTTCGAGTTCGCACCTGGATTGTGCAGGTCCACAAATAATACCAGCCGCTCACTTTCATCAAGTGCCTTCAGAGACTTCATCGCAGACTGGACTGCATTCCAGCGCGGATGCTCCGACCAGTCCCGGTTATGGTCATGTGGCACCTGATTTTTACCGCCGTTACCTGTCGCCACGTTATCAATGTCCATGATCGGCACATAGTAGATATCCGCCTTTTCCCTGAGAGCAATAGCCTGCGGATGATCGCTGACGGCCCACTCAATAAAGCCGCGGCCCACCCAGCTGCCTCCGGACTCCCAGGCATGCTGCCGCGCCTGCACCCAGATGACCATTCGCGATTCGTCTTTCTCACCGACCGGCGAAACGACTAAGGCGGGTACACTCCGGCCGGCCCGGGTCTTACACAGCTCAAAAGCCGTCACATTCGCATGCTTCTGACTCAGCGTTTTGACTGATTCTTCCGCGTCAGCGGGAACAAAGGGAGGCCCCCAGGCAAACCAGACGACCTTCGCTTCTGGTTTCACGTTCCACACACAGGTCTCTCCCTGTTTTTTGCCCGGTCCTGTTTGAGACCAGAGACGCTGATCGGAACTGAATGCCGCTTGCTCAGGCAGCGCCCACGCTGCGGACAACTTCAGTCCGTTCGCCTGCTTCATCTGACTGGCATCGACCGTCACTGTGAGTTCTTCCCCTAGTGTAATCCCCGTCACCTGAAAGTACCACCAGCAAGGCCACCCAAATTGCGGATCACCGGCGGGACGAACCAGAATCGTGCGCTGATTCTGGTCGATTTTCACCACTTCGGCAGAACCTCCCGGAAAATCAGAGGAGACCACCAGATCCTCAGCCGCGGCTTGAGAAACGATAAGAAACGTCGACAATACCCACAACATGATCAAGCAGTGCAGTCTCGACATCGTTTCTCCCTGTTTGGATTATTTTAAGATGCCCTCGGCAACTTTACCCTGTCCTGGTTCTACCAGAGCCACCGGCTGAGCATTATGTTCGAAATGTAACTCATCCGCCTTCAGACCAAACTGATGCAGTAATGTTGCATGAAAATCATGCTGAGTGACAACATCTTTCACAGCCCGGTGACCAAAATCATCTGTGGCGCCATGAATGTGCCCCTCTTTAACACCACCACCGGCCATCCAGATACTGAAGCCTTCGGTATTGTGATCGCGACCTGGTTTTTTGCCCGCCCCTCGGTCCTGAACAACAGGCAAACGCCCCATTTCGCCGCCCCATTGTACCATCGTCGAATCCAGTAAACCACGCTGTTTCAGGTCAGTCACCAGGGCCGCACACGGTTTATCGCAGGTTTTACAACGGGATTCCAGCGCCGCAAAAATGTTCTCATGCATGTCCCAGGCGTAATTCCAGATCTGCACAAATCGCACGCCGCGCTCCACGAATCGACGGGCCAGCATACAGGCATCCGCGAACTCTTTGGTCACCGGATCATCGGCTCCATACATCTGGTGGGTTGCTTCTGTCTCTTTCGTCAGGTCCAGCGCTTCGGTCGCCGCGGTCTGCATCCGGGCCGCCAGTTCGTAACTGGCAATCCGAGCCGACAGATCATCTTCTCCCGGATGACGTTCCAGATGAATCTGATTTAACTCTTTTAACAGATCCAGCTGATTACTCTGCGGCTTTCCTCTGAGTTGTGAAATCGGGTTCAAATTTGCAATCCGTGGTTCCGATTTACTGACAACAGTCCCCTGAAATATTGAAGGTAACTGACGGCTATCCCAGTAAGGAGAACCGACCGGATTGCGGGGAATTGTAATCGCGACAAAGGCCGGAAGATTCTGAGTTTCGGCGCCAAGACCATAGGTCACCCAACTCCCCAGTGAAGGCCAGCCTTCGCGTCCGCGTCCCGTCGTCATCGCCCGCATCCCGGCCACATGATTCCGTATGTTGGGCAACTGCATGGAACGAATCAGCGTCACATCATCGACAATCTCACCGAAGTGAGGCAGCAGAGCCGTATTGATTTCCATCCCCGATTCGCCACACTTCTGAAACGTGTCAGGAGATGGCATGATGATAGACGTCGCCTGACCGGCATTGTCGTATTTAATACCATCGCCGGGAAACCGTTTGCCCGCATATTCATCCAGCAGCGGCTTGCGGTCAAACAGATCCAGGTGACTGGGACCGCCGCCACAGAAAATCGAAATCATTGATTTCGCCCGGGCCGGATGACTCGTTTTTTTCGGTGTCAGATCGTACCTTATTTCTTCCAACGCAGGCTTTTCAGGTGCCGCCAGCAACTGGTCGTCTTTTAACAACGTCGCCAATGCCAGCGAAGAAACACCAAAGGCACTTTGCGCCAGAAAATGACGACGGGAACCGTTTGAATAATCATGACTGTTCTGAAACACAATGCACTCCCTTCGGAGAGGTTATCAATCTACAGACATCTGACTGACGTCTGATTGCAAACCGTTTATTCGACATATAAAAACTGATTCGTGCCAAACAGGACATGGCACAGTGATGCCAAAGCTTCCTGCTGGGGATCTTTTACTTTTTTCGCCTGGTATTCCAGTAACTGTAGTTGAAAATGTTTCTCCAGAGCCTGCATTTCAGCTGCCGATGGTTCATTACTTAATGCCAGCTTCCAGGCGGTTTGCACCAGTTTTGTTGCATCAGCAGATTTTCCCGCTGTCGCCAATACCCGCCTGGCAAACGCAACAGACTGTTCACGCATGAATTCGCTGTTCAACAACGCCAGAGATTGCGTCGCGACGGTGGAAGAGACACGTCGCTCACAATTTGGCTCCATACTCGGTGCATCAAATGCATTCAGCATTGTCACAGGCTGAGTCCGCCTCACCTGGATATAGACGGAACGCTTGAGTTCCCGTCGATCGGCGGAAACTTTTCCCGAGCCTACAGTAATGATTCCACTATCAGCCAGAGAGACCGGGATGGGTGCACCAAACGGGGCCCGATTCAGTTCGCCACTGACGGCTAGAATTGCATCGCGAATCGATTCCGCTTCCAGCCGTCTCAGATTCATCCGCCAGAGCAGCCTGTTATCTGCGTCGACGGCCAGCGCTTTCTCAGAGTGGGAAGCCGAGGTCTGACGATAGGTCCGCGAAGTCATGATCAGCCGATGAATCCGTTTCAACTCCCAGTCATGCTCCATGAAGTCGGCTGCCAGCCAGTCCAACAGTTCCGGATGCGTCGGAGTTGCGGAGCGCGAGCCAAAATCCCCTGTCGAATCGACAAGCGCCTGTCCGAAATGATGCATCCAGAACCGGTTCATCAACACGCGAGCCACCAGCGGATGCTGTCCACTCGTCAGATAACGGGCATACGCCAGTCGACGACCCGACGTTGGGACTGCAGGATCATTGGTGGGAAATGTATTTTCTGTTTTTGAACCCACAACCGTGAGTCCGCCCGGCGCAATCTTTTCTGATTCGGGTGAGGACATATCCCCTCGATAAAACACAAATGTCTCAGGCAGATGCTGAGTGTCTTCGGTCGCAACCCGGATGTACTCCGGTTGAGGAATCTGCTTTCTTAGTTTGTCGGCTTCCGCTTTCACATCTTCATAGCGTTTTGCCAGTTCCTTGCCATCTTTATAACGCGCCAGGAACAGATGCAGCCGCCCCGGGACCAGCAGATCCAGCATCGGATACTTTTTCTTGAGGAATTCTGCCTGTTCGGCAGTTCTCTCTTTCACGGCTGTTTCATAAGCGGTTTTCGCCTGCTCCCGGTCTGCTTCAGGGACTTCCTTCAAAACCCGTTCCGAGATTAACTGCGTCACTTCTGCTTTGATTTGATTATGCTGCTCGTCCAGTTTTTTGACTTTCGCTGACAGCTCCACCGCTTTTGCTTTTTCTTCCTTTGACATTAACGCAGCCCGACGGCTGGTCGGCTTTCGCCACTTGTCGGCATCATAAACGGGGGCAATGACGGCTCGCAGCCGATAAAAGTCTTCCTGGGGAATCGGATCAAATCGATGATGATGACATTCCGCACAACCGACGGTCATCCCCAGTAACGAGGAAGACATAATCTTCACGGTTTCCGTAATCACCTGATTCCGGGCCAGAGCAGGATCCATCGGGCTTGATCCCGTTCCATCCGGCGCCAGCCGTAAAAACCCGGTCGCCGTCAGTTTGTCACACACGGCCGGATCCTGGTCTACCAGTTTCTGCGCGGTCGCATGCGTGGCTTTCACCAGTTCGTCTCCCGCCAGTTGTTCTTGAATAAACTGATCCCACGGCTTATCTGCATTCAGTGCGCGGATGACATAATCACGATAATGCCAGGCATCCGCGCGAATCACATCTTTATCGTTGTAGCCTTCTGAATCGGCATAGCCGGCGACATCCAGCCAGTGCCGCGCCCAACGTTCGCCATAATGGTGAGACGCCAGCAGACGATCCACCATTTTCTCATACGCTTCGGGCGACTCGTCTGCCAGATACGTTTTCACATCTTCCGGAGCAGGGGGGAGCCCCGTCAGGTCAAAGGCTGCCCGGCGAAGCAGCGTCAGTCGATCTGCTTCCTCGGAAAACCAGAGCCCATTCGCTTGCAGCTTACGAGCGACAAATGCATCAACCGGATTTACTGTCGATGCTTTCGCTGCCTGGGAAAGACGTACAACATCCGGCAACTTCGATTTATGGATTGGTTGAAATGCCCAATGCGAACGCTCGGCTGCCGTCATCAGAAAATCACCAGGCTTCACTTCGCCTGCTGGCTCCGGTCCTGCGGCGGCTCCCTGATCGATCCAGCGGGCAATGACGGCCACTTCGTCAGGTTTTAAACGCTGTTTCTCATCGGGAGGCATGTCGCCTGATTCTACGTATTGAAACAGCAGGCTGTCAGCATGCTTTCCGGGAGCAATCGCATCTCCTGAATCGCCGCCTTTCAAAATTAAACGCTTTAACCGCAGATCGAGTGCACCGGAAAGCTCTTTTTCTTCACCGTGACAATGAAAGCAATACGCTTTGAAAATGGGTCGGATGTCTTTTTCAAACGTCAGCCGTTCATCAGATGCAGAAGCAGAGGGAATCCACGCAAACAGTGAGATTAAGCCGGGCAGCAGTAGTGCATTCACACGGTAATACAAAGCGCTGTTCCTTCATATCGGGGAACATCTTCAGGGAGGGTGTCATTCCGCTGAACTCAACGAATATAACTACAGTGGTGGGAATCTTTTATAACATTTATCGGCTGTAAAGTCAATTTATTTAACTTTACTTACAGCTTTCCGGAACCACAAACAAAAGACGTCACGCGAACTGTCGATGGGCAGACGTCGAAAATGCCAACAATCATAAGAGTTACAGCAGATGAGCCTCGATCACTCCCGAACCAGAGTCTGTTCCACCACCGGGTCAGGCAATTCTTCTGGTTCTTCCATCGCGGGCACCTGTGAACGTTTCGCATACCGCGCCAGCAATGCAGGTAGAAAGACCAGGTCTCCAAACAGGGCAGACGAAATCGTCAGACCACTCATAATGGCGAAGATCCGCTGATCGCGCATGTCGCTGAAAATGACTGTCGAAAATCCGGCGACCAGAATCACGGTTGTCATGATCAGAGCCGTTCCCACCCCGGTAAAAGCGCGGCGAATCGCTTCTTCATCACTGTCGATCAGCAACTGTTCTTCTCGGAACCGGGTTAGAAAGTGAATGGTATCATCGACGGCAATCCCCAGACAAACCGTAAAGGCACACACACTGACAATCTCCAGGGACTGTCCCGTAAATACCAGAAACGTTCCTGTGACAGCCAGTGGAAACATATTGGGGATGATGGAAATCAATCCCAGTCGCAGGGAACGGAAGGCAAACGCCAGCACAATCAGAATGATAATCGCAGCACTCCCCAGACTGGCGGCGAGATCCACGACGATCTGATACAGGTTCCGCCAGCGCCACACAGCAGACCCCGTCAGCTCAAATTGAAAGTGCGGGTGCGCAGTACCAATCGTTTTCAGTCCCTCTTCGATCCGTGTGAAGGTCGGGCCATAGCGGGCGATCCCCAGATCCTGCACATGAAAACTGACTTCGGCCTGATTCCGTTCCGGTGTATAAAAGGCGCGCTTCAGCGGGGGAGGCAGCAGATCCATCATCGACATCCGCTCTTCCGGTTTGCCTTCGCCGGGCAGCGCCCCCAGGATATTGCGAATCGAAATCGGATGGCCAATCAAGTCTTCCTGCAACAGTAAATCATCGACTTCACTGATGGCAATCAGCACCTCGGGAGAATCGGAGGCAACGTCATCATCCCAGGAGACGCGCACCAGTGAATGCTCCAGCCCTCCCATGGCCCGGTCCATATGATTCAACGCCACCGCCGCTTCCGAGCCATCGGGCAGCATATTGGCCCGCCGTTCATCAGGACGAAGTGTCAACGAAATCAAAATCAGAACGGCGGTCGCACCGATGCCCAGCGAGCTGATAAATCGTGTCCGCTTGAGAACCATCTCAATGATGACACTGATCCGACCCAGATGCCGGTCGATGATTCCTTTTCCATAGCCGACATGAATCGAACGTCCCAGCCAGGTACGACAGGCCAGGGGAATCACCGTGATGACCGCAATGAAAGTCAGCAGCACCCCAACCACACAACTGTAGCCGAATTCGCGCACGGTTTCATGGTGTGCCAGTGAAAGGGAGCCAAAGCCGATGGCCGTCGTCACCGAGGTCAACAGGCAGGCCAGTCCGACTTCCTGAACGCCTCGCCGGGCCGCATCACGCCCACTCAACCCGGCGGCACGGTGCTTTCTAATCTGGACCATCAGATGTACGCCATCCGTCAACCCCACCAGACTCAACAAAACCGGCAGCACAACATCATTAAACGGATTATCCTGAAAATCCAGGAACTGAATGAACCCCAGGGTCAGAAAGACGCCGAACATCGGCGCCAATGCGACGATGATCACGGCAGAGATCCCGCGAAACAGGATGACCGCCATGAACAGGATCATGCCGTAACCGATCACCTGGTATTTCACTTTGTTTGCATTGTGAGTTCGAACTGCAGTCAGATAGATTGGCACCCGTCCGGTGGTAAGGAAAGAGAAGTCTACGCCCGGATACTTCGCAGCAACTTCACCCGCGACCTTCTTAATTCCGGTCGTGCAATCTTCATCATCGTCCACACGAAACCAGTCGAACTTGATCATCAGCAACAGCGTCTTGCCATCCACGGACAGCAGTTGGCCGCCGACCAGTGGGTGTGCGACCGTTTTCACTTTGGCGGTATCCAGTCGCTTCTGGGAAGCCCGCTCATTGGGAATCAAGGGTTCCCGCAAGCCGAAGATATTCAGATTGGGAATGTCCTCCAGCCAGAAGACACTGCGCACGTAGTCCAGTGATTCAATACGTTCGACGATTTCACGCAGCGCTTTAATTCGCTCCGTAGTAAAAAAGTCTTCCGAATCAATGACCAGAATGGTGTGGGCATCGGTCAAGCTGATTGGATCAACATCCGGGGGCGCTTCGCGCACTTTTCGTGGCTTTTCCGGCTTCTGTTGCTGTACCTGTTGAACCGGAGCCGGTTTAAACCAGTCACGGACCTCTTCGGGCATGGTATAGCCCAGCATCGCAATTCCGCTCAGCAGCAAAATGAACAGGGTGACCATCACGGGATGATCAGCCATCCAGATAGAACATCGATTAAACGCGCGAAACACTCTCGATTCTCTCTTTCAGCGGCGTAGATAATTTAAGAAGGAAATAGAACAGAGCGAACGCACTCATTCGGGTGAGTTACAACCCGATTACCTGTTCGGAATACTGATTTCTTCTTTCTGAATTTCACCATCGTTGTTGAAATCATTGATATTTCCGTAGCGCTGAGTCACCAGGGGAATTTCATCCAGCATGACGTGACCGTCTCGGTTCTTATCGAAACGTTCGAAAAATTCTACCGTATATTTTTCATGTTTCTGCAGCAATTCTTTTTTTTGCAACTTTATCTCTGCGTCACTCAACTTTTTCTGAGGTTTCGGATTTTCAATCTTTTTCTTCTTGCGGGGTTCGGCGACTTCGAAAAAGGCAATCGCCATTTCTTCCCAGGTCTGATCGCCCCAGGTCACATATTCACTCGGATCGGGATTGAAGGGATTCTCCTTGGAATTATCGAACTTCACGGTGAACTCCAGCGATTCTACTTCGTCCAGTTTCATGGGCTGACTCAGCTCGTAGATATGCTGCCAGTTGAAATCGTAGTGAGGCACATCCAGCAGAATTTCCGATTCGTCCTTCTGCTTCATAAACAGCCGAAACGATTTCCCCCGCAAATGCATATGTGGCGCAATCGCCAGCAGTTCTGCTTCAGGGGGAATACGGCGTACTTTTGCTGTCACGGGAAAATCTTTAGTGTGTGGCGGAATTTCAAACTCCTGATCGATGCCAATCAGCGTGAAAACTTCGTGCGTGATTTCTTCTTCTTTGCCAAATAACAAACCAACTTTAGAAGTGTCTTGCGCTACCGATCCATTTGGCGTGTAATGCATCTGAAATACCAGCTTCGAGCCAGCGGGTACACGGCGGGCACGCCCTTCCGGCAGTTTTTTGATCCGCTGACCCGGTACATACGCGGTCAGCCAGCCGATGCCTTGGAAGTCGGCTCCATCGGGTGGGCGAATAAAAACAATCGCATGATGCACGACAGAGCGATTACCCGGCAGCACCTGCGCCCCGGTCACCCATTTGTCTTCTTTAAACCCCGGATCCACGACAAAATATTGATATTCCACCACACCTTCCGCGGGAACCTGGAAAGGCCGCTTCCGCATTTCAAAAACCGCGCTGGGAATTTCCGGCAGATGCCAGCCTTCGCGGAACTCGGGAAGTTTCGGCATGTTTTTCACATCACCATATGGCATGCCCCCGGCAACCCAGTCGCGGAGTACTTTCTTATCCTCATCTGACATGAAACGGGCATTGGCATAATGACCATACTTCGGACTCGCATGCCAGGGGGGCATGCGTCCGTCATCAATGGTTTCCAACATCGTGTCTGCCCAGCCCCGGACTTCATCATAGTCGGTCAGACTGAAGGGCGCGATCTCTCCTTTGCGGTGGCATTCCACACAATGTTGATTCAAAACCCGCACCACTTCATTACAGAACGTCAGACTGGTCGTGACTTCTGTTTTTTTGACGCGTCCAATGAAACAACCGTTCGGCTCTGTCTTTGCCAGTTTGACTGGTTTACCCGACAGAACCTGATCCAGCGCATTTTTCAGATCATTGGAAGTCGTTTCGGCTCGGGATATTCCCGGTAGATACTGATTATCGATCCGTCCCCGATATTGAATCGCCAGGTTCTCATCCAGCACAAAGACTTCCGGAGTTCGTACCGCCTGATACCGATCGGCGACTTCATTCCCGTAATCCTTCGCCATCGGAAACTGGATCTGATATTTTTTGACGTATGCCTGGACGTCTTCCAGTGAGTCCTGCCGGTTACTGTTCACGCCAATCAGTCGCACGCCTTGAGATTTGTATGCTGACTGTATCTCATTCAACTTCGGCCCGTACAGCCGTGCCAGCGGACATTCCGCTCCCAGAAAACAGACCACCGTCGCTTTCTGAGCAGGTTGTTTCTTGAGTTCAACAGTCTCACCTGAAGTGCCCGGCAGACGAAATGTCAGATCAGCGGGGGAGGGAGTGCCAGTTGGTTTATCCCCCCAGAGAGGACTTCCGCAAACCAGAATCAAAAACACGGCAAAACTTAAACAGCGACTAAACATAGAGCGATCCTTCCTCCTGCAGTGGAATATAGACAGGGGCTGTATTGTATCAACAGGCTGGAAAGCCTCGCAAGACCCACTGTACGGAATTGAAGCCCGTCTCGTTGATTGCATAAATTCATTTGGATATACTCGACCTAACTTGAACAGGTTTCAGATTTTGGCAAAAGTGTGAAAATTGAGTTTTGTTGTATCTGAATCGGTTCACGGCAGTGTGCTCCTGAAAAACGACAAAGGAAGGCGTAAAGTGAAAGCTCCACGTAGCGGCGGCGGTTGGAAAGCGATTAAATACAGTCTGACTCTGGCAAACCGGGTAGGCTGGTGGAAACTCTGGAAATCCATGCGTTCCAAAAACGCCTGCAAGACCTGCGCGGTCGGCATGGGCGGGCAAAAGGGAGGCATGGTCAATGAAGCGGGCCTGTTTCCCGAAGTCTGCAAAAAATCATTTCAGGCAATGGCTTCCGACATGCAGCCCGCAGTCGCTTCCGACTTCTTCGCGAAGTACAATATCGACCAGCTGCGATCTTTCAACTCACGCAAACTCGAATACAGCGGCCGACTCACCGAACCACTGCTGCTCTCTCCCGGAGAAAAACATTACAAACCCATTTCCTGGGATGCGGCCCTTGATCTGGTAGTCGAGCGTCTGAAAGCCTCTGGCCCCGAGCGGACTTTTTACTATGCCAGCGGTCGTTCCTCGAATGAGGCCGGCTTCCTGTTTCAGATGATGTCACGTCTGATGGGTACAAATTATGTCAACAACTGCTCTTACTATTGTCATCAGGCCAGCGGGGTCGGTCTAGGCTCCAGCATTGGCACCGGAGCGGGGACGATTAAACTGGAAGACCTCGAACACACCGATCTCTACATTCTGATTGGCGCCAATCCTTCCTCCAATCATCCGCGACTGATGAAAGCCTTCATGGAAATCCGGCGGCGGGGTGGCAAAGTGATCGTCATCAATCCGGTCAAAGAACTGGGACTGGTCAACTTCAAAGTCCCCAGCGACGTCCGCAGCATGCTGTTCGGTTCCAGCATCGCCTCCATGTATGTGCAGCCGCATGTCGGCGGGGACCTGGCGTTACTCACCGGCATCGCCAAGGTCGTCCTTGAACAAAATGCCCAGGACAGCAGCTTTATCGCTGCGCATACTGAGAACTATGAAGCCTTCCAGGAACAGGTTAACCAGACCAGCTGGGACGACATCATCGCCCAGAGTGGTGTCGACCGCGATACCATTCAACAGATCGCCGATCAGTATATCTCTGCAAAAAATGTCGTCATCGGCTGGTGCATGGGCATTACGCATCATCTACATGGCACCAATAACGTGCAGACCATCGCCAATGTTTCCCTGCTGCGAGGCATGGTCGGCCGCCGCGAGGCAGGTCTGATGCCGATCCGCGGGCATAGTAACGTACAGGGGCTCGGGTCGGTCGGCGTGACACCGGGACTGAAACAGGCCATGCTCGAACGTCTGGAGAAACAGCTCGGCATTCAGGTTCCCACGACACCCGGCTATGACACGATGGCCTGCATGGAAGCATCGCATCGCGGTGAGATCGACTTCGCTTTCTGTCTGGGTGGCAACCTTTACGGCAGCAACCCCGATACGAAATATGCGCTCGAAGCCATGAGCCGCATCAAAACGATTCTATATCTCTCCACCACACTCAACACGGGGCACGTCTGGGGCACGGGGGAAGAGACACTGATTCTCCCCGTGCTGCCGCGCGATGAAGAGCCGCAGTCGACCACACAGGAGTCGATGTTCAGCTACGTCCGCATGAGTGACGGCGGGAAATCCCGGTATGAAGGCCCCCGCAGTGAAGTCTCCATCCTCGCTGCCATCGGCCAGAAACTGTTCGCCGGCGATAACCGCATCGACTGGAAGAAACTGGAAAGCCATTCCGCCATCCGCGAACTGATTGCCGACCTGATTCCCGGCTATGAGAACATGCATCAGACGATTGAATCCAACAAGGAATTCCACGTCACCGGCCGCGCGGTCGCGGAATACCAATTCCCCACGGAAAGCGGCAAAGCAAAGTTCCACGCGATCCCGCTGCCTGAGATTCCCGTGGATGACAACCAGTTAAGACTGATGACAGTCCGTTCGGAAGGGCAGTTCAACAGCGTCGTCTATGATGACGAAGACATCTACCGCGGTCAGGAACGACGCGACGTCATCCTGATGAACCGGGCTGACATTGATCGCCTGGGACTCAAACCCGATCAGCGGGTGAAGGTCAAAAGTGAAGCAGGGGAGATGCCTTATATCCTGGTCCGCGAATTCGACGTCCGCGCCGGCAACGCACTGATGTATTACCCGGAAGCCAATATCCTGGTTCCACACACCGTCGATCCGCTCTCGAAAACACCCGGTTTTAAATCAACACGGGTGACGCTGGAAGTGGAAGCGACGGTTTAAATACTATTAGTAGCACGGCAACTGAATTTTCGGATCACCCAGCCGATCCCCATGAACAACACACCGCCCACCGCTGCGCAAACGAGATAAAACCCTAAAGTGATCATCACATGAGTCAGACTTGGGGAAACGGCACTCAACTCACCAGAATGTCTCAGCCAGGCGCCCGTTTCAAGATAGTAATACTGAAAGAGATTCGTTCTCCGCAGAGTACCCGGAGCACCACCTACCCCCAATGAATGGAACCAGAGCCCCATCCCCACAAACACAATCAGAAATCCAGCCAGAAACCAGGGCCGCAGTCGTTTCCCTTTCGTTTTTGTTTCCTGTTGTCGCTCGTCACCTGTAATAATCCACTTAAAAAAATCCTGAATCGAAATGCTAATCAATGCTTCAGATTTGTTATTTTCTTTACAGTGCTGGCAGTGTCGCCTTATCAGGCTGCGACCGAACTCTGTTTCTGAGTTCATTAATAAAGGTTTGGTCACCTTCTTCCAGGGGAGAGAGGAACAGCAGAAATGCATCGTCATCCGTCGTATTGATTTCGACAATCGTATCATCGATGAAGTTTCCCTCTTCAACAATAATGACCTCTGCCACATCTTCATACTTCGCTGCGTAGACCTCTAATACTCCCTCGATTCTCTCATAAGAAACGACACGTTGATCAGTCAACAGATTCCCGTCATCTGAAATGGAAGTGATGCCCGCCGAATAAAAATAAAGAACAGTTTCATCCGGCCTGATGATTCCTTCATCAAGAAGCAGTTGTAAGTCACTTTTTGAAAGCTTGTCGCCCGTAATCACCGCTGAATCGACAAAGGCTCCACTTTCAGCGAGTATTCCGAGTCCAAACAGGCTTAAACCTAAAACGACTAAACTCAGAACAATCCCCCCGAGCGGAATCACGAAATAGTAAAACCCGACAGGTGTGGACCGGTAACTGGAATCCGCTTCTTTTCTTAAGCGATGGTAGGCAAAGGAGCCTCGGATGCCCTTCCAGTAGAAGTAGAGCCAGATCATGGTAAACAGCAGCCCCGAAGGTCGCCCGTTCTCCAGCATTATAAAGATTTTTGCAAAAATGAAATAAATAACGAGGGTGACTGCGGCAGTTCTGGAATAGAACCGGAGACCCACCCCGCACGCCAGCACCAGGGCAACATCGATGAAGTTAACCGGATCAGCAAATGGTCCGAATACGCCTTCGGCTGAAGAGGCCATCGCAGCGACGATGACTAAGGTACTCATCGCCGCTGAGATAAAGGCAGCGATGGAAGCCTGCTTTATATCATGAGTGGCATCATCCAGATTGTATTCAAATTTCACTCTGTTACCCTGACTGTTTTCAATGAAACAATTTGCTGTAAATCGCGTCACATGTCATCACAACATTTGAATCGATTCATATGAACAGCACAAGAGTTGATTTAAGTTATTCACCTGACTTCACTAAAAACCAGGCGAGACCTGAAGGCTTAAGTCCACTTCAGACCTTTGGGCAGCTCCGCTGCAGAATAAACCACGTGCAGCACCCGGCGGCGCGCTGGCAGTTTCGCAGCACGGGAACGGTGCACCAGTAGAGGCCGCATCAGCAGCACTTCCCCCGGGCCAGCAGGGCAGACTTCAAACGCCTCTTCATTAAACTCTGCTACCGACTCTTCACTCAAGCGTTCCCGATGGCTGCCGGGCACCACTTCCAGTGCCCCATTCACACCCGGGCAGGCATCTAGATGTACGCGTACCGCCAGCAGTTCCCGTTGCATTTCGACGGGCGGTTCGACATATTGGACTCCCGCTTTGATTGACCAGTTGGTCCAGCGGGGATCATTTGTTGCACCTGCAATCGGAACGAACAGATCCTGATGCGGTGGCACAAACCAGTTTGCAGCGGGGCGTTTATCGAACAGCGTCGCGCTGACTAATGCAACCGTTTGTCCCAGGACTCCGCGTGCCAATTCCACCAGTGCACCGTGCTCAAGCAGAGGCCTGAGAGCAGGCACTGCGAGGAGCGCATTCCGAATCGCATAACGGGTACCATTGCGCCGCCGACGAAAGTTCTCCTGGACAACCGAGTCAAGCACCTCTTCCAGAATGTCATGAGTACAGGAAGGCAAGGGGGCCGACACTTTCTGGTAACCTGCCTGTTCCAGTTGACAGTCTGTGATCTCTGACATTACCCGGCTTTTCCTGTTTGAGTATGCGATATCCGCTTTGAAAACGGGACTCAAGCAGAAATGTTATCAATCAGAATGACGCATTCAAAGTCCATTTCAGTTCTAAATTCCAGTAGTCTCGTCGATAGAATTCGGTATGTCACGGGCACACTTTCGAACCAAAGGTTGAAACTCATCTTCGGGTATGGCAAAATGTACATATCGCTATCCTGAAGTGACTGTGATTTCAATCTGCGTTCGAAAGGTGGCTCACTTGCGATTTGCTCTTCTGGGATCAGGACTGTTCTTACTTCTCAGTTCCTGTTCCTGTCAAAAATCTGTTCCGGCACCTGCCTCTGAACAGTATCAGGGCGACACAATACCCGTAGAGGCACCACCTGCAAATTCAGAAGAACAGCGTCTCTCTCCTCTCAATGTCAGCAAAACCAAACCGAGTCAATCGGATCAGGCAAATCTCTCAAAGAGTTCGCCTTCTGATTTTTCTGGTGACCCACTGACAGTAAATCTGCCGGGAACCTGTCGCGCCGTCGAGGCAGGAGGAGCGGGGCGGTACCTGATTTTTCATCTGGACCATTTGCGGTTACTGGCAATCTTCGATGTGTCCGCGGCTCGCGTGACGAAATACCTGCCAGTCGAGTCCGATGACATCGCCTTTACTGCGGGTCTTGAGAAACTGGTAGTCGTGCTCCGCGATCAGCAGAAAATACAACGCTTTGATCTTCAGACACATCAGCTGGAATTGACGCGTCTTCTGAATAATGGAGAAGTTTCTCAGATCAGTATGGGCTCTGCTTCAGCAGGCCCGATCTTTCTCTGTCGTGGAGACATGTCCGTCAATGCAGAGAATTTTCTCGATCTGCAGACTCTGGAACCAGCCCACCTGAAACGCGGTGGGAGTGACTGGAAGTTCAAAGACGTCAATACCCGCGACTGTATTGTGCATGCTTCCGCGGATGGCTCGGTCTTCGGAGTCGCACGCCCGGGTGTCGCATCACACAGCGGCTATGGAAACCTCATCATCAAACGAAACCAGATTCAGGAGTTCTATCAGGACCGAAATCTCGGAGTCAGCCTGCCTGGCCCGGACGGAAGTCTGATTTATTCCTTCTCGGGAATTTATACGAACACCCTCATTAAAGTTCTGGCGGAAAATCATTCCCGCGCGATTCCCGCTTCTCTCGGAAATCTGTATATGCGAGTCAGGGCCGACAGTCCGAATGTTACAATTCATCAGCAGCATGATCCCCGGCCACTCCTTACCATTCCCCAGGTCGTACCTTCCATCTCCAGGCGTGACTGGCACAAGGATTTCTTCGTGAGAGAAACTCCTCAGATACTACGTCTGCATTATTTCCCCGATATGGATCTGCTGGCTTACCTACCCGCCACCAACAGTCAGGTTGTCCTGCATCGGGTTCACCTGCAGCAGGCTCTGGACAAGTCACCTCTTGATTATCTGTTAATCACCAGCCAACCCAGGAATACTGCAAAACAGGGAGACTTCTACCAATACCAGCTAAATGCCAAAGCAAAGCAGTTGCCGATTCAGACCTCGATCGAAGTCGGCCCGGAAGGTATGACGATTACTCCACAAGATACCTTGATCTGGCAAATCCCAGTAGCATTCAAACGGGAGACAGAAACAGTCATACTTTCAGTTAAAGATGCAACCGGGCAGGAAGTTTTCCAGACCTGGCAGATTGACATCCAAGGTCAGCAAATTCGAAAAAACAAGACAGCATCTTCCGTTGCCGGAAAACCATCTCCACTACATCAGCCTGAGCCTGGCACTCATCAAAAATCGACAATTCCAAAAGCCACACTAATTCAGCCTGAACCGCATCAACGGACAGTCAACCTTCCGGGAAGCATTGATGACCTGGTCGTCTGTGGCGGGGGACGTTACCTGATTCTGCATCTTCTTGATCTGCATCAGCTGGCGGTCTTCGACACGAACAAATCAGCCGTTGTAAAATATATCCCCGTTAATTCTGACGATATCCTGTTCACGGCTGGCGCAGATGATCTGATCATTCTGTTGCGCGACAGGCAGATTTTTGAACGCTGGAATCTCAAGACCTTTCAGCGCGAACTCACGGTTGCTTCCCCTATTGCTGATCGGATCGCTGCCCTGGTAATGGGATACGATTCCGCGGGTCCCCTCGTGCTGTTTACTGGCGACGACATGAGGAAGATGAAGGTTCATTTCTTCAATCCTGAGACGATGCGGGAACGGAAGTATCAGTCGCAGCATCCTCTGCGCGTCTCTGTTGAACCGCACCACGTCAAAGCCTCCGCTGACGGGACGTTGATCTCTTATGGAGCCGCGGGGGTGCTGATTCTGGAAGACCAGAAGGTCAGCAACCATCCGACGCAGATTCCCTCTCCCTTTGTCCTGCTCCCCAGTGCAGACGGATCAGTCGTGTATACACCACACGGCTTCATGTCGCGACAGATGAATCCCATTAACCGGGACGACCCACGCAGTATTCCCATCCCTTCCGTGCAGCCCGGCTTTTATCTGATGGCAAAAGAACAGCCACAACACAAAACGAAAAAAGAGTTCTACCTCTATTCTAAAGGGGCAAAAACCCCATTGGCTCAATTGACCAGTGTCAACCCGACCCTCAGTGACAGTGAACGCCAAAAGGCTCCCGGTCCGCATGTGATGGCGTTGTCGAAACATTTCCAGTATTTGCCCTTCGAGAATCTATTGATTCAAATCCCCGCCACGAAGCAGAGTCTGATCCTGCACGAGATCAACCTGGAAAATCTGCTGAAACAGTCGGACCAGAACTATCTGTTTGCCGTCTCACACCCGCTGTCAGCAGCCATCCGCGGAAAGCACTGGATCAGCCAGATGGATGTCAGATCGAAACAGGGAGGTGTGAAATATCAACTCGAGGCGGGGCCTGAATGCATGTTTGTTTCTCCCACGGGCCTGCTCTCCTGGCAGGTTCCCGCCGATTTTCCGAAGTCCCGAGTCTCACTGATTCTGTCGATCACAGATTCTTCAGGTCAGCAGTTTTTTCAAACTGATAGACTCAGAGTAAAAGGCCCCAGCCGTCAAATAGAGACAGCCCCCCAGCCTGACTCCTCTCCAGAAAAGACTGTTTCGACACAGAACGCAGATCCAGTTATCGCCAGAAAACCGGACCGTGAGGAACCGCTTACTGCGAGAAAGCCATAACAAGCCTCAGGTATCAACGTCGATGAAACGTTTTTTGTATTAACGGGATGATGGTTTGATCCGCAAAACGCCCAGATATAATCCGGTCATCACAGACAGATTCACCAGAAAAACACTGACAATTACAGCAGCCAGCAGATACATCGATAAAACGGTCAGTGAAAATCGATCCGTGTTATACAGCCCGAAATTATAATAGACGCCCACCAGGTAACTCAGCCCAAAACAGCCAAATACGATTCCCGTAAGGTAGACAGTCCCGACTTTCAGACCAAATTGTGACAGACACCGGCTCCCCGTTGCCCACAGACAGAGCAGCACCAGAAAGATTCCATATACCATTCCACTCACCACACAGATTCCCTGAAACAATAAACCATAAATCAGATCAACACAACTCAGCGATACGCCACAATAAATAACCGCCGAAACGGAAACAGCACCTTACCGTTTTTCTGGAGCGGATAGGCGGGTTTGTAGCGTTCCAGTAATTCTGCTTCGAAGCGGGCACGCTCACGATCATCGGGTAATGCTTCCAGATAAGGTCTGAGCCCCGTCCCTCGAAACCATTCCAGAATTGATTGCACACTCTCCATGATATGGATGTATTTCGTTTCCCAGAGCTCAATCTCGGAACTCAGCGGCGCAAGCAGATCGTAATAAAACGACCGCGATTCAGAGCCCAGCGCCTCCCGGGCCTCTGCGGTCTGCGCATTCCACTCCGGCAGTTCCGAGACTTCCTTGACAAGGTAGTGCAGGGGAGAGTCGTAATGCATCGGCAGTTGTACGGCCAGAGCGCCTCCCGGTTTCAGAAAACTCATCAGCCGGGGAAGGAGAGATTCATGACTTGGCACCCACTGCAGCACCGCATTCGAAAACAGCAGATCATACCTGGTGTCCGGTTTCCAACTGGTAACATCCGACTGGAACCAGTGTATCTCAGGCTGAGACTCTCGCGCAGTTTCCAGCATTTCAGCCGAGCTATCCATACCGCTGAGTTCCGCTTTCGGCCAGCGTTTTGCCAGTACCGCCGTACTGTTGCCAGGGCCACATCCTACATCCACAATCCGTCGGGGTGATTCCAGCCGCAAGCGTGCTGCCAGATCGATGGCAGGCTGCGTCCGTTCACGCTGAAATTTCAAATATTGATCCGCATCCCAGACAGGCATTCCCTGGTTCCTTAAGCAGCCGTTGAAATCAACAAACCCTGATCCCTCAGTGTGTTGTTTCTTCACACAACATCAGGACAATGATAAATGACGGCAGGTTCACTCAGGGTCGGAGTCGAACGCGGAAGGATTCTGAGTCAGTTAAATACCTTTCCATACGGTTTCATCGTGGAATAGCCTTCAATCTGATTTCAGAAATCGATTCAATCGACATCACCCAGAACATTTCGAATTTTCTGAGCTAAGAGACCGATCTTCGCCGGTTTTTGGACCAATTCATAATCGTTGATATCTTGCAGAACTTCTCCCGTCATCCCGGACAAGTAGAGGACTTTCAATTCAGGATCCTGTTGCGTTAACTGTTTTGCCAGTTGCTGTCCATTCATATCCGGCATGTTAAAGTCAGTCAATAACAGTGAGATTTTGCCTATATGGGATCTGGCCGCCTGAATGGCCTTACTCGGACCTAAGGCCTTGATGACTGAATATCCTAATTTTTCCAGTAACGCTGAGACAACGGTAAGCACTGATTCCTCATCATCACAGACCAGAAGCGTTTCGGTGCCGCCTGTAATCGGATCTTGGGAAGCAGGGGGAGCAACACTTTGCGCGTCTATTGTTTTTCCTTGATCCTGGGGGAGATAGATTCGGAACTCGGTTCCTGCTCCCAGTTGACTCTCCACCGAGATAAATCCACCGTTATTAGAAATATCTCTGAATACTGTGGAAAGACCAAGTCCGGTCCCCATCTCTGCAGGTTTGGTTGTGAAGAATGGTTCAAAAACCTGCTCTACTGTTTCCGCGGACATCCCGCAACCATTATCAATCACGCAAAACCGTGAATAGGATCCGGGAAGTGTCCCATATTCACGAGAAATCTGATCTTCAGTAAGGAGAACATTCTTCGTACTGATTATCAGAGTCCCCCCTTCAGGCATCGCATCACGCGCATTGACCACCAGATTCATTAAGGCCTGTTCGATTTCAGCTTCGTCTGCCCAGGCAGGTTTCGTATTCGGGTCCAGGCTTAGCCTTAGAATAATTGTTTCTCCCAAAATCCGCTGGAACATATTCTGATTGCCAGCGATCATCGTGTTCAGATTAATCCAGGAGGTATTTGGCTCTTTCTTTCGGCCAAAAGCCAGCATCTGCTTTATCAGGTCGGTAGCACGCTCACCGGAATTTTTGATTTCCTGCAAGGGGCCTCGATACTCTTCAGGCAACTCGTTTTCCGGTGTCAGCTGCAGTAGCTCCGCATTCATATTAATACCCACGAGAATATTATTGAACTCGTGAGCCACTTCAGCCGCTAATTGTCCGATGGCTTTCATTTTCTGACCATGCTGCAGCTGAATCTGCAGTTGCCGATTGAGTTCCATGGCATGTTTCTGTTCGGTCAGGTCCTTAAACATGACTAGCAGTAATGGTTCCCCGGCAGTTTGAATCAAACAGGAATAACATTGGATAGATCGTTTTTTACCGCTTTTGATCTGAAGTAATGATTCCTGATCGTAACCCATTCCTTCCGTTCGCGCAATTCTGACGATTTCCTCCCAGTGTGCTTTATCAGAAAATAAATTGAGTTCATGAATGGTTTTTCCAATAACTTCCGCACGTGCATACTGCGTTGTCTTTAGAAAAGACTCATTCACATCACGCAATTGTTCTGTATCAAAATTAATGATCACCTGGCCCAGTGGATTCAGATCAAAAATCTTGGAAAACCGTTCCTCAGATATTTGTAATGCGTTTTCATTTTTTTTACGGACGATTTCATTCCGATGTGCTCTGAATAGAGTCCCACCGGTAACAAGCAGGGGTTTAATAAATTCGACAAATTCTTCATTGTACCCGGTTGGTCGGTTTGCAATAACCGCCACTCCCGTCAGATCTCCCTGTGAGTAAATCGGCAGGCTGAGACAAGAACTCATCCTCTCTTCAAACAGTTCTTCCGCCAGTCTGCCGAGTTGTGGTACTTCAGTGGGCTGACTGAAAATAACCTCTTCTCCAGTTCTCATAATCTGGTCAAACAATGCTTTCAGAGAACCGGATTCCTGTTTCGTTGAAAGTGTGACGGTGTGAAATTCCGTCAATTCTATGTGGGGAGACAGACACTTGCTGGCTCGAATATTCAGACAGGGGGAGCCTGATTCTGTCTTCTGAACATCAGCAATGAATCCGAACTCGCTGTCTGAAGTCCTCAATAGTGTCAGTAACAGGTCTTCAAATACCTGGTCAGACTCTGAATCGACAATGTAATGCTCCAGCAGGTTTCGAATGGATTCAATCAAATGAAACGAGGTGCGCAATTCCTCTTCATACAACACCTGTCGGGTGATATCGGTTCGAACACCGGCAATCCCACCTCCTGCTGTTTTTTGTTCCGAGATCAGTAACCAGCGACCATTTCCTAATTTTTGCCGATGACTTCCTTTCGGATTCTGGTGCTGTTTCACACGCTCCTGGATCCACTCTTCTTCTCTCCCTACAGCATCCACGATTTGCCCTCGATGGGCCGAGATTCGGATATGATCTTCAAACCGTTGTCCGGGAGTCAAAAGGTCTGCGCTTTCCACATAGAATTCGCGGAACTTGGAATTACACATTACGAGCCGGTCGTCGGCATCATAAAGCGCGAATCCTTCCGTCAGAGATTCGATGGCCTCTGTCAACTGGACACGCAATCGATGAGATTCCTCTTCGCTTTTCTGCAGGTTCTGTTCGACCTGCGCGTGTTCGATTGCAATCGCTGCCAGATACACTGCCTGTTCAATGAGCTGCAGGTGAAATTGACTTGGCTTACAGGGTTTATGGTAGTAAATGGCAAAGGTACCCAGAACGGCTCCCGTTGAGGAGCGAATCGGTGTCGACCAGCAGGCGCGCAGATCATAGATTAACGCCAGTTCTTTAAAGTCTTTCCACAAAGGATCGTTTGCAATATCTGCGACGACAATCTGTTGATTTAGATACGCGGCAGTCCCACACGATCCTATATTCTGACCAATTTTTATACCATTAATGCTACGAATATAATCTTCAATGCTACGAATATAATCTTCTGGCAAATTGGGGGCGGCACCATGTCTGAGTTGATTTTCGTCATCCAAAAGCAGAATTGAACAGATCATTTCTTTGCTGTTCGTTTCGATATATTCCACCAGCGTATTCAAGGTAGCCTTGAGAGAGACCCCTTTGCTGATCAGCTCCAGAATAATTTTGATATCAGGTAATACATTTAAGGACTTTTGTTCTGCAAGAACCTCGATACCATCATCATTCATCTGGATGTTTCCAATAACTTAGTAATAGAAAAGCTACGGACAAAACACATTTTCGTTTTCAGACGGGTCAGTATTGATAGCCATCATTAATGGGTGCTTTATAGTAAATCATCAGACACATCACGGCAATCCTATCCTTGAGCGAATCAAATTTAACCAGAGCGTTTCTCAATCGAATATACTCCGTCCAAATGGACCTGGAGACGCTATAGTAAAACTGGACACAGTCTAAACTGATTTAAGAAAATTTCGAGAGCAGTATTTTCTGTGCTTTATTAAGCAATTAAACTGAGCACCCGCCACACCGATCAAATGAGGCTTTTTGCCTACAGGAGCATTCATCCAGCGCAGGTTCCCGGAGTCGTACCAGCAGACTGCAAATACCGTGGGAAAGAAAAGAATATACCGCCCGTGGAGGAGGCAATCGCTTAATAGTGTCGCTCACCACTCATGAATGGGGACTATTTTTAGCTCAGAAACCGTACCGCTCTCCGATACCCAGACCGTAAAGATATCTTCCGTTTTCTTCTCATCGCGCTCCAGAATTTCTTTAAAGTTCACTCCCCAGGCCTTCATCGATTGGATTTTCCCATCTGCATCCACACTCAACGGAAATTCGATCGCTCGGCAATCCGCAAACTCAAATTGAGCTGGTTTCGTCCCCGGAGTGACTTTTATTTTCTGCTGCAGTTTCTCAAACGCCGCGCGCCCTCGTTCCTCAATCTGCTGTTGAGTGAGCGTGTTCTGCTCTTTTTTATTATCGGGTAGTTTGAGTTTCAGAATGGAACACAGCCACAGCCTATGCTTACGGATAAGATAAGTATCGAACTGATATAAATCCGGAGCAATTACTTTCCCCCGGGCTGTCACCACGGCCCGATACTCGAGAGGAGGCCCCGAAGAACCGCCATAATTCGGGGAAAGTTCCCAGTTCACATGCCATCGATAGCCAATCTGTTTCTTTGAAACGAGACTGGCCCCTCGATCGGAAAAATGGAAATCCGGATCCAGACGCAGATTAATCAGCGATGTGAACGCTTTGTCTGGCTTCGTACGTTGAATCACCTTCGCCACCGGTACCACGTCATTCAATTCGACTGGCGGCGAATCCGGCTCATTAATAATGCGTTCAGGGTACGCGATCATCAGTGTCCCGACTGAACGAGATGTTTTCAGATCTGCATCAGGAATCAGTTCAGCGACCGATAAATTCGGGCCCAAGAAAAGTAACCACCGTCTCAGCATCGGATCAACATCTTGTTTCCTGTCGGGCTCTCCCCCCGCAGGCGATGCCGCAACCAGCATGAAGAATGTCAGCAGAACAATTTTTCCCATGTTCAATTCCTGTCCCGTTCGTCGATCAGTCGTAAATCAGCAACCGTTCCGTCCTCTTTCACCCAGACCGTGAACAGTTCCGGGGGCGTTTTCAGTCTCTTTGTCCGCACTTCCTGAAACTGCACTGCCCAGACGTAAAGAGATTCAATCTGCCCCTCAGCGTTCAGACGCCAGGGCAACCGCGCTCGCTGCAGATTCACAAACTGGAACTGGAACGATTCGGCCTTGTAGATCCCATGCAACCTTTCGACCATTTTATCGAACGTTTGACGTGCCCGTTTCTCGATTTCGGACGGACTCAGTTTCTTCTGGGGCTCTACATCTGCGGCCTCCAGCTTCAGTTTCGCACAGGGCCAGATCCGGGGGCGCTCGGTTTCTCGGTAGCGGGGATTCTGATCGGGATCAAATTCCGGTTTGGGCAGCAATAACGGAACGGTATCGATCAGATAACGGTCATGCGGAATCAGAGAACCTCGCGAATCGACCAGCGCCTTGATCAACTCTGGCTCTTCCACCAGACCTCCATAGACCGGGAACCGTTTCCAGACCACTTCCCACAGAAACGATTCTGTTTGATCCTCGTCTCCCGAGGCACCCCACTGCGCCAAATTCGCCTTTTGAAACTGAAACGTCTGCTTCTGCTCCAACTGCTGATTCACCAACGCCAGAAAGGCGGCATCCGGCTCCGAAGCAGTGACTGCTTTGCCAACCCGTACCATAGACTCCAACTGCACGGGTTTCTGCTTCAGGCCTCTGCGTTTCCAGTCACCTGGTTCATAAGTCAAGAGCAAATGCCCCATGCGAATCACATAGATACTGTTGCGGTCGATTTCAGTCAGACGGGGCATCTGCTCAGAATTCATCTTCCAGTCTTTGAATTCCGTGGGAGCCTGAGCTACTGCGGCAGCTTCACCAACAGCAATGAAAGTCAGCATCAGTAACAGGCATTTCAGATTCATTCTGATTCCCTCTGGAATTCAGTCGGCTCCCTCACCGCAATTCAGGCTGCCGCAACCTGGTGAAAAAACCGCTCAGTCCGCGAGAACCGAAGACCAGACAGAAACCAAACAGCAGTCGACAGGCAACCGCCACCCCCTCTGCCTGCAGAGTGAGGGGAATTTGAGCAAAATCGCTGGATTTCTTTAACTGAAACAGTTGAAACAAAACGTTTCCCAGATCAGCAATCCCCCAGGTCAGAACCAGAAGTCCCACTGTAGAAAATGCGACTGACTGCATCTGTTCTGCGGTAATACTTTTCGAAGCCGACTTAATTTCACTGTCAGGTAACAGATATTTCACGATTGTCGCTGAACCAAACCAGAGCAAACAGGCTGTGATGGTATAAAAAGTCAAAGGCATCAACTGCAGATAAAACATGCCGGAGACCGGTGTGGAAAACTGAGCCGAAGCCGTCTTCCAGGCGACAAACGTCATCACAAACGACGCCACGGTCTCCAGTGCCTTGATTGCATAAAACAACCCGACCAGTCGACAGCCAATATAAGCAACTTCTTCTTTTTTCATCTGATCCTCTCAAGCCAGTTTTTAGACAGCGTTCTGCCGTCCCCATCGATACTGTTACAACCTTAACAGATTCAGCACCAAAATCAGAGCCGAATCAAGCTGACAGTTCCTGAAATGTTTTCAATTCCCTCTCAGGTCAATCCAACAGATTATCACGCTTGAAATGTGGCACGTGTTGCGATCAGTTCTGACAAATCCCGAAATGTTTTCAGGTCACCGAATTTCAGTTGCTTGCCTCCCAGTCGCTGAAGTTCCCAGCGAAACAGACAATACATCGTCAGAAACATACCAGGTACCAGAAGAAACCAGGGGCTCCCGATCCCCAGGGAAAACATCAATGCGAAAGGCAACGTCCCGGTCATCCAGAGCAGACTGAGATCGGCTCCTCGATACGAATCCCAGTTCACCCGTTCCGGCCGGGGCAGAGTACCCGGCGCCAGATTCGCAATCCGATACAGGAAGGCAAACGCATACCGATAAGAATACTCACGCAAATCTGTCGAAGGAGCAATCTCCGACACATCCGCGCCGGCTTCCTGCAACAGGGCCTGGATGGTCAGAAACGCCGAGGCAGGGCGGCACGGCTTTCCGAAAAACGTCTCTTCACGAATCACAGGGACAGCTGCATACCGGGCGATCAACTCACACACACCGCCCAGTGTTTTCTCTCCCTCTGGCTCAAGCACCTGCTTCCATGCTTCATCCGGCAGATCGATCTCCCAGAGTTCATTCTCAGCCCGCCCCAGTGGCCGCCACTCAACCAGGTCCATCTGATCCCGCCACTCTTCGACCGTTGATTCGAAGGTCAATTCCTCTCGCGGGAGCATATCGTAATCAAGCAGAAAATAGAGCCGATGCTGTTCGCGAAACACCGACAACACATATTCCGCCGTCACCGGCTCTCTTAACACAGGCTCTGCTGATTCCATGAATTCATCTCCATTGAATGAGAAACACCGTGCACTCACCGCTCACGCTTGAAACGCGGCACGCTGTGCAATCAGTTCCGACAAATCCCTGAAGGTTCGCAGGTTCCCGAATCGTACCCGGACCGGGTTACGTTCCTTAGTAGCATAGGCAGCAAGCACCAGGCATCCAAACACAAACATAAATAACAGATAAGCTGCAGTCCCATATCCTACACTCAGAGGGCCGAGGAGGAGATAGTATAATATAGCCGCTGTTCCAATCCAGTTCGTATCCCACACCGGTCTTTTCACCTGCACTGTAGGTAAAACCCCGGGTGCCAGTTTGGCGATCGGTCCCAGAAACAGATCCAGATGCCGCCGTGTCATTTTCGATAAGGCCGTCGAAGGAGCAATTTCTGCAACATCAACACCAGCCTCCTGCAACAGCGAACGAATTGTCAGAAAAGCAGACGCAGGTCGACACGTTCGACCGATAAAAGTCTCCAGGGAAATCACCGGCATTGTCATTCGCACAGCGATCCGTTCACAAAAATCGCGCACTGTGTGCATCTGAGAACCAGATACCACCTGCGCCCAGTCTGACTCGCTCAACCCCAGCCAGTCTTTAGTAAATATACTTATTACCGCCGAGTCATAGAGCTGGCAGGCCTCAAACAGCGTATCCAGTGGAGAATCAAGCGTCACCGGGATTTCTTCTTCCTCGGAAAGATTTAAGCTTTTGCTCCATTCGTGACGCGACTGTTCCAGCAGCACATCCAACACATATTCCGGCGTCGCCGGCACTTTAACCACAGGGGAAGCAGATTCCATATTCACTCCTTTGCCTCTTGGGCCAATCGACGGGAATTTCTGATCCAGCGCCAGATCAGCACACAACCGGGGAGTACCAGCAGGACAAAACCACCAGCGAGGGACAGCAATAACAGAACAGCCCGCTTTGCGGGATCAGCAGGGTAGTTGGTATGATCCACTGTCAACTCTGGTCGCTGATAATACTTTTCGCCATAGTGTTGGTCCAGGTTCTCACCCGCATCCGCCCAGGCAGCTTCGTCCGACTCGATTTGCGCATAAAACACGTTCCCCTGTTCAATCTCCTGTTTCAACTCTGTTTCCAGCTGTTCCAGGTTGCGTGCCACCTGTGTTTCCAGGATCTCTTTGGCTCGCTCGCGGTAAAATTCTTTCGCAGTTGTCTCTGGCGCTTCATAGGCAGCTTTCAGATACGCTCGCGACGCCAGCAGTTTGGAATCATCCTGCCAGTCAGTTGCCATCAGCAGATCTCCCAGCGCTTCCAGCAGAATCGGAGAACGATAATTGCCAAACCGCATCATTCCCAGCACACCTTTGACCGCTTTATCAATTTCCTGCTGTTCGTCTGCTTGTATCACCTGTCGCTGTTCGAGTAGAAATGTGGTAAAACCAGTCTTCCCCAGATCGTAGCTTTTATTCAATGGCAGAGTCGCCCCCCCAGCCCGCTGCTGCATCACATACTCCACCAGTAGCTTCTGATACACCTCGCGACCAAAATGCGCCTCCGGATTAATCTCAACTGCCCGCTTAATATGTTCCAGTCCCTCTGCATAGTGACCGGCATGGATCAGGAACGTCCCCAGGTTCGCTTCCGACTCATAGCGGCCTTGTTCCGGCCAGCGTGCCATCTTCTCCTGAATGAGTTCAATCGCTTTGTCGTGCTCTCCCAGCTTTTCGTAAGCCACCGCCAGGTCATCATAGTCGGCCGGCTTACGATCCGCTGTTGTCTTTTGGCTACGGTCTTTGATCCGCCATTCATAATAGGCATCCGAGTGCCTCAGAAAATGGCCGGTAATCAGTTCCTGCGCGTAGGGAAACCGCTGCCGTTCCATCTGTAGCGTGTCGTGGTCCCACATGCAGGCGAGCAGAGGAGTCGGCATCAGCAGCGTACAGACCAGAATCGAAGTGCCTAATGATCGCATTAACCTCGCTCCATTCCACCGATACACCACAACGCTCCGAACATCATATTTTTCTGAGCTGCTTCTTTCTGCTGTGAATCACGGGCTTCGCTTAACTGCGAGACAATCATCTCCGACGTTTCCTGATCGACGCCTTCCTCCATTAATGCTGCCTGAACCTGCTGACTCGAGGCGCCATCACGCATCTTTTCTGCCCCAAATGCGTAAAGTGCCTGTACCATTTCTTCCTGTGCCGCAGCTTCCCCGTTACTCATAGAACAATCTCCCTGATTTCATTTTCCGATTGACTTGATCTGGAGCAGGAAAATTTAATGGATGCTCTGGCTCCTGAGAGTTAGAATTCATTCTGTTTTTTCTTCGACAGGTTTCTCTTCCGCTATCTCTTCCGCAGGCTTTTCGCCAGCAGGTTTCTGGGGTTGTTCTGCAGACGGCACAGGATTTTTCGCCGGGGTTTCCAAATTATCACCGGCAGGCGGCTTGGATGGTTTCTTCGGCAGAACTTGGGGTTGCTCCCCGTTCGTCGGTGGCGTCTGGCTTTGATTCTGTTCCTGTTCTGTCATCTGACTCTGGTTATCATCATCTTCATTCCCCTTGTTATGTTCGGCGGAACCAAAATAGAAACCAACGATCGTCCCAAATATTCCAATCAGAATGATCAGCACATCCTTGGCTTTATCCAGGTCATTTTTGCGGATTGCGATATAGGCCAGTCCCCCTGCTACCGCCATCGTACCCAGGCAGAACACGATCGTAATCAGATTACGGGCATTGTCAGGATGGGACTCGAGCGAATTCATCAACAAGAAAATCAGTAGCACAGGCAGACCGATGGAAGCGATCATCAGGTATGACACAACGGCACGAGCCCCACCGCTCGATTTCGAAAAGATCTCGGCCAGCGAAATCACTTTGGGAGTACGGCGAGGCGTCCTGTTTTCCAGCGCCACAATGCGTTCAGGAAGCTCACTGAACCCATCGGTCCGGAGAAATTCCTCTAATGCATCCACACGATCACTTAACGCGGCAAATTCTTCATCAGATACTGGCATGGTTTTTTCCTTACACAGCAGGTTCAAGTGTGAGGTCGTAACATCTGATTTGACTAGTGCCAATAACAAAGTAACACGTGAGACTGCAGACAGCAAGCAGTTTCTGCAGAACAGGGGACGCCCTGGATAAACAGTCGAACCATCAATACTCAAAATCAGTCGCCAGGCAATCCCAGTCCAACTGTTTCAATGATTGTAATACTTCCGCATCAATCGGAAGCGCATAATCATCCTGATACCAGACCACCGTCAGGCAGGAACCATCCTTCTCCTGGTCGTGTGCCGGTGGAAATGATTTAAAACAGCCAATACAGCAGATCAACGGGATCCATTCCGGATCCATCTCCCATTCTTCAGGATAGTTCGATCGCCTCTCGCGCGCCTGTTCCCTGTCCCCCGGTTCATGTTGATAATCACGACGGCGTGGCGAGATCAGATGCGGCTCTCCCAGTGTATACTCACGATGAGCAGCGCGCCGCAGATCAACATCAATCCCCCAATCATTGGCTTTCTTGTCAGGGACACCTTCCAGCATCCCGGCATAAGTCTGTGACTGTTCCAGTTGATTGAGAATCAACTTCCGCCCCGACTCCTGCTGGAGTCGACAGGTCACATGAGATATCGGATCATATTCCATAGCCTCATACTCAATTCTTGCGAAGTGTCTCAATCACCGGGTGCCATTTGTCGGCTTGCCCGACAGTGAATACCAGAGAGCGCCAATTCTGCTGAAAGAAAAGAACAGGGGGCCACCTTCAGGATTTTCGTTTCACCCAGTCCGCAATCCGCTCATTCTCTTCTAAATGTTCCCGTTCATAATAATAAACGGTTCCTTCTCGCAGCCTGACACTTTCAGCAACCACATAAAAAGGAATTTTCTCAAAACTGGCATCACTTTCAGCTTCAATACAAAAAACCGTATGCCTGTCACCGACGGCAATGAATTTCCGAACCACTTCGATTTCGTCAACGGAGGCCAGCCTAAAGAGTGGGTTCGAAAACAGAACTGGCAAGGAAAGATACATAACCTCGTGAAACTCAACTTCGACCTCGTGATAATACGCGAAATCAAAACTTCCGGTAATCAGGAGATTGTCCCCTGTATAAGAATCTATTCTGAAATCATCAATATTCGTTTTCTCAACAATCTCATTGATTCGCTTAAAGACGTCCATCACCACTCCACCAGTTCCCTTTGAATACATTGCACTAACGGCACTCCTGCCACCATCAGATCATCTTACCACATTCATCATACACACCCGAAATATCCACGTCAGGAAGCGAAACAGATCCTCCTGCTGACGCATCACCCCGTCCCCCGATCCTCCGAAGGCGGATGCCCCAGTACCTGCCGATACTGGGCCGAGAACTGAAAGACACTCGCAAACCCCAACAGGTGCGCGACTTCTCCCACCCGCAGCCCCTCATGCTGCATCAGCCGCCGTGCGAATTCCATGCGGGTCCGTCTCAGAAACTGTTTGGGACTCTCTCCCATCTGCTCGCGAAACAACCGTCTGAGATGCGGCTCCGAGAGCCCCGCAGTCTCCGCCAGCGCGCTGATCCGATGATTCTGATCCGGGGCCGCTTCAATCAGCCGCACCACCTTCCGCAGTCGATCATCCAGCCGTCGCTGTGTGCCTTGATCGCCCTCCGGAAACATCAGCCGCACCGCAGCCGCCAAGAGACAGCCCCCCGCATCCGCCTGTTCCGCCTGGATCGTTTTCAACAAACCAATGAGCGCCGACCGTTGTGGCTCCTGGCCAGGGAAGGGGACCGCACGTTCTTCCGTCAACCGCGCCGCCGCCTGAAATTCGACAAACAGATACGAAACCGACTCCCGACTAAAATACCGGTTCTCCCGCACCCCAGGCGCCAACAGCCCCAGCCAACCCGCAGTGACCTGAAACGATTCCTCGGCGATGCGATACTCGCCGCTGCCCGACTCCACATACAGAAACCGGTAATGCGAGATCCGCCGGGGCCGCAGATGCAATTCCTGGTGAAACCGCACCCGGTTACTGGCAATATACTGAAATGAGTCTCCCATCACGACAGTTTCCCAATGATCGTTTTTGACATATAAATAACCGATTCTCCTATTCCTCAGTGGGATCGTCAACAGTAGGATGGCCGATTATGTTATCAGTGCTCCTCGCCAATTCGGTTCACTTTCGCCCGCTCGACCTGGCCGCGATCCTCGTCTATCTCACACTCATGGCGGGGATGGGACTCTGGTTTTCCCGCCGCAACCAGTCGACCGAACACTACTTCCTCGGCGATCGGAATTTCCCCGGCTGGGCCATCGGACTCTCCATGCTGGGTACTTCCATCAGTTCGGTCACGTTCCTCGCCTTCCCGGCAGCCGCGTTTGCACTCGACTGGAGACAGCTGATCTCCAACCTCACCTTACCCTTCGTTGCCGTGCTGGCCATCATCGTCTTCATTCCCTTTTTTCGCCGCGGCAACACCACCAGTGCCTTCGAATACCTGGGAGATCGTTACGGCAGCGTCCCGCGTCTGTACGGCACACTCAGTTTCATTCTCCTGCAACTGATCCGCCTCGGAAAAGTTCTCTTCCTGGTTTCGATTCCGGTCAGCCTGCTGACTGGTTGGGATATTCGTCTCGTGATCATAGGCGTCGGCATTTTCATCTCCTTCTACACCATCGCCGGCGGGATTGAAGCCGTCATCTGGACCGACGTCATTCAGACCATCGTCCTCTGGCTGGGAGGCATCCTCTGCTTCACCATCATTGTCCTACGTTTGCCTGGCGGACTCGCGCAGGTCTTCGAAGTCGGCTCAGCTCAAGGCAAATTCGGCGTCGGGTCGTTTGACTTCAACCTCACCGAACGTACCTTCTGGACCGTCTCGCTGCTGGGTATTCTGAACTGGCTCGCGATTTACTCCAGCGATCAGAATGTTATCCAGCGGTTTATTGCCGCCCGCAGTCTGCGCGAAGCTCGCAAAGCGACCACCATCTATTCGGTTCTGGCCGTGTTGACCTGGTCCTTCTTCTTTCTGATTGGTACCTGCGTCTTCGTCTTCTATCGCGTCTTTCCGGAAGCCGCGGTCGCAAACCTCCAGGCCGATGAAGTCTTCCCCTGGTTCATCCTCACGCAGGTTCCCGCGGGACTGGCCGGGCTGGTGATTTCCGGAGTCCTCGCGGCCGCCATGTCCAGCCTCGACTCATCAATCAACTCTATCGCCACTGTCACTACCGTCGACCTGCTTAAACCCTGGCTTGCACCGGGAAAAGACGACCGCTTCTACTTACGATTTGCCAGACTGATCGCAGTGTTTGCCTCGGTGCTGATGATCGGTGGCGCCGTCTTCTTCAGTTCCGTCGAGAAGGAAAGCATGAACGACCTGAGTTGGATTATCGCCTCCGTCTTCGGCGGCTGCCTGCTGGGCCTGTTCATGCTCGGCTTTTTCACCCGCCGCATTGATAATACGTCAGCCGTCATTGGACTATCAGGAGCGATTCTGGTCAACCTCTATCTCGGTCTGAGTACGGGCGGCTGGCTGCCGGAATCATGGTCGCTCGAAATTCATACTTATTGGGTTGGCCTGTTTGTCAATCTGGCCTTCATCGTCCTGGCTGTCTGTGTGAGTCTGTTTCGCGGTCCTAATTCCCGTGATCTCACTGGTCTGACCGTCTGGACTCTGGAGAAAAACTCATGAGTGCTATTTTGCAGACCGACATCGTGATTCTCGGAGGCACGCCGGCCGGCATCGCCGCTGCCATTGCTGCCGCCCGACTCGGACGCAGCGTGTTGTTGATCGAACCGCAGTCCCATCTCGGCGGCATGTCCACCAGCGGTCTGGGCAAAAGCGACGTCGAACGCCGCCACCTGATCGGCGGTCTGTTTCAGGAATTCACGCAGCGCATCCACCAGTACTACCTCGATCACTACGAGCCTGAATCAAAAGACGTGTCACTCTGTCAGAACGGTTACTACTTTGAACCCTCCGTCGCCGAAACCGTCTTCCACGACATGCTGGAACATCCTCAGATTAAGATCCTCACGAAACACAGGCTGGTCTCTGCCACGACCAGCGAAAACCGTCTGATCGCAATCGAGATCATCGATACGACAGCGGGTACATCACAGGCTGTCCGCGCACAGACCTTCATTGATGCGACGTACGAAGGCGACCTTTTCGCCGCTGCGGGTGCCGACTTCCGCCTGGGACGCGAATCCCGCAACGAATTCAATGAACCCCACGCTGGCCAAATCTATTTCGACTATCAACGACAACAGTTTCTTCCCGGCAGCACCGGGGCGGGTGACGACCGACTCCCCGCATACACATATCGCCTCTGTCTGACAACCGATCCGGCCAACGCCGCTCAACTGACAGAACCGCCTCCCGACTACGACCGCAGTCATTATCTTGGCTATTTCGAGGATCTCGCCGCGGGTCGTCTGGCCGGCCCGCTGCAGCTCAAACCGGGCCGGGGCTACGAACCGGCGCACTTTAACACCATGGTCCGGGCATTCAGTATCACGCCACTCCCCAACCGAAAAACTGACGTGAATATCAACCCGCGTCCGCTCGGCTTCCCCTTTCCGGAACTGAATCGCGGCTATGTCATGGGAGACACTGCAACACGTTTAGCAATCAGCACAAACATACGCAACCGGACTCTCGGGCTGCTCTGGTTTCTGCAAAATGACAAGCAAATCCCCCCTGCACAGCGTGAGATCGCCTGCCAATATCATCTCCCGTCAGATGAATTTACCGACAACGATCATTTCCCCTGGCAGCTGTATATCCGCGAGGCCCGCCGTCTGAAAGGAGAGTTCACACTCACGGAGCGGCAGATCACGCATCAGCCGGAGCAGGGGATAAACCAGAGTGAAATCGAAGCCTTCCCTGACACGATTGCCATTGGCGAATTCCCGATCGATAGTTTTCCCTGTCAGACACGACAGCCGGGCGATACGATCGTTCTCGAAGGTTACCTGGGCATGCTCGATCAGATTACCCGACCGTATGAGATCCCGTATCGGATTATGATCCCACAGACCATTGACGGGCTCATTGTTCCAGTTGCCGCTTCAACAACGCACGTCGCTTTTTCTTCTATTCGAATGGAACCCACCTGGATGGCTCTAGGACAGGCGGCTGGAATCGCCGCACATCTGGCAATCCAGGCACAGTGCGCCCCGCGAAACATTCCGATTAACGAACTACAACAACAACTGGCCCGTGTGGGTCAGATCCTGAAACATCATCCTGCTTCGACAAGCTCTTCAGCCAAGGAACCACTGTCATGAAACATCTGCTTCTCACGCTCACCGTTTTGTCCCTCACAACCAGTTTCCCCACACTGTCTGCCGCAGAAGAGAAAACAGAGCAACCGGTCCCGGTACTGAACCTCCCCGACTCCGGCACTGATGCTGCAGAGATCGACTACCAGAAGCTCCCGGTCCTGATAGGCGCCCATGCGATCATCAACGCGGCTGCCCCGGGGCCTTACCCCAGGAAATCAAGTGATATAGATCTTCGCGACCTGCGACTGAACCTGCACAACTACCTGATCTATCACGCTGGTAAATTCTGGTGCATCTGGAGTGATGGCCCTCGCATTGAAGACGAACCGACACAGGAAATCAAATACGCCACCAGCGTCGATGGAGTGCAGTGGAGCAAAGCGAAATCGGTAACTGGCACTCCCGAGAAGCCCCACGCGTTCATTGCCCGCGGTCTCTGGCTCCGAGACGGTCAATTGCTGGCTCTGGCAGCAAAATATCAGGGACACGGTGCTTTCGGACCACAGGACAAAAAACATCTGGAACTGATCGCCTATCGCTGGGAGCCAAAGCAGGACAAGTGGGTTTATGAAGGCCAACTCTACGACAATGCCATCAACAACTTCCCTCCGCAGAAGCTCCCCTCTAACAACTGGATTCTCACCCGCCGCGATTCGCGGTTTAATGTCAGCGTATTAGTTGGCGGTGTGAAATCGCTGGGCGACTGGAAATCGTTTCCCGTGGTTGGTGTGCAACAGGTCAAAGGCTTCCGTCCTGATGAACCGATCTTCTGGGTGCTACCAGATAAGAGTCTGTATGCCCTCTTCCGCGATAATGGCAACTCGCAGCGGCTGTTCTTCTCTACATCAAATGATGAAGGTCGCTCCTGGGAGCCTCCTGTGATCTCCAATTTCCCCAACGCCAAAAGCAAACTCTTCTCCCTCGCCACCAGTCATGGTTACCGCGTACTCGTGCTTAACGCGCATCCGAAAGTCAACCGCCGCGAACTTTATCTAGCAGTCAGCCCCGACAACAAAACCTTCACCCGCCTGGCAAAGCTCGAGATTCCCTCACCAGCAGAGCTACCAGAAGAAGTCGCTTCGCTCAAAAAGGAATTCAGGGCCGGCATCGCCAGCCTGCAGTACCCGCACGTGATTGAGCACGGCGGCTATCTCTTTATCGCCTTCTCACGGAACAAGGTGCAAACCGAAGTCTTCCGCGTGAAACTGTCAGACATAGATGCCCTGCTGAGTGAATAGGAAGGCTGTTATCATTAAACTTCTGATCCCGGTTCTTCATCCTCTCTGGGATGATCCGATCCCAGAGCCTCAAACAGGCCCTCATGGAACAGTTCAGCATTCCGGGCCTCCGTGCTCCAGGCAGGGGACTGATGCAGTAGCTCCTTGGCTTCTGCCAGCGAAAGTCCCCGACCGGCGCGCAGGGCTTTAATCGCTTCAATCGGCCCCGCACCGACGCGATGCAGTTTCTGGAGAGCCGCTTCCGTTGAAGAACTCTCACGCGCGATCTGCTCATACATAGTCAGGACTCCGTAATGAGTAACTGGAACACAACCGGCTCAACAAAATAGACAATGCCCGCCCAGCAGACAGTCGATCCCATCCGTCGCCAGATGCCACAGACAGCCCACTGCCACCGCCCGCCAGCGCCAGGAGGGAATAAAGAGTAGCGTCGCATACACGGCCGCCGCCCTCCAGGTATGCAGGGGATGAAATCCCAGGCTGCAGCGATGCGGATCAAAGATCGGGTCGGCCAGCAGATGATCGACATCAATCAGCATCGTCGCCAGCATAATCAGCCCCGCCTGCAGCCAGTGTTCCTTCCAGAACAGCCGCGCAATCAGAAAGGGAACCAGCAGGTGACACGCATAATGAATCAGATGCCTCACGACATCCGGGACAGCTTCCATAAGTGCAGGGGATCCTAAAACCAATATTTCAGAGTAACCAACTGATACAGTAAGATCAGATTGACTCCCTGTTTAACGGTCTCTGATCGGGATTTCAATGCGGACTGTAATTAAAATGAGCCCGTTCTCAATCTCTACCTGCCGTCACACAGAATTCGGCAGTCACTTGAGAAACGCCCCCAGATACGCTTGCGGATTTTTTAACTCGTTTGTCTTCTCATTTTGTTGCGGTTTAGGATAGCCTTCAAACTGGTCGTATAGACAGCAGGCAGTGTGATAGGGGATAATTCCCCAGAGTCGGCGGTTCTCATTGGCTTCGACAGACTCATAGATAATGGCATGCAGCAGGCCTTCCACCAATGTTGTAGCCACGTTCATTTCATTGATTTTCCAGATGGCCCTCACCACGATGTTCTGGACTGGCGTTTCCTGAAAGTTCCTCCTGGGTCGATCACCGTTCCACTCCGGCTGTCCCGCCCATCGACAACACAGCTCCAGCAGCGGGACGACGGCTTTCTCGCCGATCGCTTCCAGTTCATTCAAAGCCAGGTCTGTCCCGGAAATAAAGTGATCCAGATCTGATGGTTTCTCTGACGCCTTTAAATCAAGCTGACCTATCCAATATTCGATCTGCTTTTGAACCGACAGTTTTCTGATCCGATGACACAACACAAGCTCTGGTTCTTCGCCTGATTCATCCTGAATACGACCGTCTAGAAACGTTTTCCATCCAAATGTTCCATCGTGATCTTCGACCGTCAGGAAACAATTTGCATCAACGGGCAAACTGCTGAATTCACCGGCATCACGTGCTTTGATCAACAGATCACTCAGGACCTGTCCCAGTGAACTCGCAAACTCTTCCATTTCAGCGAAAGGAACGACGTCTGTTTTTTTCCCCAGAGGCAAAAGCACTTTTAATTGACATTTGCCTTCGGACACCTGATCCCAGACGGCATTCCAGTGTAGATAATCGATGCAATTCTGTTCAATAAAGTTCTGCCATGTACCGTCAACTTCCGCATCGGGACGTGTGTCAAAAACAACAGCAATCCAGCCTGACTGATCGTAGGAAAAACCAAGAGTTATCTGTCGGATGTCATCCGCATCCTCTCCTGGTCCGTTGTTAATATAAACGGGATAATCCCGGATTCTCTGCAGGAGATGCTGGTAGATCTCTCGAGAATCTTTACGCATATTGAGCTGAACGGTCTTTCTCACAGCAGAATACTCCAGAAGTCTGAACGGATTCATGGGCTCAAGTATCATCTTCAGCTGTATTATTCCATTCTGGCAGCTTACCAGACAAACCCCTAAAATAACAACTGCCGATCTCTGCCATATCAGGCTGGAGTCTAGAGCGCATCACATTTAACCATAGCGTCTCTCAATCTAGTATACTCGGTCCAAATGGCCTTGGAGACGCTACAGTAAAACTGGACACAGTCTAGATCTCCCTGTCGCTCACCTGGAAACCAGGGGCTCAATCATCCAGTTGCCGGAAAAGCCGGTCGGTTTGGGTTCGATTCCGGGTAGGCCGATACGAGAACGGCTCCCCTCTGTACTGTCATCATAGCTGACATAGACCCCTTTCGTCCGTCCCGCGCGAAAATCGACGATAACCCAGGCATCCGCAGGCACGGTAATCGGTCTCGGAAATTTGATCTCCACCCACTGTTCTGCTCCCCGTTCAAACAGCGCGTACGGCGCCATCTCTGTCGCGACGACTTCGGTCAGGTCCTGATTCAAAACATAAATCAGAAATTGCTCCTGAGGTGGCTTTGCCGTGCCATACCGCGAACCGTGAATGCGAATTCCGCTTAACTCCCGCTGTTCGGCAGGCAGATTCAGTTGAATCATTTCCCCAGAGCCACCAAGACTTTTTTTACCAGCCACTTTTGCTTTCGCTTGCGCAGTCGTGGAAGAAAGCAGAAGACCCATTCCGGTCCACACCAAAAGTGAGAGCATTAAATTACGTGTTCGTCTCATCGCAATCATCCTTCATAAAAGAAGTCAGCTTCCTGACTGGATATGTTTTTGCAGCAATTCGTTTACCGCTGCTTTCAACTCCGGTGGAACGGACAGCGGAGGGCCAGCCCCTTTGAAAAACCTTTTGCTGGATTGCAGGACCAACTGTGAATTCGCATCTCCCGTCCAACTGTAACCGGTAATTTCATCCCATTTGAATAGAGTCCCATGATACCAGACCCCATTTTCAACGATCAGTAACCGACCTGAAGAAAAGATGAGCATCATGATGGGGGTAGAGAGCAGAAGTCCTCCCATGAGGATTCCTTGACCATGTTCGGCACTGACGAAGAAACTCAACACTGCACCTGGTAATAACAGTAATGCGAGCAGTATGAGTGCAGGCTCGAATCGTGGGCCTCTGCAATCAAGCAAGGTTGAACCACAGCTCCGGAGTGATCTGATCCAGGAGAACAGAAACCAGAATAAAAGCGGGTAGCCACTTATGATTCCTGCATAGATAACTCCGTCACCCAGGCTGGTCTGAAAGAAATACGAAGTGAGCAATGCCAGAATTCCCTGAAGCACAACCAGGCCGATCAGAATCAGGGGAACGGTTTTCCCGTTTTCCCACTTCCATTGGCTTGCATTGATTTCCGTATTCATGAAATCAGGCTCCGTTTGCTCTGGAATATTTTATAAAAAAGAATTCACACAAAACACCTGAACAGACAATCATAATACCAGACATGTTCAACCTGTCAATCAGATTGCTGGTGAGAAACTGTGGTTCAAAGCCGTTAACACTTTTGGGAGAGGTCTGGCTCATCTGATTCAGTTCCTTCTACATTCATAAATCACATTCATTGCTGATTGCAGCCTGCTTTCCGTATCTTCAGAATGGGGGCATAGCATCAACGTACGATATTTTTGTGGGGAGACAAGTGTGGCAAATCCTGAGCATGAAGCGTTGGTACAACAGGGGGCAAAAGCCTTATCGCTCTGGCGCATGAGTCACCCCCAGGTGAGGTTGAACTTAACAGAAGCAGACTTGAGCGGACTGGATTTATACAAAATCCGACTCCGAAAAGCGGATTTGCGTGACGCAAATCTTTTCAGAACGAATTTGAGTTGTGCTGATCTGAGCGAGGTTGATTTGTCAGGCGCCAACTTAAGCGATGCCGATCTGATGTGCACGAATCTTTCGGGAGCCAAGCTGACAGGGGCGGATTTCAGCAACGCAAACCTGACAGAAACAGACTTCAGCTGGGCTGACTTAAGTGACAGCAATCTGGAGAAAGGCATTTTAAAAAACATCAATCTCAATCATGCAACAGGAATCGATCTGAGTACGATCAAGGTTGATGCCGTACTAGACAATAAAACAGAACCTCCCGTCCTGCGACAAAAAAAACTGTATACAGGATATTTAATGATGCTCTCAACGATTGTCGCTTTCCTGTTTTTACTGGGGGTTGGATTATTTATCTCTGTCCTCGCGGGACTGTATGGTGTCAAAGTCTTACACCAGAATTATATTGTCGAAGTATTCATGGGCCTGGCATTGCTGATTTTATTTTTGGGAATGACCGCTGGTGCGATCGTAGTTGCATCGGAAAAAGGATATTACCGAATCATCGGTTTCATTTTAGTGGGGCTCCCGCTGACAGGCCTCTGTTGTGACTTTTTAGTAAGATTAATTTTTCAACAGAAAGTCATCAACACTTTCAATGGTCCAGAAATTGTGCCTGGATTTCGAGAAACGTTCAAACGATTCATTCTTTTGAATGATGTCTACTATCTGTTAGCAATCGCGCTGACAGGGATTTTCATTCTGGCATTATTGCCACCGCGAAAAAGAAGACCTGTATATTAAACACGTTCCAAATGTTTCAGATTGATCAGCCATGCTACTCTGCCTGTTCGACATTGATGGCACACTAACCGATACCAGTGACATCGACACAGCCTGTTTCGTCCAGGCTCTGACAGATGTATTCGGTCTGCAGAAGATTGACACAGACTGGTCTATTTATCCGGATGTGACTGACTCTGCTATCACAACTCGACTGGTTAAGATGCAGCGGGGCCAGGCTCCCATAGAATCAGAAATAAGCCGGAGCTCAGAACATTACTTTTCCCTGTTGCAGTCTGCATTCAACACTTCATCGGAACAATGTCAGCCCATCACCGGCGGTCCACGATTTCTGAGCAGACTGGACAGTGATCCGGAAATAGCGATTGCCTACGCGACGGGTAGCTGGGAGCAGACCGCACGACTCAAGCTCGAACGGTCCGGCTATGATCACCGGCATTATCCCCTGGCGTCTGCCAATGATGCCTTCACCCGCACTGGTATCTGTTCCCTCGCCGTCGAACGTGCACTCCAGCAGTACGCGGTGACAGAATTCAAAACGATCATTGCGTTTGGAGATGGAATCTGGGATGCCAGGACGGCTTTAGAACTTGGCTATCGGTTCGTGGGAATCGCACAAGGAGATAAGGCGATGCAGCTTCAGGAGGCCGGCGCTGATTTCGTAATACCAAATTATGAAACGATCACCCCAGCTGAATTAAAAAAGCGTATCGGGCTGTAGACTGTGACCAGTTTTACTGTGACGTCTTCAGAGCCATTTGGACTGAGTCTCATTGATAGAGGCACCAAGGTTAAATGTGATGCGATCTAGAAGAATGTTTCTGAACTTTCATAGAATTTCTGCCCTCACTGAACCTGTCTATAATACGACCAGAATAAATCGAGACAGCTGAGTTCCCACACAATTTTAAACATCATTTTCTCGTAGATTAATCTGTTCAGAAATAGAGATTTGACACGATGGTCAAGATGTCGCAGGTGATTCACCCCACACTCCACCAAGGCAATCCCCTCCTTACGAATTTACTGTTTTCATGTGTGCCCCGATCTCGTTCTGCATCCTAAATAATAGTTCATTATTTCAGTAATGATGATGAAGCTTAAATCATCATAATTAGAATTGCTGTCTCATAATTTCGACTTATTCACCTGCATACTATCTTGAAATGTTCTGTACACACAGAGATTGACGATGATTCTTTCAACGCGGCTTTTTTTCTTATACAGAGATTCAAGGAGAATGTTCCCATTAAATCTTTCACCCACCATGTGCTGATTGTAGACGATGAATCATCGTTACGACAACTTCTGGCACGTGCTTTAACACAAGTGGGCTTCCACTGTGATACCGCTGAAGATGGTACCGCCGCACTGCAATATTGTGAACGACATGATTACGATCTAGTGATTACAGATCTGATTATGCCAGAAACAAATGGGCATGCATTCTGCATCAAGCTACTTGAAAATAAAAAAAACACACCTTTAATTTGTGTATTAACTGGTATCGAAGAACCTCGCATCGAAGAAGACCTGAAGAAACGAGGCATTCAACATCTCTACCATAAACCGATTGATTATAAACAGTTTTCTCAGGATATGCTCCGATTCCTGAAAGAAACCAAAGATTCCGCACCACAGGAAACGGCAGTGAAATCTCTGTCTTCTACACCTTCCACAACAGAGTCACCCAGTTCCAAAAATAACGTAGTGATTCTAAGCCCTGACATGACATTCTGTCGCAGGATTTCACTGGCAGCCGCCGATAGCCCACTGAACGTCATCATTGCACTCAGTACTGACCACCTGCTGGAGATCGTGAACGAAAAAAGAATCGACCTGCTGATTGTCGATCAGGAGATATCAGGCTTTCTGCGCGGCAATCAGATCGTAGAACGACTTCATTCAGATCTAATAAATATTCCCGCATTCTTAAGGGGGGAGAAAATAACATTTAACCATCTTAATATTGATGAGTGCGAGGGAGTTGAGAAACTAATCGAGCAAGACATAGATGAGCGAGATCTATTGAACATGGCCTATGCCTATTTATCACGATTATCTCAACACTGCCTGGTGATTGACCCGGCGGCCCGCAGGCTGGTGACTGAGTTCAGTGATGTACCTCCCATTCCCCATGTCCTTACCAGACTGGCAGAACGCGCAGCACAATCGTCACTCGATATTTCGATTCCCCAGTTAGTGAGCGAGATCGAAACGGACCCGCGACTCACTTCCGAACTCATTAAAGTCGCCAACTCGTCGCAAGTCGCATCGACTTCCAAACAGAAAGATCTGAAAGGGATCATTACTTTGCTGGGGCCGCGACAGGCAATTTCCATTTGCCTCTCGCTGGGTTTAAGAACTGTGCGTTCCAAACTGATGATGCCATGGGCAGAGGATTTTCGAAACTGGTACTTAAAAAGAACTTCACTCATCGCTGCAACCGCAGAATCGGTGGCGCGTTTTTACGAAAATGTTCCGCCGGAAACGGCTTATTTACTCGGTATTTTACAGGACATCGGGATTCTCGTGCAAGCGGAACATTATGGAGAAGCCTACTTTGAAAGAGTTATCAAACGAGTACGACAAATACCGACATTGCAATTTACGACATCGGAATACATGGTTACGAATACTGACCACGGAATGGTATCTGCGGCTGTGCTGCAATCCTGGGGTTTTCCTTTTTCGATCGTACAACCTGTATATGCGCATCATCAGGAGGAGCAGACGAAGTTGCCCATCATGGCACAGGGACTGGTCCGCTGCATGCGTCTTGCGGAAGCATTTGCTGAGATGTGTGACCAGCCTGTACCGCAGCGAATTCTTAAAGTGAATACGCTGTTAGCTGAGTATTATCAGAAGAGCAGAATGGAAGCACAAGATGTATTTCTGACTGCCATCGAAAAAACAAATCAGATGACAGATATTTTACGAACACCTCCCCTGGAACCCGGCGAACTGGAAGCAATCGTTAATCAACTTCAGATAAGTGATCCCCAACAGGTATGAGTCCATTCACTAAGAATTCAATTGATGTAAATACTCTCACACAAGTGATCGAAAAGACGGTCAACGCCGTTGTCATAACGGACGCCAACTGTCATATCACCTGGGTCAATCGAAGCTTTGAGCGTACAACAGGTTACTCATTTGCCGAAGCGCGAGGCAAACACCCGGGTCGCTTACTTCAAGGTCCTGAAACAGACCAGGAAGACATAGCGAGTATGAGAGAGGCCATTGCCAGTAAAGAACCATTCTCCAAAGCGGTGCTGAATTATACAAAGGGTGGCCAGTCATACTGGAACTACATTGAATGTCAGCCACTCTATGAGAATGAAAACTTGACCGGCTACATGGCTATTCTGACTGATGTGACAGCCAGTGTGGTATTTCAGAACAAGCTGATTGAAGCCAATAATCGGGCTCTCGAAAATTCAGAACTTCTTCAACTCGCGTTTGCCGGTGGTAAGGTAGGAAGCTGGGACTGGAGCCCCGCCGAAGACAGGGTCGTTTACGATAAAAGCTGGGCAATGCTGGTTGGAGCAGACTTTGAAAACCTCGCCCACAATCTGGACTCTTGGGAAAAACGGATTCATCCGGAAGATTTAGATTTGTTTACACAGCAACTGGCAGCGGTGACAAGTGATAACCAGGACTATTTCATCTCGGAACATCGTATTTTATGCGACCACAATCAATATCGCTGGACGATGGCACGCGGCCAGGTCGTAGAGAGGAATGATTCGGGGCTCCCGACGCGGGTGGTAGGAGTACACTTTGATATCACCCGTCAAAAACAAACCCAGAATCTTCTCGACACACAAAATACACTCCTGCGTACAATTTTAGATGTCATTCCCTTTTCGGTGTCCTGGAAAGACGCTGACTTACACTATCTGGGCTGTAATAATAATTTTCTGGAACTTTCAGGATACGAACACCCCCGCAAAATGTTGGGGAAAACAGAATCAGAATTGAGACCTGCATCCACTTACATTGAACAACAACTTAAAGACGAGTTCAATGTCATAGCGACCGGTATCCCATTGATGCATCAGATCGAATCCCGGGTCTTAACTAATGGTGATCAGAAGATTTTAGACAGGAACAAGGTTCCTCTTAAGCTACATGATAACACGACAGGAATACTCGAGGTCTCAATCGACATCACCGAACTGGAAATGGCGCGTGAAGCTCTACGTCAGAAAGAACTGGAACTGCGTCATCGAGGACGGATGCAGGCAGTGGGAGAACTGGCAGGGGGCGGGGCGCATGAATTCAACAATTTATTGCAGACAATTCGCGGTTATGTCTGTTTCGCGCAGGACGAACTGACACCGCAATCGGCCGCGTATTCAGATCTTTCGGAAAGTATTCTTGCCATCGATCGCGCAGTTCAGCTAACTCAGCAATTATTGCATTTCAGTCGTATTGATGATATTGAGAAAAAAATATGCGATCCCGACAATGTGATTGCAGACTTAAATAATTTACTCAGACCATTAATACCAGATAAGATTAATCTAAAATTTGAATTAGCAAGTTCTCTACCCTCGATTATGGCCAATCCACTTATTTTGGGACAGGCGATTTTGAATTTGTGTCTGAATGCTCGTGATGCCATGCCGGCCGGAGGCACAATTACTGTCGGAACACGATTGATCACTTCAAAAATTGGCAGAAACCAGATCGGCTTTTATGTCCTTGATTCGGGAACCGGAATACCAGAAAAAATTCAAGAACGCATTTTTGATCCTTTTTTTACGACAAAGGAAGTCGGAAAAGGAACCGGGCTGGGACTTTCCATAGTGTACTCTGCCGCTTATGAACATGAGGGAAAGGTTGATTTTGAAACTACCGCCGGAAAAGGAACAAGGTTTGAAATAGTGATTCCCGAGTTTTATCAGAAATCCGAAACGAATCTAGAGAAAGACGCATTTGACCAAGAGCTGTTTCTTGAAAAAGATTTGTCTTCAAAGAACAAAACGATATTGATTACTGCAGATGATTCTATCTCAACGCTGGTCACTGTGTGAATGCTGCATGATCTGGGATATCAAATCATTACCGCGTTTACTGGACGTGAAGCGGTGGAGATATATCGACGGGAACGAAATAACATCCAGGGACTTGTGATTGACATTTCGATCCCGCAGATGACGGGTACAGAAGCTTATGAAAGTATTTGTAAACTGGGAAACCCGCCTCCCGTGCTTTTTTGCACAGGAGATACTACTCCTGATCTTCACCACGTCAATCTCGCGGCAAAAGGCTATCGATTTATCAAAAAACCATTTAATCAAAACACACTGCAGAACATGATGGACACACTATTTACTGACGTCTTAGAAACCATCTAGATCGGATGCAGCTTAGTAAGCCAGTTTCCGGGGACATGAGAAGTCAGCAGGGCGAAAACAGTTGGAGTAATCTACGACCGACTGTCATATTTTACCTGATTCATGAAACAGGTTACTCGTCGCAGTTCTAAAACTCCCGACAGGAAACATTACACTGCTTCATCAGAGTGTATCACATTTTAACCATAGCGTCATTCAATCTATTATACTCGATCCAAATGGCCCTGGAGACCTGCCTTAAAAACTGGAAACAGTCTAATCAACACCACTCCAGAAGTATCTGACGCGTCCTGTCGACGGATTGAAATAGAGGTCTTCCGTTTCATTTCCGAAGTCCCGGGAAAAGTTGCGGTGATAATGCTCGGACTTCCCCACATCCGGTTCCCTCTGCAGACCGCTTTCAATATCTGTTCCACCGTTTCGCGATTGCCAATAAAAGCGATTGTAATTTTTCCCTCATCCCCCAATATCCAGATCGATGACTCCAGTTCAATTACTTCAGCAGTCGGAGCAAAGCCGAATGTGCGTTCGAAAACAGCCGCAGGACGTGACAGTATGAAATCGAACATAACAAGACAAAGACAATACACGGCGAATGAGCCGATCAGCCACCGCCGTTTGTGGCGGATTCCCGCCAGGTACAAGCATCCCCACACCACTGCCGCGATTACGGCAAATGTCATAAAAAATAACGCGAGCAGGAAAATAACATTTAATAAAACCATCATGAAGCCGAACCTGACACATCCTGAGTGCTGCATTCCACTTAAATCGGATCTTGATTTATCCTCTCCTGCAGAGCAGGCCATTCCGCGAACGCCAGAAAGAACAACAGTCCGATATAAAGAACGGGGAACAAGATCAGAAGACTGATCCAGCCGGGAAAACCGGCTTTGCTGCAGATCATCCAGAAGGGAACGACCCCGATCAGCAGAATGGAACTGAGAATCATCATCTCAAAAAAACCGGGCATACGAGGATCTCCCTGTGATTGAGTCAGGCTGTCTTCCGTTTCCTTTCTTCACAGAATGCAGACCCAGGCATAAAAAATCAATGGCAACTTGAGAATCCTGATTTCCCCCGGAATTCGGCATTCTCTGTTGATCCGGTGTAAGCTAAAATAGCTTTCCGTCTTTCTCATACACAACGGGACCGTTCTTTCAAAGTCAGATGCTTTCACTCATGGCCGAATCATCTCCGAAAAGCAGAATTCGTATATTAGTTGCCTGTCTTATCCTGATCGCGGGATACGCGATATTTCTGCAATACTACAATTACAACCCTGGATTCAATGATGCGACTCTGGCAGGCATGATGAAAAAAGATGCTGCTAAAATAGTAGACATCGCAAATAATGAATATGATGTTGATCTGGATTACTCTCCCGAATCGATCAAAAAAGTCGATCAGATCTTAGGTCAAATGCATCGTGAACACCTGGAGACACCATTTTCGGAAGACCAGATTACTAAAAGATCCATCTTATGGGGATCTTATGTGGGAGAGGTTGTTCGATCCAATGTCAATTGTGAATGGAGAGCCACAATTGGCCTTCCGCTTCAGTTAAATGACGAAACTTACCTGTACCCCACAGACTGGTGTCATCAGAAAATCGTTGACGGGGGGGAAGAGGATCATCTCTGGGCTCGATACCTGTTCGCCACGACAGGAAACTGAATATTAATCATTCCTCAATGAATCGAATTCAACATTCCGCCAGGGAGAATTTCTCATTCCGCTCACACCGTTTCATTTCAGCCCCGGACTGCTGACTAAAGTTTTTGGCCCCCGTTCATTCTGGCTGACATCCTTCATGGCTGCGAACGTCCTGATTGATGTGGAAGTGCTGTACTATCTGAGCAGAGATGAACTGCCGCTCCACCGTTACCTGCATACCTATCTCGGCGGCAGTGTGGTCGGCCTCATCGCCGGTCTGATCATGTGGGGCGTCGTGCTGATCGTCGTCCGCTGGATGCCCGCTGGTTCACGCTGGAAAACGCGGCTGAGCCAGACACCAAAGACCCGACTTCTCAATCAGTCGCTGCTGGCGGGTTTGATCGGTGGGGTATCACACGTCTTTCTCGACAGCCTGATGCATGATGACATGCATCCATTCTGGCCGTTCACGACCGGCAATACACTGGCAGGAATCATCAGCGTTCCGGCTCTGCATATCGGACTGGGACTACTCGGCCTGTTTGCGATGATCCTCTGGCTGCTACTCCGTGAACCGTAAGCGGAATTCGCCTGTTTTGCATCTGGCTCAATCGGTGTTTTCGGAAATCCGCTACAAGACGCCTGAAGGATCAGTCAGGACGAAATCCCGCATTTTCCAGGAGCGCTGCTCTGGTTCGGTCACTTTCACGTTGTACTTCTCTGTGATTTTTTGATTCTGAACGTGTTCCCACCAGGCATCCACGCTTTTGACAGAGAGATGCATCATGAAGTTTTCCGCCAGCGCTTTCTCATAGAAAGTCTGTAACAGAAATGTGCAGCTCCCCAAATGGAGATAGGCCAGATCATCGGACGTCTACGGAATCTTGAAGCCGAGATCTTCATAGAACCGTTAAGAAGGCGCAAAGTCTTTCGCAGGCACAAGCGTTTTCAGTTCGATCGTTTCCAGTTGATCCATGATTGCCCCCCTAATTCGTGATTAACCTGAAAGTTGAGCAACATTACTTCTCAATCAAATCAAGCCGCAGCTTAAAAAGCGGGTGGTTCAGGCAGGGGGACCTCCGCGGCTTTCAGCACACGGTTGAATGCGTCAGCTGGTGCGTCGGTGGGGTTGAATCCCTCTCGTTGTTGGTCGTTCGTGTACCTGATTGCCCGGTAACATTCAAAGCAGATCACGAAATCGTGCTGCTGGTCTTTGTATTTGACTCGAAGTCCATGACGTGGTGCGAAGCAGGCGGCAACCATACCCGGATTGGCGGCAACACTATCCTCCAGAGACTGCATGAGTTTCTGCCTGGCCTTTGTATCGGTAAACTGCGTGGACCCCAGAATTTTCCAGCCATGAAATCTGCTGGTGTCATCCAGATCCTCTTCGATACAGGGATCGAGCGAGAAGAGTTCCCAAGCCGATGCTTCCTGCAATGCGGCCGCTGCGTCAGCCGGCATTTTGTCACCGGATGGCTCCTTCGGTGGTCGATCTGAAGTGCAACCCATCAGAAGCAACAGAAGTATCTGGGATAAGACTCGCATCGACTGCGCCCCGCGACTCATGAGGGCTCATACCCAGGCATGATTTTAACGACGAAGACCGCTTTGCCATGTTCCTCATGACTCCAGCGAAACATTTCTGTCAGGCACGTCATCAATTGCTCGTACTCGCCGATCACCACCGTCGAAGTTGGCCCCGGCGTCACGCGCAGATCAGGGTAGTAGCTCAGTTTGGCAATAAAGGCTTTGATCAGTTCCTTATAGTTTTCCTGAAACGGATACATGCTGATTTCTGCGGTACTGATCATGGGAATCCTTTCTGACAAAAATTGAATTCAAAAAGCAGAGCAGGGCACCACGTTCAGATTTGGCAGATGGGACCTTGAGTACAGCTGATACTAACAGACAATACCGGGCTGTCAATCTATTGGATCTATAGTGGTTTTCCAGTACGGTCACTGTCACTCAGATGACATTGCGAACTCCACAGTCACCTCTGCAGAAATAGTAATCTGACCAGGTGACGAGAGAATCTGGATCGTTTTTTCCTCCTGTCCTTTATCTTTCTGCAGCTTGACCAGCATCAACTTTGATTCAACCGGCTGAGCAGGTTTTTGATCGGGCAGAGGTTGCGACTGTTCCTGCCTCACCATTGCGCCACCAAACCCGCCGGCGTTCCAGTTTGATTCAATCCCCTCTTCGATTCGCAAGGGAGATCCCAGTTTCATATTGGTTAATTCGGTCAGGTGCACTGCTTTCTCACGGGCATAGGTCATCGCCAGTTTTCGTGCTTCGAACTGATACTTCCGCTGATTACTCACGCGAAAATGTAAACGGCTTATATCATTCAAGCCTGCTTCAATGACATCTGAAATTAAAGGTTCGATGTGTTTAAAGTTGGTCAAACGCACTCGAATCGACCGGACAAATTCATAAGCGAGGGGGGTTTCTGATCGATTATCATATTTGCCGTAATCCGGATCGACTTGCAGATCAGTGACTTTTACATCCTCGTCCGGAATCGAATAGCGGGGAAACACCTTCATTACGGCTGTGGTGATCTCGTCATTATCGCGTTTGGCAATCGAAAGATGTTTGTCGCGTGTATGGGCTGACAGATAGAGTACGACTTCATCAGGCGCCACTTGAATCTCGCTCTTCGCCGATACAGTAATCGATGGTTGGTCAGCAGCTTCCACGATTGAGCCACTTAACAGCACCAAAGCAGCTAACAATATTTTCATAACAACTTCCCCACTTAGTTATAAGTCAGAATATAAGTCTTGGAATCCTCAACCATTATGTAGAATACTCGCCCCCCCCTGGTTGTCAATCATTTAATGAGGAAGACACATATCTGGCCAAAAGAATAGCACCAGAAAAAGGATATCGTGTGGACAAATATGAAATACATCTGGAATCACTGCGCTGATATTGTTATTTTAAGCAGAGCGGGCACGCAATAGGGGAGTTTCTAATGAAAGTCACCACCGTTGCATTCATCGCCGTGATCATTATTCAGGCGATCCAATCTACACTATCCAGTCAGGAATTGAGGCACTGGAAACAGCACTGTTACCAGTACGGCTATGCTGAAGCCGATACCGATCACTCTGGGAAAGTCATTGATTATCAGTTGATTCCCGGCCCTGGTCGAAACGGAATACGGTCAGCGGCTCTTTCGCGTCGTCACCACTTTATTGAAATTGTCCCAGATGATCCTGATTATGGTGATGAAATGGAAGACAGCATACCCTGAACGATTTTGAATCGTTGGCTGAGAGGGACGCGCAACTGGGCATGAGCCCAGAAGCAAAAGACTTTCTACGTGAACTGCCAGGAAGTTCAGGGGGGTGCAAAAAGAGACCCTTCAAAAACAGACAGGCGGGAATATCAACTGACATTCCCGCCTGACATGGTTTTTATCTATTAAAAGTGGGCACGGGCGGGATCGAACCGCCGACACCAGGATTTTCAGTCCTGTGCTCTACCAACTGAGCTACATGCCCTTCGTTTCCGCATGAGAGATAAGGCGTTAACCCCCTATGCAATCATTGCTTAATGGAAGCGAGATGGAAATATAAGCCATTCCACTCTGAGTTTCAAGCAAAACCACCACTTCCTCGTCAGGAATCATGAGTTTTCCTGTTTCCTGGTCTGATCTGCTGCAAATACTGGTAAATTCATTGTTTAAGTTGTGAGGAATCTGTGTGTTATAACGATCAAAGCTGCTTAGATCTGATCATCAAACAGATCCGACGATAAATCGATCTCATCTTTACCGGGGGTAGGCAAGGCCTGATCGATTTCCAGTTCACTTTCATTTAGATCGATAATACTGTCCGGATCCAGCGGATCCACATTTTTGCCATCGGAAGTCTGAATTAATTGAACGATCGGGCTGGTGTAATAATCTTTGTTTCGGCGGATGACTCTGGCTGCACTTCCATCGGTGAGAATCACGATACTCCCAATAGGAAACAGAGAGAGCAGATTTAATAGAGCCCGCATGGGTGCCTGATCGATTGTTTTATCATTCGTCAGCCGTAACAGATATTCCATGGCCGCATAAGGCATCAGAGCAGGGCGGTCTTCCCTGGAGCTCGTGAGAGAAACATAGGAATGCGCGACATTCAGAATGCGGGCAAACATGTGAATCATTTTCTGTGATCGCTGTCGTGGATACCCCAGGCCATTAGGCTGCTCGTGCACCTGATAACAGACGACCGGCACAATACTGGGAATTCCTGCCACATTTTCCAGCATTTCCAGTGAGAAAATCGGATGTTTCTGCATCTCCATGCGTTCCAGCGGACTCAGTTGACGACGTCCTTTGCCGATTTTCTCCTGAACACGAACCATCCCCCAGTCATGAACCAGGCCACATAAACCGATGTTGCGAACATTGTTCTCATCAAGATTCAGTTCGGTGCCAATTGCCATGCCCAGCAATGACATTTGCAGGCAATGCTGCGAGAGTGATTCGTCTTTACCAGCTTCAGCCGCGGCCGAGATCACACTGTCTGCATCAGAAGTCAGCTGTGTCAGATAACTGGCTGCCATCCCGGTAATTTCTGCTCCACTGGGAGTTTTCCCTGTGAGGGCACCACGCATCATCCCATCCAGGGACTCACCAAATTGCTGCTGCTGTTCAAATAACTTTTCGCGGTGGGCTGCATCGTAACCCTTACAGCCATGCATCACCATGGAATCCCGGACTGCCGGTCCGGTGTTGGCGACGAACATCGAACCCGATTCAATTAACCGGTCCAGTTTTGCGGTCAGTTCCGTTGAAAAGATTCCCTGGTTTCCTTCCTGCAGCATGGAATCTGCAGCCAACCCTCCCAGGCTGACGGAGGCGGCATCGTCACTATGAATCTCAACCTGAGGCATTTTCCGGTCGCGCAATAACTGCTTGAACCGTGAATTTACCACTGAATCAGCAGCCAACAGTAACACGCCGTTTGTATCATAGATCGGATGATTGATTCTGCGCCCCACAATCAGATCTTCGACGCGTATGGAGACGGTATCCTGAGGATTAATCTGAGAATCAACGGACAGATCTGTTTGTTCTTTTATTTCTGTAGACATTTTCACAACCTGATGAGGCAATCGGATCTTAAACCATAGCCGATTCAAAACAGCGGATTATCAATAGAACGCTTACTCTCTCGTAAAGAATTCTCTCACTGTAAGCCTAGTTTCAAAAACAGGAAAACATCATTGAGGAGGGATTTGCGACGCAAAATTCTGATTCGCGATGTGCCTGTTACTCCGAATTTACCGATCAGGTAACATTCAAAGGAGGGGTTTCTCTGACGTGAGTGAGTATCTAAGAAACTATAGAGTTTTACTGATCTGTATCAGCACTTCCGCTTCACTATTTTGAACAGTGGGCAGAAAGCCACGCAAGGGGAGTGGCGTTCCATCATAGCGGTACATCGAACCTGGAAAATGGATCCCGGTGATGCCTGCCGGCAGGAATACGTGAGGCTGAAAGTCCTTGATCAAAGCGGGACCAATCTGGATGGACGGGATATTGCTCAGACATTTGATTGTCTGTTCTGATAATCCTGCCTGTGGATTGCCTCCCACCAGAATACACAGATCGACTTCCGACTGTTCCAGCAAGCGAGTGGCCTGATACTCGCCTGGTGAATAGCGGGGAAACCCCGAAGCAAAATTGACCGCAGCCGCATACCCGGTCTGCCAGGCCAGTACATGTTCTGCGCCCTTGGTCTCCTTGGCAGCGGGTACGGTGATTGCGTGGCAGCGACGTTCGCTCTGAATTTCTTTGATCAGCAGTGAAAGCGCTTCCAGTTTGCGATGCGCCAGGGCCCCCTGTTTGAATTCTGGCCCGGTAAAAAAGACGCTGTATTTACTCTGTTTCAGTTGTGAAGCCAGTGACTGCAGTTCCGATTCCGCAATCCCTACTGGTTCTTTTCCGGCAAGGTCCACACCTTTCAGAAGTGCACGAAGCTGCCAGATGACCTCGAGTTCCCGCTCGGGTTCCACCTGGATGTATTCATCTGCAAACTCAGTCTCGCGCGAACATGCTTCCCCCATCACGATGACTTTACGAGAGACTTCCGCGGAATTTGTTTCCAGACTCTGTCGATGGTTTGCATTCACCAGGAGGTCCGCTGCTCCCCAGTAAATAATCAGGTCGGCACGGCTGCGTACTTCGCCGAGAGTGCAGGTGGCCTCTCCCACCTGCTGCAGGGCTCTCGTCACCGCCGCAGCACCAGTGTCGATCGTTGCTCCCAGTTGATCTGCCAAAGCGACAGCAGCGCGCTGGGCATCGGTAGAGGACTGAGACAGACCGGTTACAAGTGGTGCCAGCGACTGTTGAATCAGTTCGACAGCCCGTTCGATGGCCTCTTTTTGAGATACAGGTCTTCCCAGAATCCGGGGAACCAGTTGATCTGTGATCGCTGCACGTTCAAACCAGACCTGCCCCTGAGAACAGGTGGTTTGAACTTCCTGAATCTGCTGCCCGTCGCTCGTCACTTGAATATCATCGCATGCACAATAACATCCGGCACAGGTCACGTCTTCAATCAGTGTTTTCACAAACGGTCTCCGAAACGTTCACTTTGCTGAATTCAAAGTGCAGTCCCCTCAGTTTAACTGAGTTGCTCTTTCAGCTCTGTTAACAGCGAAACGGCTTTGCCGATATCAGCTTTCTGCTGTTCGCGATCTTCGGGGATTTCCCGTTCAATTGTCAGCGGGCCGGTATATCCAATGTCATCCAGAGTCCGCAGGTAGGTTCCCATACCGACATCGCCCTCTCCGAGAGGAACTTCCGCTCCCCAGTCGATACCCCGTTTGCCCTCAGCAGCCCAGGTGGCGTCCTTACAGTGGACACTGCCAACCAGATGCCCAACGCGTTTCAAGGCAGCGATCGGGTCGCCTGTTCCATACAGGATCATATTAGCCGGGTCGAAGTTGATTTTCAGATTATCTCGACCGACATCACTGATGAAGTCCAGCAGATGGTCTGCAGACTCCTGACCTGTTTCCAGATTCAGGTTCTGTCCATTCACTTTGACATGATCCAGCAGGCCCTGTGTGACCTTGACCAGTTCTTTATAATCGTTTGATTCACGATCTTCTGGAACAAAGCCAATATGCAGAGCGACGGTATCGCATCCGAGTAATCTGGTAAAATCTGAAATCTCTTTCATTTCCTCAACGCGGGCTGCCCGTGTTTCAGCGGGAACGAGCCCGACGGTCTGTTTTGTGGTGGGGATATCTGCATAACTTTCGCCATCGAATCCGCCGAAGACACAAGTGAGTTTGATCCCGGCGGCTTTGCAGCGTTCCAGAAATTCCTGAGCCACTTCGGGAGTTCGCGTCTGTTTGTGAGGTGCATGGATCTGAATGGTGGGAATTCCCAACTCCTGAACCACGTCAAAATGCACTCCTAATCCTGCATCAACCGAGGCGAATACACCAATAGGCCATTTTTCCATTTTCTGACTCCACAATTTAAACGTTTAGGATTCTCTATATATTGTTCCATTTTTCAATGACGTAACCACCCCGTCTTTCGGGCAGAGGTACTTTCATCATAAGGAGATACAAGCAGATTCACAAACGAGGACTCCGAATTCTTTACAATTTAAAGAAACAGTTTTACGAATCCGTGATTGCGGTTTCCCCGGCTATTGTTTCCAGACAAACACCTCTTATAATGAATTCTTCTTGCAAAGCACGCAAAGATTGCCAGCTCGGTAAATACAAGGAAAATGCTCATGATCGACATCAAAAAAATCCTGATTCCAACAGACTTCAGCGAAACCTCTCAGGCAGCGACTCAGTATGCAGTCGAACTGGCAAAAAAATTCGGTGCCCAACTGCATTTGCTGCATGTGATTGAAGACCCTGTGGTCTATATGCCTATGTTTGAGAGCTACGCACTGCCTCCCAAAGAAGACTTTGAAAACTTCGCCAAAACCCGGCTGGATAACTGGATCCTGGATGAAGACAAAGCAGGTCTGGAAATTTCAACCCACTGGGTACACGGAAATCCGTTTGTAGACATCCTAAAATACTCCAAGCGGGAAGAGATTGATCTGATCGTAGTTGGTACGCACGGACGTTCTTTCACCGCACATCTGCTGCTGGGCAGTGTCGCAGAAAAAGTGGTTCGCAAGGCATCCTGTCCGGTTTTGACGGTACGGCCTAAAGGTCATCAGTTCATTCACCCGATATCCGATGACGAATAACCATTCGCATCCATGTGCATCCTGATCTTGACACCTACTCTCTACGAATGTTGTACTGAGATAATACGGGATAACTCTATTCGTGATTGGCGACTCATCACATTCGGGAGAAAGCAGAATTCCCTTCTACGGGAAGCTGTTCAGCCTGATCGCATTTTTGATCGTTCTGAATCTGCCTACACCTGCAGACATGACATCCTCGGCTCAGCGTCTGGCCGCAGTCACGGCATTGATGGCGATTCTATGGATGACGCAAGCGATTCCCATCGCCGCGACCAGCCTGATCCCCCTGGTCGCGTTTCCCATTTTCGGCATTCAGAACCCGAAAACCGTCAGTGCGTCGTACATGAATGAGAATATCTTCCTGTATATGGGGGGATTCATCATTGCGCTGGGAATTGAAAAATGGGGCGTGCATCGGCGTATCGCGTTAAATACGATTCGTGTTATCGGCAGTAGTCCACGTCGGGTTGTGCTCGGCTTCTTATTTGCAACCGCTTTTCTTTCGATGTGGATCAGCAATACTGCTTCGACATTGCTGATGCTGCCAATTGGCATGGCGATTATCGGTTCGATCTCCGAGCTGTCCATGTTTGAATCTCAGGAAGACTCCTCAAAAGCAATTCGTCATTTCTCGGTCGCCTTACTGCTGGGTATTGCTTATTCCGCAAGCATTGGCGGGGTGACCACACTCATCGGAACGCCTACAAATATTGCATTTCAGTCGATCTGGACTTCTCAGTTTCCTGATGGCCCTAAGTTATCAGCTGGGGAGTGGATGATCATGGTGGTTCCGTTTGGTATTACCTTTCTGATGCTGACCTGGATCGTACTCTGCTGGAATATGCCAAAGCTGGCGAGCTCAAAAGAGTCCTCCAAAGCGATTATCAATGAACATGTCAGGAAACTGGGGAAGCCGACACGACCGGAAATCCTGATGTTGCTTGTGTTTGTGATCACAGCCGTTTTATGGATCACCCGAAAACCACTCACTTTTGGAGAAAATTTCGTTCTGCTGCCTGGCTGGGAAACACTGCCGATTCATTTTCTGACAAAGTGGGGTGTTTCCGTGGATTCCGCATCAGGCTGGGTGCATGATTCCACGGTAGCTATGGGCATGGCGTTACTCATGTTTGCAATCCCGGCTCAGAAATCGGAACAGGGGGAAACACAATACCTGATGGATTGGGAGACGGCAGAACGACTTCCCTGGGGAGTGCTGCTACTGATTGGAGGCGGGTTTGCGATCGCGAGCGCGTTTAGCAGCACGGAACTCTCTGACTGGGTCGGAGAGGTATTTTCACAATTTATCACAGGCTGGCCCCCTTGGGCACTTATCTTTGCCGCATGTCTGATGCTCACGTTTTTGACGGAATTCACATCCAATATCGCGACTGTGAATACAGTGCTGCCCATCATGGCGGCGACGGCAGTCAGTCTGGGCATCGACCCGCGTCTGATCATGATTCCCGCTGCGATTTCAGCCAGTTGCGCCTTCACGATGCCGATTGCCACGCCTCCCAATGCCATTGTGTTCGCATCGGGTAAAATCAAAATGTCGGACATGCTCAAATACGGCATCATCCTCAATCTGATTGGGGTCTTTCTGCTGACCGCATTCATGTGGTTCTATTTCGTACCGCAACTCGGGATTGAGTTTGGCACCGTCCCCGAATGGGTTCATCAGGATTAACACGTAAGCAATTAATTATTTGCCGATGCAGAATTTGCTGAAAATGCGATCCAGAATATCATCTGTATAAACCTGACCGACAATCTGCCCCAGATGCTGCAAAGCTTCGCGAATCTCAATCGCAACCAGTTCTTCACCCACTTGTAACTGCGCTGCTTCTTCCGCTGCCTGTAATGCCAGTCCCGCCTGACGCAGACTATCGCGGCAACGGGAAGCGGTTGAACCGATCAACTGGCGACTGCCTCGACGATATTCAGTTAATCGCGAAAGAATCAGTTGCTTGAGATCATCCAGTCCGGTTTCTTCAGCCACACTCAAGGCTACTTCGCATTTGTGGGTCGCAGCCAGGGCAGGGGAGAGATCACTTTTCGTCAAAACGGTTAAGACATTCTGTGATTTGGCAAGTTGCTCACGCTGTGACTGATCAACACTTTTTAGTTCAGGACGCAAGTCAGCCGCGGTGCACCATATGACCAGGTCTGCCTGTGTCATCTTCTGCTGGCGGAACTCTTGAGCAGAGATTGAAATCCCATGCACGCCCGCTTCAAGCCCAGCGGTATCGATCAGTTGAATCGGCTGTCCGTTCCAGTTGAGGGAGGTCGCCAGATAATCACGGGTGGTACCTTCGATGTCGGAAACAAGAGCCGCCTGCTTGTCACCTACCAGAGCATTATACAAAGTACTCTTACCGGCATTCGGCAGACCGGCCAGTACGAGTGACAGGTTCCCCGTCGATTCCATCCGTTCTGAGGAGTCAAGATACAGGTGCTCGCAGAACGCACGAATCTTCTGCAAGCGTTTCACCAGGGTTTCGCGATCAATAAATTCAATATCTTCTTCCACAAAATCCAGACCGGCTTCCAGCTCTGACAGCAGTTCCAGCAGTTCCAGCCGGGCAGCGCCGATCCTGGTGGAGACGCCTCCTGCCAGCTGACTGAGCGCCAGGTTCAGCTCTTCATGATCGTATGCGTCAATCACTCCCAGCACGGCTTCTGCCTGGACCAGATCCACACGTCCTGCCAGAAACGCACGCAGCGTGAACTCACCGGGTCGCGCCATCCGGGCACCGTGTGCCGCCAGATTTTCGATGGCTGACTCGAGCAGTGGAGGCGAACTGATCGTATGAAATTCTGCCAGAGGTTGCCCTGTAAAGCTCCGCACAGTCGGCCAGAAATAGAGTGCCCCCGGTAATCGTGAATCACTGCCTGCCAGTCTGATAGTGCCGGGATGACGTGTCGGCAGCCGTGAGTTCTGCCATTGATCATCAGAGTGAAAGCAGTGCTCCAGACAGGGAATAATATCAGAACCGGAGACACGAATCAGACCTGCTGCACCACTTCCGGGTGCAGAGGCTAACGCGACAATGGTATCGTCAAATTGCAGATTCATACTGAATCTCATAAAGAAACATTACGGGAGCAGCTTCGTAGTAAAACGTCTCGGTCCACAGAAAACCAAACAGACCTGCTCCCTGAATCCAGACTCAGGTTATCGGCGTTTTTTAGACTTTTTCCCCGGTCCGCGGTCTCGAGAATTCTCCTGTTTCCGCTCATTCAACGCTGCCTGCTCTTGCGCCTGATCTGCGATTTCCTGAAGACGGGCAAACCAGCCTTTTTTGGCGGGTGGCTCTTCCGTCTTATCTTTTCTGTTCTGATTTTTTTTATTCGATTTGGCTTCGACTTCGATCACATTGGGATCGGTTCCCACAACCGTCGATGGACGCCGTTTGGACTGATAGTCCAGCAGCTTTCGCTCACAGATTCCCCACAGGCTGGATGCGATGAAGTACACACACAGACCAGCGGGAACATGATAAAACATGAATCCCATCCCGATCATCATATAGTTCATGATCTTGTGCTGGAGTTCCTGATCTTTATCGGTTGGCGGGGGCATGAACAGTTTCTGCTGCATTACAAACAACCCTACAGTTACTATGGGCAGCAGATTGAACTGGTTTCCCAGGAAGGGGATGTTAAATGGCATTTGAAACAGGGCATCGGGTGCCGCCAGGTTATCGACCCACAGGAAGGGGGTGCCCCGCAGCTGAACGGCATTATTTAACGCCGTATATAAGCCGAAGAAGATCGGTAACTGCATGAAGATCGGCAGACAGCCGGCCAGCGGGTTGTAATTATTCTTACTGAATAACTCCATTTGCGCCCGGCCGAGTTTTTCTTTATCGTCCGCATATTTCTTTTTGAGCTCAGCAATCTGTGGCTGCAGCTCTTTCATCTTCTGGGCACCAATAGCCTGTTTGCGAGAAAGTGGATACAAGCTGCCACGTACAAGGATTGTGAGACCAATAATGGCGACTCCATATGACAACCCAAAGCCATGCAGGGTGGTCAGCAGCCAGAGCATCAGCTTGGCAACCGGCCCGAAAATACCCAGGTCCATAATTTCGGTTGCATTGAGTGGCGGTCCCAGCAGGGATTCCCGTTTGGGACCGGTATACATCGCATAGCTGTGTGTGATATCAGCACCCGGTGCCAGATCCAGATCTCTCGAATTGACTTTGACCGTGATCCGGCTCTGTGTTTCCAGTCTCACATCATGCTGAATCAAAACCGGCTCAATACTGGCAGAATAGTTGGACTCCATTTCGCCGTTAATCAGCTGGGGATCGTAGTTTTTTCCATCGGGCGTCAGCAGGGCAGCGAAGTACTGAATATCCACGCCGGCAAATTGAAATGCACGACTGTACTTCTCGACCTGTTGCGCATTCACATTTTCAATAATGTCTGGAGCTGTAAATATTTCGGTCTCGACGCTCTTATCATCCTGCAGAAATCCAATGCGCAGGTCTCGGAATTTCCGTGTATTTTCGGCATTTTCCAGTGGAATCCCAATCGGTCCCAGCAGTTGATACTCCAGGTTCTGTTTTGCCTGGCTGTGGTTGATCACTTTGATATCAAAGTGGACCATGTACCCCGCCTGATCGGTGTCGCGAAACTCACGAAATTCAGGAGAATCCTGTCCCTCTGGAACCGGATATTTCTTGAGTTCAAATTTCTTTTGAACTTCAATACTGCCATCCGGGGCCGTCAGACTCAGACGAACTGCCTGAATGATTTTGGCATCCTCGGGATCTTTTACCAGTTCCAGAATTTTCCAGTTGGCTGAGTGACAGTCTGTGTTTAACGCGGCCAGCTTGGCATCCAGTTGTTCAACATCCAGGTCCAGGCTGCGTTTGAAGTCTTTGCCGGCTTTAAACTCATCCAGAATTTTCAGCGGTTGTCTGGGATCTTTCAGATCGCGGTACAGGGGGTCATTCAGGTGTGCCTCGACCAGTGATGCGCCCTGGGTCGAAATTTTCGTCTGCAGAAAATAGCCGGAGTCTGGGTCCAGTGACCCCAGGAGAATCGTACGGTGAGGATTCTTCAGCAGGTCCGCTTTGGGGGGAACCGGCTTCTGTTCGGCTATTATTTCATCCCCCAATTGCCCTGGTTTTTTCGCCACCACAGGCGCATCGGCAGCCTGAGGTTCTTTGGCATCCTTCTCGACCGCTTTTTGTACTACGGGCTGGGGAGGGGCGAGTTTAGGGAAGATAAACAGCTGCCAGACAAATATCATTGATGCTGACAGTGTGACAAATAGTAAGAGACGTTTTTGTTCCATTGTTATCGACCATCCCGCAGGCGGTCGCCTAAGAAGTTATCTAAATCAGGAATATCGTAAATCTTTTCAGCAGTCGTATTAAAGTCATAATCGACGCGGCAGAAATTGACTTTCTCATCATCAATGATCACATAGGAAGAACGATTATCTGCATCGCGCGGCTGGCCGACCGAACCTACATTCACCAGAAATTTTTCCTGGCCAAAGGGGTAAACGTAATCTATTTCATCCGGAGCAAGAAAATTCATACTTTCTGTGAAGATCCCGGGAATATGTGTGTGCCCCTGAAAGCAGAACTGGTCGACCAGACCAAAAATCCGCTCCATTTTACGCTGATTGTAGATATCTTCCGGAAATACATATTCATTCAATGGATTCCGTGCAGAACCATGCACAAACAACATATTCTCTTCGCGAATCATTCGAGGCAGTTCGCCCAGAAAATCCCAGCGATCCTGATTCTTCGAGGCATCGCCCGTTTCCAGCATGCGTCGCGTCCAGAAGATAGCACGTTCAGCGCCTGCATTGAAGCCTTCCGGATCAAATAAGGCTGCCTGATCATGGTTACCCAGCAATGACTTCAGACAACGTTTTCGCACCAGGTCGATACATTCGCGCGGATTCGGGCCGTAGCCGATAATATCGCCCAGGCAATAAATTTCACTGATCTCACGGCTGTCAATATCTGCCAGAACCGCCTGCAGCGCTTCGAGATTACCGTGAATATCACTTATTATCGCTCTTAACAACGGACAACTCCCACTTTCTTGACCGGGACAGTACCTGACGGAGGCCTTCCTCGGCTGTTATCTTTTGAGGAGCCTGATACGAGAGGCTATCTTCAGGAAATTAATACCCTGTTTATCGGAAAGATCGTCTGGTCACTCGCCACGACAATACAGACCATTTCCGAACCAACTGCAAACTTCGCTCGTGTTCTCTGCAGTAGGAACGGTGAATAGAGCCAGTCGAACGCTGAAATTGTCATGCCAAGACCAACCGACCTGCCTACTGACAGTCTGGATTTTTTCCACGTAAGCCCCAATAGTAGCAGTACAAGCGCACCATCTCAAGGCTGTGTTTACAGTTATCATTCGTTCTCAATCGGTATTCCTTAGTGGAAACAACCTGCTCTAAGCTGAATTTCAAAGTCAGCAAACGGATTCCGCAACGAAAACCGGAAAAAACTCATTTTCGTAGGATTTTACCCTCATCAGACACTGCCTTGATTTAATCTAAAAGTAGATAAATCTGGTAAACGTGAGAACTTGCCTGTGAATGTATCAGTTATACGTTCTCTGTCAATCTGAGGGATTCTATGCCTTACAGGCCGTTGTAACGCCCAGTTCACAAGACGGGAGAATCGGAAATACCGTTTCAATCCTCAATCGTGAAGATTAACAGGGTACAGAACGTGTTCATAAAAACACACCCTGAAATGCATCGTCTGAGATTTTCCACACCACTGATTCGGTAAAACAACAGCGAGACGCTTTCGCATGTTGCCCGATTGAAACCTGTGATCTATGTTTGAATATCCCTTCATTATGTTTGACTCCCAGTTTCATCATCAGGTGATTTCATCACCGATCCGGTGACAACTTTGTCTGACATGAAAGTCTGGGTCTGAACCTCATCTGTAACGAGGTCTGATTTATCCAGCAGTTCGTTCGGCCGAGATCATGGATTGATTTCCCACCGGGCAGTTACACAGATTTTCAATTCAGATTGTAAATTCAGCTATCGACTGGCTGTATTTTACCCAAGACACAGTTGTACGACGATTACAGCTAACATGCACACTTTGGCGAGACATAATTCAATGAAGACAAACTCTGGTTCCTTACTGGTAGTCGATGACGATCAATATATTCTGGAAGCGATGGCAGATTACCTGAGAAGCCTCGGGCATCGCACCGAAACTTCTCTCAGTTGCCTGGATGCTATTGAGCGCTTAAAGGAATTTCCCTTTCAGGTCGTTGTCTGTGACGTGAACTTGCCTGATCAGGATGGTTTCCATCTGCTTGAATGGGTGAAAGACAATGCACCGGATACTGCGGTCATCATGCTCACCGGTTATGGAACCATTGAGAGCGCCGTCGAAGCAATCCGCCTGGGTGCGTTTGAATATCTGACCAAACCTGTCATTGACGAAGAACTCAGCCTGACGATCGAACGCTGCCTGGATCAGCGCAAAGTGGTCGAAGAGAATAAATCGCTCAAGGCACAACTTGATCAACGATTTGGTCTCTCGAACATCGTCGGCCAAGACTACAAAATGCAGAAAATGTTTGACCTGATTGAAAGTGTGGCTGATACGCGTACCACCGTACTCGTTCTGGGAGAAAACGGTACTGGAAAAACGATGACCGCCCGTGCGATCCACCAGTTGAGCGACCGCTGCAAACAACCGTTCGTCGAAGTCGCCTGTGGTGCGCTGCCCGATTCCTTACTGGAAAGTGAACTGTTTGGACATAAAGCCGGGTCGTTTACCGGAGCCTCTCACGACAAGATCGGTAAGTTTCTTCAAGCAGATGGCGGAACGCTGTTCCTGGACGAAATTGCAACTGCATCGCCGAGCCTGCAGGTAAAGCTGCTACGGGTCTTACAGGATCGGGAATTTGAAGCCGTCGGTGACAACGTCACTCATTCTGTCGACATTCGTCTGATTCTTGCTACCAACCAGAACCTGGAAGAAATGGTGGCCAAAGGGGAGTTCAGACAGGACCTCTATTACCGGATCAATGTCATCACCCTCACACAACCCGCTTTGCGGGAACGAATCAGCGATATACCGCTGCTGATTGAACACTACCTGAAGGTCTATAACGAACAGATCGGAAAATCAATCAACGGATTTGATGCTTCCGCAACACAGGCTATGCTGAAATACTCATGGCCGGGTAATGTGCGCGAATTGATCAACGTTGTTGAACGTTGCGTCGTATTGACAAAAGGTGACTATATTCGCATGCACGACCTGCCGGAACAGATTCGCCAGGAACAATCTTACTCACTCTCTTCGGAAAATCGCTTGAGCAATGGTTCATTGAAAACCGCGCTGGCTAATCCCGAACGTCAGATTATTATTGAAGCTCTGGAAGCGAATGGCTGGAACCGACAGAATACATCGAAAGCGCTGGGGATCAACCGGACCACGCTATACAAGAAGATGAAAAAGTACGATATCGATTTCGAAAAGCAGTTGATGCACTAAACAGAGAAGACGGTTGCATTCACTTAGCAACCGTTCCCTGGACGATGTCCAGTTTTTGTATAGCGTCTCCAGGTCTATTTGGACCGAGTATAATCGATTGAGAGACGCTATGGTCAAATGTGATGCGATCTAGAGTCACTAAGACTCAACATAAAATGGAACTGGTCAAATGATGCTAAGCCTCATTAAACACTGATATTACAGTGCCAATGTAAATCTGCCTTTTAAAAAGCACGTCATTCAGACGTGCTTTTTTTATGTAACAGGAACAATTGCTGCCTACAGCATTTCCATGCAATTCCACAAAACAAATAAACTTTATTTCATATACCTATTCTTCGAAATGATGATAGTCGATACATCCAGAGAGATAAAAATAAGATCTCTGACTCAACGACAATATTGGACTTTATCGTCTTATTTCTTCCAGGGGGCACTATGAGAATTTCGCTACTTCTGCTGAGCTTGTTTGTATTTCATCTCAGTTCGTCAGCAATCATTGCGAATGAAGCTCATCCGCCTCAAACATTGGAGCAAGTGTTTGCGGAAGGTGTCATTGACCTGGAAGCGGCTCCGGCACCTCCCCTGGTACAACCTTCTACAGATCTGGCTCCTCCCACTCAAACGGAGGACCTGCTGATCACAGCGCCCGCTGAACAGCCAGCTGTGTGTCCCTCTGGTTCTGGATGCAACTGCGCCACATGTACCTGTCAGACTCCGGTCTGCAGTTGTGCGCCGTATGACTGCAAAGCCTGCACACTTTGTGACCGTATTCCGTTACTCAATAAATTTCCCAGTGACCACTGCTTTGATGACTTCGTGATGCCAGTCAGTAATCCGGTCTGGTCGATTGACCCCCGTTCTCTGACTTATGTAAGAGGCATCTTCATCAATCAGATGATCGATGCCCAGACCCCCGTGCTGGGGGCAGGGGACCTGCAGGTTTACGCACTACAACTGGGAATTGCCTTGAACGAACGACTTTCGATCATTGCCGTCAAAGACGGTTACAACACGCTGCAGACGCGTGGTGTCGGAAACCGAACCGGCTGGTCCGACATCGGGCTGGGACTGAAGTATGTTCTGATCCGGGATGTGGAAAATCAGTTCCTCTTATCTGGTGGACTGATCTATGAAGCAACCAACGGCAGTTCTCGCGTTTTCCAGGGGAATGGTGATGGTGTCTGGACTCCTTATGTCTCCATCGGTAAACAGATCGGCAGCGGTCACCTGATCGCATCCTCCGGCTATCATCTACCAGGCGATACTGCCGAAGAATCACAGTCCATCTATTACAGCATCCACTACGATCATCCTGTTACCAGCAAACTTTCTGCAGTCGCGGAACTCAATGGGATTGTTTATACCAAGAGCGGTCAGGCTCTCCCGTTAAGCATCGAAGGGGGAGACTGGATCAATCTGGGTTCATCCAGTGTGGCGGGGAATAATGTGGTGACGACTGCAGTCGGTGCCAACTACCGGCTCAATTCATGCCTGTCGGTTGCCGGTGTCTGGGAATTTCCCATCTCGAACAGAAAAGATCTGCTGGACAGCCGGACGACAGTTACACTGACACTGCAGTTCTAATCGGGAGCACGCACGAAGGTTAGCGTGATCAAGAACTGATTCGCTCACGAACCGTCTGTTCGAGCTGATCTAACACTTCATCTATTGTGAGAATCGAAGTATTGATTTCCAGCGCGTCGTCTGCCGCCTTCAACGGGGCGACGTCGCGCTGTTCATCCCGTTGATCGCGTTGATAAATCTGCTCTAGAATTTCATCGACCGTGACGTCTTTGCCTTCCGCCTGCAGTTCTTCATGCCTGCGCCGCGCCCGCTCCTGGGGATCTGCGACCAGAAAAAATTTGCAGAAGGCATCCGGAAATACCACGGTCCCCTGATCGCGGCCTTCACTGACAATATCGATTCCAGAGGCAGCATCGCGCTGCAGCCGAACCAGTTCTTCGCGCACCCCCGGATATTGAGCCACCACTGAGGCTACCTCTGTGACTTCCGGGGTCCGAATCAGCCCCGTAACCTCTTTATCATTTACCAGCACATGGGCATCAGAGAATGTAATCTGAATCTGCTGGCTGACGCGTACCACTGCAGTTTCATCAGTCGGGTCGACCTGTTTTTCAATTACGGCCCAGGCAACACAGCGGTACATGGCACCGGTATCCAGGAATTCAAAACCCAGTCTGTCAGCCAGGCCCTTTGCGGCAGTACTTTTCCCGGAGCCTGCGGGACCATCAATCGTCACGATCATTTATGAAACTGTTTCCTGAAATATGATTTCGATTTCTGCGATTTCGTAAGGTGACATTTCCACCAGAACGGCATCCTCTTCGACAGGCAGTTCGACGATTGTCTTACCATGAAAATCGCGCTGTCGGGCACTCACGGGAGACTTGAAACATCTGAGTTTAACAGAGCGGTGAATCCCTTCGGTTTCAATCAGACGCACGGCAAATCCTGATTTTTTTCCCGACGAATCAGGGGACGCTTCGTGGACAGATTCCTGCAGATCCATGACGCGAGTAATCTGAACGTTGCTCACAGAGACATGGAACAGCCACCCCTGATCTCCCATGCGGGGAGGACCGACCAGACTCGAATAATTTCCCGCTGGCACCATCACATTCCGCGCGATCTGCATGGGGAAGTTCTGATTGATGGCAATCGAGAACTGAAACTCTCGTTTTGTTTCGCCTTCCACGATCAGCATACTGTCTAGCATGCGGGGACCGGTTTTCCGATGAAAAGGTAAACCATGATTCAAGATCGTGACCCGTTCTTCTCCCTCCGCAATTTCAAAGTAATGCGGGCCTTCAAATCGTTCTCCCTGGAAAGCATGTGCGCTTTCCAGCAGAGACCGGGTGAGCGAAGCCGTACTGTCTCCCCAGGCAAAACGGACTGCATAATAATGATCCCAGGGATTACCATCAGGAAGTGTGTGCACATCCAGTTCGATTTTCACATCCAGGATCGGGCGTCCACGCCAGAGTTGAAATGTCTGCCGAAAAGTGGCCAGTGTCGTATCACTGACCTGGTCGTAAATTTCTCCGGTTGTCACGATCTCCCCCATCCCCGGACCTGCGCAGGTGAGTTCTACATTCACAGCGCGCATCGCCGAGTAAGGAGTTTTCGTATCCCAGTCACCTAACGCTCCGGGAGTGGAAATATTACGTTGATAGGGAAAGCGATACGCCAGTTGCTGGCTCAGTCGATTTGGCTTGCGGCCGTATTCTTTAATCTGTGCAATCCCACCGGTTTCTTCGTGGATATGTACTTCAAAATATTCATTCCGCAGCAGGAGCGGTTCTGCGATGGGTACACTGCTTTTGAGTGGTGCAGCAGGGATCTGACCTGGTTGCAGCCAGACAAATCCGGCAGCGGGAAGCTCCACGACGGCCTGTTTTCGAGTTTCATCAAATTGTGTTGTTTTGACGGCTGGATGAGCTATTGGTTCGTGGGGAAAATCAGGCAGATCCACAACCACACGCCGCGAGAATGACAGGGAATTTAACAACAGAACACCACTCTGATGCTGTTCTGCGCCTTGTAGAACGATCTTTGCGAGTTGTGCGACACCTTCATCACAGAACCCCTGCAGTGCCTCAATTGCATGCTGCGTTGCTTCCTCGTCTGCATCAGGATGCCCGCGTTCAATATCCCGTTCTACCTTCAGCAGCGATTCATCTTCCACCGGTTTTCCATAGATGGCACGTGCTACCGTATGGAACCAGCGCCCTGCGGTGAACTCATCATGACGGGCAAAATGATTGATAAAACGACTGAGAGGATCCGGCTTGCGCATCGCAACCAGCTGGCTCAGAAAGGGGGATAGATATTCCCGTGCATCGTAGGATGAATGCCGTCCCGAAGATTCTGTGTTCTGAAAAAAATCATTGAGAAGCACAAAGCTGCCCAGTACGGGCGCATAATGATGGATGCGTTTAAAGTCTTCAAAAAAAGGTGATTTCACATCAGGCCAGTGAGCGAACATTAACGCGCCTACCTGATCTTCCTCCATCGATTCCGCCATTCTCTGGGGAAATCGCAGATAACCGGCAGCGCCCTCTGCCGACATGGGAATTCGGGAAAATGCATCCAGGATCGTCCCGTCTGCTCCTTCCCAGTGAATTTTACTCTGTTCGTAATCGGGATAGATTCCGTCATCCAGCACCAGATGTAAAGCGGAATGAAATCCAAATCGATGTAACAGCATCGGCAGAACAGAAGCCAGCCCGAAGCGGCGTCGCGCCCACGTCGTCGGCGTCATCCCGATTAATTTCTGAGCGGTTTTCGTACCCGACTGTAACTGCCAGATCACAGATTCCACAGGGACAACGGGTGTTGATATCTGATCCTGCTCGCCACCGATCACTTCGCTCTCGCGATCCTGACAACTTTTGGTTAACAGCGAGATGAGCTCAGAATTCTGACTGGCAATTGTTTCCAGATCATCGCCGCTGACCAGAATGTTCAATGGACGCTCATCTACAATCGACTGCTTTAAAGATTCATTCGCCCATTCCGGAGTCAGCAGACACAGATCAATCAGATAACAGTCGATCGGATAAAACCGCTCACGGTTTTCGAGTAACACTTCAAAACAGGCTTTGAGATGAGCGCGCGCCGCCTCATTATCATCTGCCAGGACGGCATCGGCAGCCGCGATGGCTTCCCGTTGAATCGTCGCTTCATCCAGACTGCTGAAATGATGCATGCAGCGCGTTAAGAGTTCGAGTTGGATATAACAGGACCCCAGCGCATAAAAATCAGCGACCAGATCGCTGGATAATTCGATTTTCTGGGTCGTTTCCGCTCCTTCTTCCGCTGAACGAAGGGGTAGTAGCGCGGCTTCTGTCATTTCTTCCCGGTGAATTTTCCCGCTGACGACGGTCGCACCATTTGCTTCTGCTTCTTCAATCCAGCCGTAAGGGAGCCAGTCTTCAGAGGTTTTGGGAACAAGCAGCAGGCGGTCTGCCAGAAACTGGGGAGGTTCATCGGATCGATGCCAGCTGGGAATGACACGCGAGGATGCCAACAGTTCCGGGTGCCAGGCCACGGCAAATGCATTTAGCAGACTCTCTGCCTCTTTTTCATCCAGTTCCGTTGGAAAATCATCAAGGCTATGACAGGGAATCAGTACAACAATATCATTGTATGTCATTGAATCACAATGCTTTACATAATTAACTGAACTCAATGGGGGGCAGCGTTCAGGCAGTCATTACTTCCGACTGAATCCCAGTCGCTTCACATTCAACCCATCATGTCTCAGATTCAAGTATACTCGGTCCAAATGTATCTGGAGACGCTACAGTAAAACTGGACACAGACTAGCATAAGCAAACAATTGCCAAGTATCTATAGCGCTGCATGCCTCAGTGTCGACTAAAAGAGAAATGACAGGCTAACTCACACTGAAATCAATAGTTAAGAACGTGGCATCACACTACTGAAATTACAGATAACTTGAAAACATGCAGCGCAGTTCCAGCAAAAAAACTGATAAATTCGTAGTAATAATCAAGTTATCGGGAACTCCTGTAATTCATGCACCGTCCAATCGGGTGAAAGCAATCACATACTGACGTTTTGACGTTCCACGATCGTCATTCCTCGCTACATCTGGTGGCATTGATTATAACGGTTTGTATTAATTTTCATGAAGTCGTTTTCAAACATCAGTTATTTCATTGACTTTATAGGAAATCCTGTGATAGCCTTATGTTAGGGAATTATAATTTCTCAATTCATTCCCGAGCCTATCCTGACTGAAACTGAATAGATCTGATACATTTCTGCCTGTTGATAAAGCTCTCTCAGCCGGCAGAGTTTCACCTCGTAAAATATTTTCTTATTACATTCCGGTTCAATCTGACGACCAGTGGTTTCCTCAGGTCCGGAAAGCAGGAGTAACCAGACACATGGCAGAAAATCAAGCTGTTTGGGGGATTGAAATTGGCCAGGCAGGCCTCAAAGCCATTCGGCTGCGGTATGCAGAAGCCGCCGATCAGGTGATTGCGGTTGCCTTCGATTATATTCCACACCCGAAAATTCTCAGCCAGCCTGACGCCGTTCCCGATGAACTGATCGGTCAGGCTCTGGACACGTTCCTGTCCCGCAACGAAACCAATGGCGACCTGATTGCCATCAGTGTCCCCGGCCAGACTTCATTGGCGCGCTTCATTCAGTTGCCACCCGTTCAATCCAACCGGGTTCCGGAGATTGTGAAATACGAGGCCAAGCAGCAGATTCCTTTCGCGCTGGAAGACGTGATCTGGGATTACCAGCCTCTCGGCGGTGGCATTGAAGAGAGTGGCTACATGCTGGATGCCGAGGTCGGTATCTTCGCCATGAAACGCGACCAGGTGCTGCATTCACTGCAACCGTTCCTGCAGCGCAAAATTGAAGTAGAACTGATCCAGATTGCGCCGCTGGGACTATATAACACACTTTGCTATGACTCCCTGGGAATGCGGGTCGGCCAGGAATTTGAAGGCAACCCGGAAGAATCTGCTATTGTCGTCGATATGGGTGCTGACAGTACCACACTCATGGTGACCAATGGTAATAAAATCTGGATTCGTAACGTCCCCATTGGTGGTAACCACTTTACTCGCGCTTTGACAAAAGAGATGAAGCTGACGTTCGCGAAAGCCGAACACCTCAAATGCAATGCGACCCGTTCTGAAGATCCCCGTGCTGTCTTTCAGGCACTGCGGCCGGTTTTCAACGAGTACGTTTCTGAAATCCAGCGTTCCATCGGTTACTTCTCGAGTGTCAACCGTGACGCCAAAATCTCAAAAGTATATGGTACCGGTAACGGTTTCAAACTGGCAGGGCTGCAGAAATTCCTGCAACAGAACCTGCAGTACGAAGTGGAGCGTCTGGATGACTTTCAGGGCCTCGTCGGTGATGCCGTTCTGAATGAGCCCTTGTTCCAGGACAACATTCTCACGTTTACCGTACCTTATGGAATCGCGTTGCAGGCGTTGCAGCAGACAACCATCCGTACGACTCTGTTGCCCCCCGAAATTGCGACCGCCCGCAAAATCCGGCGTAAAAAGCCCTGGGCCGTGGTTGCAGCTGCTGCCCTGATGGTCGGACTGTGTATTTCCGCAGTCGGTTACAGCAATGTCGCCAACTCTGTCAGCGAAGCGCGGTTTGGGACAGTTGAAACAAAAGTCAAGAGCCTGAAGGATAAGGTCGGCGGCTATGATTCAGCCTATAAAGGTGAAGAGACGGAATACACCAGCCTGATCGAAAAGGGGAATAAACTCGTCTGGAACCTGGACAGTCGCGCGGACTGGCTGGAAATCTACAAAGCCATTGACGAATGTCTGCCGCGCGATGTCGGTGATGAGATCGACAACGAACAGATTGAAAAACGAAACCGGATCAAACTTCCCGGAATTACTGTCAGACATGAGAAGGATCTGGGCACCTGGTTCCAGAAACTCTCTCCTCAGGCAAAGTCACTGCTTCCTAAAATCGATCAGGAGACTCCCCCTGAAGGCGAAGGATATATCTTCACATTAAATGGTGTGCATTATCATAATGATGAGTCCAAAAGAACGACAGATGTCGGTGTCTTGTACGTCCACGAGACCCTGCTGAAAAACCTGCAGTCCTGGACGATGAAAAACCCGGGCTCCAATCCCGTTGATGTCCGGAAAATGGGTATCACTCATCCGGTCGTCATTAAGGATAGGCGTGACCCCTTTGAATTCTATCCTCATGGTCGCCCACGTAACATGCAGCAGGGGGGAGAAGGAATGCGATTGGGGGGAAGGCCAGGCGGCTTTGGTGGCCTGGGCGGCGGAGCAGGAGCTTTGCCCGGTGATGAAAGTGCTTTTGGCGGCGGCCTGGGGGGAGGCGTTGGCCGTCCCCGCATTGGTGCCAATCGACCTGAAAAAGTATCAAAACCAATTAATCTGCAACGCACTCAATTCACACTCGAGTTTGTCTGGAAACCTATTCCGGTACTGGAACGGCAGGAGAATCCTCCGGAAGCACCTGCAACTGAAGGTGAAGAAACAACGGCAGAAGCAGGCTGAGCCGAACGATACCATTTTAATAGTTAAAGAGATTCTAGTTAGTACCTGAAAATCATAAAGTATTTCATCTCTTCGGAGAAAAGAGGACACCCCGATGGACAAATTAAAACCTCTGATTGTTCATAAATTCTGGATCATCCTGTTTATCGCATTACTTCTGCCTGTCATTGGCTGGAGTATGGCAACCGGCAGTCTGGCAAAAGAAATCGAAGAACGACAGTCTTCGATTGACCAGGCCTTTACGGATGCGCAGGTCCCTTCTAATCCTCCGAATCAAACCTGGTCGACTGCCCTCAAGCAGATCAATGAGGAAAAACGAAAATACAATGCCGAGTCAACCAGATATCTGTGGGAGAAGCAAAAGGAATTATTCGTCTGGCCACCTGACATCGCGACATTCATGACAGAGACTCCTTATCGTGGTGAAATTTCGATTAAACCCCGCAACCTGTACCGTTCTGCCTACAAATTTGAAATTCTCCGTGCCCACAAACTGGCAAACCCCTACAACCTGGAAGATGGTAAAGGACTGGTCGATCTCGACCCCAACATCATTCCACATGTCCCGTTAGATAAATGGGAAACCGTTTCTCCGACTTCGGAGGATATGTGGAATGCTCAGGAAGACGTCTGGCTGGTCACATCCATTCTCAAAGCCATCGCCAAAGTCAACGAAGAGAGCGGCGCTGCCAATATCAGCGAATCCCCAGTACGCCAGATTTCCGTCCTGGAACTGCGAGGCGGTACTGTCGGCGATGACGGTAGTGCTCCCGCCGGAGATGGCGGCATGGGCATGGATGGCGAAATGGGAGGCGCTGGTGGCGGCGGTATGTTCGGCGGCGGTGGTGGCAGTGGCGGCGGTATGGGGGGCATGGCTGACGGGAAAGATGGATCCTTATCGATCGACGTCGATATGGACCTCGTGAAAATATTTGGAAATGACGTTGATAATTCCGGCGGCGGTGGCGATGGCGGTTCTGAAATGCCGATGGACGAAGCTCTGGGTGGTGGTTTCGGTGGAGGCATGGGAGGACAGAATTCACAAAAACTCAAACGCTATTATAACGAAGAAGAAGAGCTGCCCTACAAAACAAGAGCCTTTTATCTCAAAGCCACGATCCAGTCTTCTAAACTCCCCAATCTGCTGGCCCAATTGAGCAGTATGCCTTGGCCGACAAAAATCATACGTGTGCAACGCGCTGACCTGTTCGATGACTCTATGAACCCGATCGCCGCCAGTACTGGTGGAGGGATGGGGCGACGCGGAGGCACGTCCAGAGGAGCAGGTGGCTTTGGCTCCGAATCTGACTTTACTGGGGGTGGCGGAGGATTTAATCGGTCAGGCGGTCCCGGATTCGAATCCGATATGGGTGTAGGCGGTGCCGGGAACCTTCAGGGACAGGAAAACAAGAGCCTGCTCGATTCAGCTCTAAATGATCCTGAACTGGCTGTTGTCACAATCGCAGGTCTGATGACGCTTTATAAACCCTATGTTCCCCCCGAAGGAGAAGTGGTCGCCGAAAACACAGAACAACCTCAGGCTGGTGCAGAACCAACTGACGCGGCAGCATCTACAACACCAGCCGATGGTTCAGAACCAGCGGCTGCAGGTGAGAATCCTGCCAACCCGGCACAACCGGCGGCAACCACTTCGGAAAATACGCCACCTCAGAGTGGTGGTAATACCACGACACCAGCGGAACCGGCAACACCTGCACCGGCTGCCGATTCCACACCCAGTGATACAACACAACCCCCTGCGGCTGAATCAAAGCCAGCAGAACCGGTTAAACCATAATACACTTTTACTCGACGCTGCAGCTAAGCAGCTCCTGTAACATTTTCACTTATCGGAGATAGTCCCGTGAAAAACCTGATGTCCAACCTTAAAGGAATGAATTACAAGGAATTTGCAATCACGCATGGCGAAAAGATCGCTCTGGGTTTCATTGCATTGTTTGTGGTTTTCGTCATCTTTACCTCTCAGTGGACAACTGAAAAACGGACTCCTGCTGAATTAGAACAGAAGGTTGCCACAGCAGAGACTCAGGTGAGCAACAGCCAATGGCCTGAAGAAAAACGCAAGGAATATCTGAAGGAAGATGATCTGCGACAAAAAGTGGCACAGTTGATGAATAAACCGCTGGAAGTCACTCCCTATATGTTTACCACCAAGCTCTCCTGGCCCATCTATGCGAAAAAAGCAAAAGCCAAAGAAGTCGACTGGCTGACTGTGGAAGATCTGGTTGCCACCTATGACCGCGTAATCATGCATACCCGTCCTGTTAGTGCGACTCTGGAAGGCAGTGAAGAAACGAACTCAGCAGAAGCTGAGAAAGCAAAACCGGATAAACCAGAGTACGATGCCTTCAAACGCCGTACCACAGGTATGGGCGGTGGTATGGGTGGCCCTGGTGGCTCTGCCATGGCTGGCCTGACATTTGGTGGGATACCTGGTGAATCAGAAGCGATGGTGGCTGGTGAACCGGGTGGGATGGACCCTGGTTTTGCTAATCCGGATGATTTCGCTGCAGGACTTCCCGGCGGTATGGGAATGGAAGGTGGCATGGGCATGTCTGGTCCTACCCGGGAAGGGCGGGGGTTAAGGTTTGTCGCGGTACGCGGTGTCTTTGACCTGGCAACCCAGCAGGATAAACTCGAACGTTCTTTAGGCGACGCCTTCTCTTTCCAGAATATGCAGACCGGAAAAATCCTGGAGTTTCTCGACTTTCAGTTACAACGCAAAACAGCCCTCCCCGGAGATGATCCCTGGGCAGGAGAATGGAAAGATGTGGACATTGAAACGTCTATTGAGATATTGAAGGAAAGTGCTGACTTTGATCCCGAAGTCGTCAACAGCGGGATTACAGACCGTGTCTTTACGATGCCGCTTATCAGTCGTATTGCCGGCTTCTGGTCGAAAGTTGCCACACATCCTCGCGTGGAAAACTTTACTTTGAGCCAGGAAGAAATCGAACAGGAACTCGAGTTCAATCAACGCATTCTGGATCAGTACAAAAAAACTCATTCAAATGAAAAAGTCTTCAAAGAAAAACAGAGAGGGTTCTCCACATTGCAGCTTGATATGCGTGGAATGCGGAGTGAGTTGATGTACGGCGGAGGAGGAGCCAGCGAAATGGAATCCGTCATGCAGGGGATGGCTAATTCCATGGTACAGGAACGTGCCGGCGGTTCAGGAGAACCCATGGATGAGAAGAAACTGATCCAGAAGCTGAAAGCAAATGTGACCGCCGCTGGCCGTCTGCTTCTGTTCCGGTACTTCGATTTTGACCTGAACCCAGGTGAGACTTATAAATACCGCGTGCGACTGGTTGTCCGTAACCCCAATTTCCAGCGTCCCCTTGATGAAGTGGTTCTGCCGGCAGTTGCCGAAGGTGAAATTCGCACGACTCCCTGGAGTAATGAAACTGCAGCAGTGACTGCTGAGGAAGATGTGCACTTTTACCTGCAAAGCGTACGTCCTCCCCGTGGTATCGCAGGGACCATGGCGAACTTTGAAATCTACCAGTGGTACCCTAAAACGGGTACCACGATTCAGTCTGTCTTAAAAACTTATATTGGTGATGAAATCGGCGGCGAGCAGGTTGCTGAACTGTATGATGTGGCCAAAGAAAAATATGATGAGAAGGCAACTGTCCAATTTGATACCCAGAATTACCTGGTCGATGCAATTCCCGCTCCTTCGATTCGACCGGAAGATCATCCTGACCTGAACCTGCCTGCCAGAACACGCGGGCGTCTGCCAATCGAACCGGAAGCAGTCATCGTTGATAATTTCGGTAACCTGAAAAAATCGCTTCCACCTGCTGTTTCCAGTTCATACGCAGATGTCAAAAAGAAATTTGATCGTGAACGCAACAGTTTAACCTGGGTCAAGGAAGCGACCGAAGCACGCACCGCTGCCCCTACCGACGGATTTGATATCGGGATGGAAGGCGTGAGTGCATTTGAAGGTATGGAAGCCGAAATGATGGGGATGGGCCCCAACACTCGCGGTAAGAAAAACAAACGGAAAAAGAATCCGATCCGCCTGGGACCCTGATAGAAAACAGCAATCGAATTTTCAAGAGGGGTGAGACGTTCCAAAGTCTCACCCCTCTGTTTTTGCCCCTCCTTTTTTTGGAAGGGGAGGAATTGTTCGAACCGAACTTTTTCTGTGCCTGACAGATCTACTACCCGATCTGACCGGCATTCTGAATGACACGCTACAGCATCATCTCATCAGATCAGCAGGACTCTGCCACCAGAACTTCATCAGTTGTTCCCAGCAGCAACTCACGTAATTCTGCTGCGATAAAGAATGAACCAGTGACACAAACCAGAGAATCCGAAGTCAGAACTTCTTTCGCGCGCGACCATGCCGCCTCAGGACTGTCTGTGAAGATGAGCTGAGATGTATTCCCTGTTAATTTCTGAGTCTCACGGGTGAGATCCACTAACTCTTCCACCGGAATACGGCGGGGATTCGAGAGGTACTGCGTAAGGACGACCGTCTGAAAATGGGAGAGAAGTATTCCCAGCATTTGCCCGACGTCTTTATCTTTTGTTGCAGCGAAGATCAGTATTCTATTAGATTGTGGAAAACTGGCAGCAAGTGTTTCAACCAGCGCTTCAATGGAAGCGCCATTATGTGCCGTATCAATAATGACTGGAGGGGTTTTCTGTACCAGTTCAATCCGGGCCGGCCATTTCAGACACGACATTCCCTGACGCATCTGCCCGTCCTCCAGAGGAATTCCCTGCTGGCGTAAATAGTCAATCACGGTTACAGCCAGAGTAGCATTGACCAGCTGATGAGTTCCCAGAAGTGTCACCGGCATCTGATCAATCAGGGACCACGGAGTTCTCACCTGAATATTCTGCTGCTTTTTGTCTGGCAGCAGGCTGGAGTCATCCGTCTGCTCTAGTTTGACACTCTGATGTGGCTCAACCAATCGATTAAAATCTCGATTTAACAGATACAGAGGAGCCTGTTTATCCTGGCAGACCTCTTCCAGAACTGCCAGCGCCTCCGGTTGTGTCACACCACTGAAAACAGGGACCCCCTGTTTGATAATTCCTGCTTTTTCACGCGTGATCTGCTCAATGGTATTTCCCAGCAGTGCCGTATGGTCATAGCTGATATTGGTAACAACAGATGCCAATGGGGCACAGACATTTGTGGAATCCAGTCGCCCTCCCAGACCCACTTCCATCACTGCAAAGTCCACGTGCTGCGTTTGAAAATGCATCCAGGCCAGCGCGGTCGTCAATTCAAAAAATGTGGGGCTCAGATTGCCAGGCTTCAGGTCGAGTTGCTCTACAACCTGAATCAGTTCCGACACCAGTTCGACCAGTTGCTCCCGCTCGATCTGCTGCCCATCGATCAGAATCCGTTCTTCGTAGCAGGTGATATGCGGTGAAGTGAATAATCCCGTACGAAATCCGGCAGCAGAAAGCATTTCCGCGATCATCACGGAAGTGGAACCTTTTCCTTTGGTTCCTGCGATATGGATCGTAGGGACCTGGAGTTGCGGATTTCCCAGGGAATCCAATAACTCCTGCATCCTTCCCAATTTGAAATCACTGGTGGAGTATTTGCTACTCCCCATCCGTTCATAATTGAGACGACCAAATAGAAAGTCCAGACTCTGCTGGTACTTCTCTGCCGAGACTCCCATGCCAGGCAGTTTCCTTATCATATAACTGAAAAAACATACATCCTGTTAACTGTCTTGATCAGCATGACAGTCAAAACGGCCGAGTATAGCGGTGATCTTTCGGATATTATAGTCACGCACTTTTCGGAAGTAGACTGTGAGGTATATGATCTAAGAAAGAATTTTACAACTACCAGCCACATTCGAGCTCCAAAGGTACACAGAAAACATGAGCATTCAGATTGCCACCATCAGGGAACTGCTGAATTTCAACCGGATTATGACACTCAAAACTGTTGATGAGATCAGCACACTGTCCGATCCTCAATCTGTCCTGTCATTTCGGCCAGGCCCCGGCAGAGCCCATATCGCCTGGCAGATCATGCATATTGCAGTGACGGAAGAGCTATTTGCCACAGATCGCCTGCGAAAAACAGATTCCAACCTGTCAGACTTGTTTCCCCTGTACCAGAAGGGAAGTACTGCGGGAGATGAGATCCCCTCGCTGGATGTCATACAAAACACATTGAGTCAGTCACGAGCGAACCTTCTGGAGACGATTCAGCTGATCCCGGAAGCAGATCTGGAACTGGTACCGGAAGCTCTGCAGGAACGAGGCTGGACGAATGAGATGGCTTTAAAAGTTCTTTGCTGGCATGAAACTCATCATCAGGGACAGGCGCATCTGACACTGAATTCCTGGAAAGCAGCACAATAGCCAATTATTGGTAAAACTGCCTGGAAACGGGGGAACATCGAATTTCTATTGACATTTTTTCAGGATCTACTCAAATTACGCCTGTTAATCAATTTGAGTCAACCGCTCCAGACGTTCTAGCTGATGTTGAGACTGTTTCAAATCAGATGGAGGATCTGTCCCCATGAGTTCGATCAACCCCGGTGCCCTCAACATTAATAGCTCCTTCGCCGGTGCGCAACGGAGTGACGCCAGTGTCGACAAGCAAAAAGCCGAGGCGGCGGCGCAGAATATGTCCATCGATAAAAAAACGATGACTGATCAGCAGCTACATGATGTGGGAGATCCCGATGCATCAGGCGATCGTGATGCTGATGGCCGGATGCCGTTAGGACAGGAAGAAGAAACCGGGCAGGAGGCTCACAGCGAAACGGAAGAGCAGGAAGATCACACCACACATCACCCCGATGCAGAAGGCAATCTGGGGACGCACCTCGACCTGGATGCCTGAAGTACCGATCTGCAGCCGTTATTTGGAATGATTCAAAAAACCAAACAGGCTCTTCTTTTTCCGGGAAACGGAATCATCCTGGGATGCGACTGCTTCCCCACTCACGCTCCCAGCCAGACCCATAATAGTTCTGGTGAGTTTTGCTTTGGGTGCCTGCATTACCAATGGAATACCGTTATTGCGGGACTCGACCATCGTCGCATAATCATTGGGAATCTGACAGAAAATTTCGCGCCCAATCGTTTCCAGCGCCTTATTCACACTGATCTGAGTATCTTCCAGTCCCAGACGATTCATCACCACTTTGATTTTCTCTGCGATATGTTCGTTGGTATCAAAATACTGGGAAAGCCGAACCACATTTCGCAGGCAGGGTAAATCCAGTTGCGCAGTCAACAGAACGGTGTCCGATAATTCCATCGCTGCCAGGTCGAGACTGTTATAAGACTTACTGACATCAATCACGAGATGCGTGAACGTTGCTCTCAGCAGGGCAATAATACGGCGGAGTACTTCCGTCGTGATCTGCATCGACATGTCCATCTGCACGGGACGGGGCAACAGAAACGCCCCACAGGCATGTTTGGTTAACGAACGTTTCAGCAGTGAGTAATCCAGTCTCGCAATATTTTCGGCGACATCCTGAATTGTGTAATCCGGAATGATATCCAGCCAGACATCGGTATCGCCCAGGGCCAGATCCAAATCGATCACCGCTACACTGTTGCGTTCATGGCTTGCCAGGCAGCAGGCCAGGTTGATCGCCAGAGAAGTACAACCAACACCACCACTCACGCCAGCAACAGTAATGACCTGACTGGAACGGGGGGCATTATGTTCCCCTTCTGATTTACCTGAGGTAATCTGAATGCGATTTAATGCAGACAGAAAATCTTCCAGAACCAGGGGGAATCCCAGGAATTCTTTGGCGCCATTTCGCATGGCCTTTAAAATCAGACTGCCTTCCTGGGAACTGCTGACGACGATCACATTGCAGCTCGGTAAATCGCGTGTGACCTGGGCAATCAGACTTAAAGCCATTTCAGGATTGGCATCCAGCGAAATCAGCGCGATGTCAGGTTGCGTCTGAGAAACGACCTCTGTGAAAAATTCATAGCGACTGCACTCTGCTTCGAGCCAGACCATATCCACGCCAATCAGCATGTTTTTCAGCTCATTGCGAGTTGCTTCATTGGGATCGATAATCGAAAGCCGGACAACTCCACTCATTCGTTGATCACTTCTGCTTGGGGTTAACTGTTTCTACTGTATTTAAATATTATCGAACTTGAAGACGCACTCTTTGAATCTTTTCAAAGAGGTTCCTGTTGATTTTCACCACTCTTCCGTACACTCCCGTTCAAATCCTGCCCGTAAAACACTCATTTGAAGCGGCTTGCATTCTAGAGCGCATCACAGTGAAACATAGCGTCTTGCAGTCTCATATACTTGGTCCAAATGGCCTTGGAGACGCTACAGTAAAACGGGACACAGTCTAATTTCCCGGTCCAATCAATCCCGGTTGATTGCTCGTCGGAGAACTCAAAGTGGGTGCCTTCGCTTTTACTCTCGGTTCAGGTGTTTTTGATTTTGCTTTCCAATCATTCTGTTTCGGATTAGAGAGATCGGGCACCTTGGCGGCTGTAGCCGGGCGGGGTGACGCCTTCTGTATTTTTTCATGCTCCTGTAATGCTTTCATATTTTCCGGAGAGAGCGATGGTTTCCGGATCACTTCTGAGCGAATGGTAGGAGCCGCCGGAACAGGAGGCACTTGAGATGCCGATGCTGGCGGTAGTACATTATCGGGAGCCATCATTGATTCAGGACTGATGGGGCCGGGAATGGAATACTGACAGTCAGGGCAGTTATCCCCATAGCTGGGCACTTCCAGCACACCATCCAGATACAACTCGCGATCTGTCGGAGTTGCCGTAAACAGGCCGGGGCCTCCAGGTGGAACCTGGCCAGACTTCAATGGGGAAACCAGTTCCGGAGTCACCATAATGACCAGTTCCGTTTCTCCTTCGGTATATCTGACCCGACGGAATGCAGCTCCGACAATAGGCAGTTCTCCCAGGAAAGGGGTCTTGGATGTCTCCGCTGTTTTACGACTGGAAATCAAACCGGCGATGACCATGGTTTCGCCAAAGTTCATTTCAACAGCAGTATTGGCGCGACGGACGGTCAAGCCGGGAACAGTGGTTCCAGCGACCTGGACCGCATTGGAAAAGTCGCGTTCACTGACTTCAGGTTGTACTTCCAACCGCAGCCGTCCATTTCCCAGGACTATGGGAACAGCTTCCATTCTGACACCAAACTCACGCCATTCAATAGTGACCGTACCCAGACTTTGAGGGACCAGGATCGGGAATTCACCACCAGACAGCAGGTTAGCCGGGCGACCGCTGGTTGTAACCAGTTCCGGTTCCGCCAGAATTTTCAGCAGGGCTTCTTTCTTTAACGCTTCAATAAATGCCTGGAAGATACTGGAACCGTCAACCAGTCCGAATCCAAGTGACGTACCGCTGATCAGGTTCTGCGATGCCGTGAGCGCTGGTGGTCCACCAAAGGGAACATTGATACCAGTGATGGGAACCAGGGTCCCGGGCGTACTGTAAGCATATCCTGATTGATTCAGGAACAGCCAGTTGACGCCCAGCTGCCGAATTTTTGATCGTTGAACTTCCATAATTTTGACTTTGAGCAGTACCTGCTGCACACCCGCCAGCTTCATCTGATTTAACACGCCGTTGGGAAAAAACTGTTCAGCGATTTCCACCATTTCTGTGATCGCTTCCGGTTCTGTCACCCAGCCTCGCAAGACAACTGAATCCTGAACTTTAATAGCGGTCACCGAAGAATTGGGAAACAGTTCCCGCAGATAAGCCTGCAGGTGGCGTGCATCCCCGCTTACGAAAGTCTCCATCGTGTAGACTTTGCCATTTTCATCCGTAATCACCAGTGTCGTCACTCCGGGAACGAGCGCCTGAATGCGGAGTTCGTTGGGTGTGAGAGCAGAGACACTCAAAACGGTCGGATCAAATCCATCCACGCGTTTGATCTTACCAGGAAATTTGAGAATCTTGGAGAACTTCTCTGTCACTTCCAGCTTCATTTTTTCAGATGAAACCTGAACGACAGGTTCGCTCGCACCGGGAGGCGCGGGTTGTTCTTCCTGAGCGTATGCAACCAGGCTGCATACCAATGTGACTAAAACAGGCAGACATTTCACTTTAATGTGTTTTTTTAAGGCCAGCATCCGTGCCCCTTACATTTTTTTACTACTGAGTGATTCCAGAATCTGATCTGAAATCACTCTCTAAACAGGTATCATTCAATAATTTGTCGAGAGAAATCTCTCTGCCCGCAATCAATCCCCCGTACTTTGTCAGAGAGCAGGGGAGTCTCTTATCTCAGTTAATTTTCTGCTTCTGTTTGGTCGTAAACACTTCCCACAGATCTTTTAAAGCAGCTTTCTGATCTTCGATTTCCTCTTCCAGAATCTCGACTTCCTGTACGATTTTTTCTTCTCCGGAATAAATCTCAATCTGCCACATTTTCTTAGGCTCTTCCAGTGGCTCAACGTCTGCTTCAGCCGAAGTCATCTGCTGCGGTTCCTGTTCTTCGTCCAGAAACTGCTTAGCCGATCCAGGCTCTGTTTCTTTTTGAGCCACTTCCTTGTCGTTTTTGTCTTTTACATCTCCGCGTGTACTGACTTCTCCATCCTTCAGATACTCACTGCCTTCAATCGAAAAGACCTCAGCCAGTTCGTCATCATCAAACTGCACATCTTCTGAATCTGTCGAATCAGATTGTGCCCTTAATGCGAGGTGGACTTCTCCTTTTTTCTCTGCCAGCTTCAACATCGCTCCTTCACGGGGCGAAAGTAACAGCGAAATATTTTTTGATTTCACCTGGTTGCTTTCTGTACCACCAACGTCTGTCAGGTGGTCCGTCGCAAAAATCTTTACCCGTTCCAAAATTACTTTTGTAATCGTTGACATCCCTCCCTCAGGCTTGCGGGCTGTGAAAGTCACATATACGTCCACAAAGTCACCAGGAAGAATTAAACCGCTATGTGTCTTCGTCATATCCACTGATGTCGTGAAGACCCGTTTACCATCTGGAATTTCGACTGATGCTCCGCGAACTCCCTGTTCGCTGAGCTTCGCTTTCATCACGATTTCCCCCGGCACGGCCCGGGTCTTGATGGAGCGGTCTTTGTATTGTTCCAGCTTGGTGACGGAGCCTTCCGGCACCTGATCAATCGGCCATGATTTGAATTTGACGTTGGACTCATTCAAAGGAGTACCAGGCGGGATTTCGGCAATCGTCACCAGGACATTTGCCGTTTTCACCTCTGCCTGATTATCATCCTTATTAAGGATCTGCCTCACGCCCAACATCGCAACCAGTCCACAACCGACGGCGATCACCAACATCATTAACGACTTGACTTTCATTTCTGTCACCCATCAAAGAGAAACATATCAACGAAGCTCTGGTGAAAACCAACTTGTCCCCCAAGGGATTAAAGGCCAGTTTTCCGAAATGGCGAACCTGATATGCATCTGCTTTCACAGGAGAACAGAACAGAAAATTCTGTCATCATGGAGAACATCGGCACTTCGAGAGCTTTCGCTTCAATTTATAACGATTTTATCGTTTGGAATATTTATTCTGGTTGTAACACTTGGCTTCTCGTGGCCATCCCGAAAGCCACATTCAACCCACACCCCCTGTTTTCACAGAGGGGGAGGATTTCATGTTCCGGTTTACAGGAGTCCTGCATAGAAGAAATAGGCAATCGATCCGATGCAAATGGGGATACCATAAGGCAACAGAAACATGGTCGGTTTCCGTTCTTTGGCGATGCGTGACAGTTCGCGTGGGTTCTTCACTGAACGCCATTCATCAAGAATCATGATGGCCTGCCCCAAATGCTTGTAGAAGTTCTTGCGATAGAGCACCATGCCTACTGCCATGATCGCTCCCACTACTGTGGTTACGCAGAAGGCATAGAAGGTAATTTTGACGCCCAGCCAGGCACCGATGCCTGCCATCAATTTAACGTCTCCTGCTCCCATGCCACCAACGCTGTACAGTGGGAGAAGTGTAGCCAGTCCGACTACCATTCCCAGCAGTCCCCAACCCAGTCCAGCCAGTCCGCCGGTCCAGGTCATATAAATCAAGCCGGACAGAACCATCGGATAGGTGATCCAGTTGGGAACACGCAGTTCTTTTCCATCAATGTATGCGGCATAAATCAAGACAATGGAAACAAACTTTACATGCCAATTCTCGAGAAGTAACTGTTGCCAATCCATCAATATGGCCTTTCTTATCGTGTCTTAATGAAATGCGTTTTACAGCATTCCTTTGGGGATATTACTTGTTAGTCATACTCAGGTCTGACCGTCTGTCAGTTCATCCGAACCATAGTCAACAGGATCTACCCTGATATGATTTGTATTCTTATTATCCAGCTTAGGTCACAGGCTCAGCAGGGGATGTGAATATCTTAAATTTTTCTCTGGTTTTTAATGGCCCGCTGTCTGGATGTGAATGTGTGCCTGCCGGAGTTTGAATCCGAATCCGGGAGATTGTTACTTCTGTCACTCAAGCCTTATTTCACAACACTCTGTGACCTCGCTGTCATGGGCTGTAGACGTATGCCTTCTCCGCTCTGGCTCAATGTAACCTCTCCCCCCGGGGGGAGCGTGAACCGATACTGTGATTTATGTTTTTTTTTATCCGGTACTTGATCTAGAGCGCATCACATTTAACCATAGCGTCTCTCAATCGATTATACTCGCTCCACATGGCCTTGGAGACGCTACAGTAAAACTGGAAACAGTCTAGCAGCGGCTACAGCTCAGCAGGGAAGTAAACCAGACAATAACGGTAGCCATCATCATGAATAACTCCAAAACCGCGCCCGCCGGGGCATCAAAGCAGTAAGGAAACATTCTTCTCTCCTCAAAAAATCGAACCAGTTTGAGACTCAATTAACGGAACATCATCAGATACTGCGATCAACTGGCTTTCAGGGAATCGCATACGCAAGAAAACGCTCAGCCGAAGATTCGACTGAGCGATTTTTTTTTAACTTTGCAGTAATACATCTGGCCTCTGTTAGGTCAATGCATCACGTACGGCTTCAAACTTCGCGTTGGCGTTTGTTCCGACGGCCTGAATAGCAGTCAGACAGACGATAACGATCAGAGCCAGCATCACAGCGTATTCAACAGCTGTAGGACCATCTTCTGAAACCAGGAAGTTTTTGATGCTCTTTGTCAGATTCTTCATTGTTGCTCTCTTTCTTTCCAATTGTTGTCGACGCATGGACCACATGTATCGACACTAAACAACCAAGCTATGAAAGCCGCGACTCCCTATGTTCGCTTATTCCCACAGCTCACCCGAAACATTTGCTTCTTTGAGTTACATCCTCAAATGAAGCACCCAATATGCCCCCTCTTCAGAAGAGCAGATTTTCTGTATCCAATAGCTGAAATACAGAAACGGTATTGGAGATATTTAATTCACATAACAACGGAAGATAACTCCGATATGATGTCAAACCTGTTGTGCTCGCTGCATCAGCTTTTATTTACTGAGCAAACTGATCACACTTAAAAGTAGGTCACGGGTTAAGACAGTCAAGCAGAGTTGCAAAAGATTTTTCAAGAAAAACATCGGGTTCAACAAAAGAAACATTCAAGACCTGGAAAACTCTACGCAGCCAGCGAATTCCCTCAATGATGCAAAAAATCAACAGCCTGTTATTTTCTGTAAAATAACGACGCCCGCCTGTGTGAATTCTTTTTCGGGCATTCGCAAAGGTCATATTCCACGAAGCAACGCGATGAGTTTCTCTATAACGCCGCCAGGGAATCACCTGAGGAGGAGGGTTCTGAAGAGATTGCGCAGCCAGTCGAACGCATTATTTAACACGGGACCATTCCAGAATTTTCTGCTGCATACGTTCCCGGTCCAGCGCATCCGGCTCCGTTTGCTTCAGCGCATGCCTGAGGATGCTGACTGCCCGCTCCGAATCACCCTGGCTGTGATAGCTGTTCGCCAGTTGAATCTGTACTACCGGAATTTCCGGCACTTGAGTCGACGTGTACTGCCAGAGTGTCAGGCCATCGCGCCAGATTGTCAGATAATGCTCTGTCTGCCAGCTGAAACGCGTCAACATAGCCAGTACCAGCACTCCGAACACAGCAGGCAGGAAATAGCCAGATCGTGATTTTTTCGGTAATACTGATACCAGAATGCGATCTCTTAATCGCTCCAGTAACTGCATCGTACCGGCAAAGATCAAGGCGAAGAAGGGGACCGAAGGGAGGTAGAGATAGCGGTCATTCATCAATGTCGTAATGGGAAACAAATTCAAAACCGGTATCAATAACAGAATGAATGTGGCCCCCGCAAATAAGATCAGGGGCTCCCGTTTCCCCATGCGGACGAACAGTATCGCTGCCACCAGCCAGCAGACAACAGAAATCGTAACGTTCCAGATGATGCCACTGGTTGGCGGATCGTACAGTACAGATCGCGTGCCAGGCCAGAGCAGCATCTGCACGTACTTCGACATGATCACGCTATCAACCGAAATCAGTTCCAGTTTGCTCATGCCGAAATGATCGCGGACACCTCCCAGTTCACTGGTCTGGGCCAGCATCGTAATCACCAGCAGCAACAGGGCACAGCAACCGGGAAAGACCTGCTTTTTGACGGCTTCCCGGAATGGTACTTTCGCAACCCAGTAGTCGTAACAGAACACGATCGCCGGTACGACCACAGCTAATGCCTTGGAAAGTAAGGCACAGATAAAACATAAGAATCCACAGGTATTCTGTTCCAGGGTTCGATCTTTTCTGAGCCAGTACCAGAGCGATGCCAGGATAAAAGCGCCTGAAAGCAGACCTTTTCGCGAAGAGATCCAAACCACCGTTTCCACCTGAACGGGATGTATGGCAAACACCGCAGCCGTCGCCCAGCCCAGCATCCGGTTCTGAGTCAGCCTTGTAATTAACAGAAAGACAAGAACCACATTCACCAGATGCAACAAAATATTCGTCAGATGATATCCGCCGGCCCAGAGACCATACACACTGTGATCCAGCAGAAATGAGAATACCGTTAACGGTGCGTAATTTCTGGTCACCACCTGTGTTGCAACTTTCTGCAGATTCTCGGGATGCCAGCTTTTGATCAAAGGATTCTGGATGACATACCAGGGATCGTCCCAGTTGACAAAATCAAACTGGACCGCCATTCCAAAACTGATCAACACCAGGAGCGCCAGCAGAACGCAGGCGCGCCATTGCTTTTGAACCGCCCGACATAATTGCCAGGGGAGTTCCCGCTGATCTGGTTGTATTTGATTTGACATTTGAACGTTTCCAAAGCTTTGCAGACTCATTCGCAACCTGCTTTAAACATAGGTTGTACACAGATGTCTGCACACGCTTTGCATTAATTGTTGTTTCTCTGCAACGTCAAACGTTACCCCAGCCGCTATATCCAATACAACCGGCTCAAGCAGCCTGCTGTCTGCGCCAGATAAAATCACAGGATCCCCGGCCAGAGAATGAACTCTCACAGCGCTGAAAATTAAGCTAGGCTTGTCGCAGATAACGCTTTACTGAAGGAACATGTATTTTCACATCGAGACACGCGGAGAGACACGTGCAGGCACCACAGGCAATTGCAGATTCGGAAATCAATACTTCCGTTCCCGTTATGGCACCGGATAGCGTCGAGATCATGTCGCAGTTCCAGAGCATGGAACCAATGCTGGCTGAAATTGAACGCAGTTGTTTTCCACAAGGAAAAACTATCGTGGTGATGCCGGCTTACAACGCCGCGAGCACCCTGGAAAAGACATTAGCCGATCTTCCCGCAGAAGTGGTTGACGAAATCATTCTGGTCGATGATGGCAGCACTGATGGAACAGTCGCGCTGGCTTTACAGCATGGACTGACTGTCGTGAAACATAAAGAAAATCGGGGCTATGGTGGAAATCAGAAGACCTGTTATCAGTATGCCCTGGATCACGGTGCAGAATATGTGGTGATGCTGCACCCCGACTACCAGTACGATAGCCGCGTCGTCGGAATCGCCATTCAGCTGCTGAGGCTGGGTATCTGCGATGTGGTCCTGGGTTCCCGAATCCGAACCAGACAGGAAGCACTGGCAGGAGGGATGCCTGCCTGGAAATATCTGGCCAATCGTCTGCTGACGATCACCGAAAATATTGCACTGGGACAGAACCTGGGAGATTTTCACAGTGGATTTCGTGCTTATCGCAGAGAAGTTCTGGAAACCATTCCCTATGAACACAACTCCAACGACTTCGTCTTTGACAGCCAACTACTCGCACAGGCGGTCTACTTTCAATTCCGGGTCGGTGATATCCCTGTTCCCGTCCGCTACTTTCCCGAAGCCTCCAGCATCAGCTTCAAACGCTGCGTGAAATACGGCATGGGCACACTGGCTGTACTCGCGCGTTTCTGGGCCCAACGACTGCGAATCCGCCCTTCAAAGATATTCTTCAGCAAGAAGAACGATCATGACACAGAGAACCGGGTACAACTGCAATAGACTGTCTCCAGTTTTACTGTAGCGTCTCCAACCGATGAAAGACGCTATAGTTAAATGTGATACGTTCTGGAATTCCTATACAGTTGCCCGGACTGGCTGCCTCTGAATTTATTCACCTGCCGCTGGTGGTGCCGAACTGGAATTCCCGCGTAGGAAATGCACGATAATGGCAAGACCAATAAAGACTCCCAGAGCAATAAAGCCATAAGTAGCGAAGGCACTGGATTTAATACTCCAGACACAGCCGAAAGTCGCCAGCAGGGTGGAAATCCCCATGGCCAGGTTCCAAGCCACACGTTTGCCCCCCTTGGGAATCCGATCTCCCAGAATTTTTGGTGAGTTCATCATAAAAAAGAACGTGGCATAAGCGATCGGCAGCAGCACCATCCCGAACATCGACGTTGGCACGGCCAACCAGGCTTTCGCATCTGAATCGCCCCAGATAAAGGGTCCCGCAATTCCAGTAAGCGCTGGCATAAAACAGCCAATGCGATGGAATGTTCCCCGCGGTTCAACGCCCAGCATTTCGCAGAATACAAAGCCGTTGATTAACATCAGAATGATGATCGTAGAGACAGCCATCGCGACCACGCCCAGACCGAATACAAGCTGTGAAACCGTAGCCCCCGCCAGTGGCTTGAGTGCTGTCGCTAACTGGAATGCATCCCGGTTGACCAGCATCGCTGCCAGGGTTCGCTCAGGCAGAGGCAATTCATTTCGTTTTTCCTGCAAAGCCTCCGCATTGTCTTTCCGCTGCAATTCGTCCCATTCGTGCTGCAATTTGCTCCATTCTTCAGGAGAGACTTCTGCTTTAATACGGTTATTAAGCATCTCTGCTTTAATACGGTTGTCAAGCAGCTTGTCGAATTGATCTTGCAAATTGCCGGGGACTACAATCACCTTTCCATCCGCATCCACAACCTGGCCTTTAGCATTGGTTTCCCCCACCAGGCCGGCGGCCGGTTGGGCATGGAACTGTGAAGCGGCTGCAATCACTACGCAACTGGTTGCCAGCAGGAAGGGAATGAACAGCCCGGTCGCCAGGTCGAACATCGCCAGGCCGCGAAAATCCTTATCCCAGCCTTTGGCTCGCATGGAGTAGGGGAGCAGAAAGGTCATATTGATCCCGACGGCGGTCGCGGCAGCGGTAATCATCACCTGCTGCTGTTTATCCACGATCAGGTTCTTCCAATACTTGGCGAATCCGCCCGCCTGTGCCAGCACATCGGAAAACTCAGGTGAAGGATTGGTAAACAGACTGAAGTTCGGAATATAGCCGGCTAGAATTTTCCCCCAGTCCAGATCATTCGTGGAGAAACTCATTTTGAGAACCACGCCGAAGAAACAGAGGACGACGATTCCCACCAGAATTTTCAGGATCGCCTCAAACAGTTTGATGCCCCATCCGCCTGAATCGTAAAACCAAATGATAATTGCCGAGATTACAAACAGGACTGCGACCGCTGAGATAAGTCCATTCTTGCCGTCACCAAAAAATTCGGGCGCCAGATTCTGCTGCAGGGCTGCTGTCCCTAACGCATACTGGGGCATAATCCAGACCAGGTTCGCCATCAGAGTCGCAATCGCCCACCCCCAGCCGAGCACCGGGTTGATGTGAGTATTGATCGCAGCAAAGGGACGTTCTTTTGTTGACAACGCCACATAACCAATGGCGCTTAACATGATGACCCCCATGATCATCGCTACGGGTTGCAACCACATCAGGTGGTAACCGGAAAGAATCCCGAGATAGAGCCCCCCCGCTAAAGATCCGCCCCCCAGAGTAATCGCACTCTGTAACCAGCCGGGACCGGAAAGCCTGGTGTAAGCCAGCACCTTGGCACCAGTTCCTTTTGCCTTCGCGTCCAGGATCAGTTGGCGGTCTTGTTCAATCCGTGAATTTGCTGCTTCATCTGTCATTGCAAACTCTTGCTATATCAGGGTTTATTTAAGTTACTTTAGAATACTTTGTTCAGAACGTAAAAGGACCAAGGTAACCAGTATTCAGTCGAGAATCAAGCAACGTTGATTGATGAGCGGATGAGTTTGTCGATCCGCAAACTGAAGATGCACGAGTCCTGTAAACGAACGCAAAGTCAGCGCAGAGATGGATGTGTGCAGAACACATATCAGGGGAAGAAAACCAGACGCATTCCCCCCGGACAGCAATTGTCCGGGGGGAATGCTTTGCTGGAAGATTTTACTGTTTGAGACTTCCTGAAACAGTAATGATCAGATTCGCGGGATCGATAAATTTTGCGAACGCCTGCTGAGCAGCCTCCGCAGTCACCGCGTTGACTTTGGTTTCCAGTTCGGAATAGTAAGTCATATCCCGATCGGCAAACAGATTCGTTGACAGGATGGAAGCCAGAGAGGCATCGCTGGTACGGGAAACTTCCTGCTGTTCCAGATAACCTTTCTGAGCATTCGTCAGTTCTTCCGATGTGATCCCTTTCGAGATCAGTAAGGCCAGTTCTTCCTTAATCGCGGTTTCCACCTTTTCCATGTTGTCCGGATTACAGCTGGCATACAGGGAAATGGAACCGCGGGAATCAACGGCATCCGCGTGAATGAAAGCTCCAACGCCATATGCCAGGCCTTCTTTCTGACGGACGCGGTCACCCAGGCGTGATGAAAGTCCGCTGGACCCCAGTACCGAGCCCGCCACAATCAGATCGGGGTACTCGGGGGAATTGCTGTTCATGGGAAATGTCAGGCCGCCAAAATAGAACGCATTTGCCTTGTCGGGGATGATAATTTCCGTCAGTTTGCCGGGAATCTTATGTGGTTCTGAAGGAATATGCTTGTAAGCAGCGGGGGACTTCCAGTCATCCAGTATGGATCCCAGCTGGGTATACACTTCGTCTTCAGAGAAGTCACCTACAACAGCAATTTCCCCTGCAGAGCCACCGATGAAATTTTCATACAGCGACTGCAGATCACTCTGTGACAGCGCTTTGATCCGTTCAATTTCCTGTTCGATCGTCGGCACATAGCGGGGATCCGCTTCCGGGTAGGGACGCAGTTGACTTCGCACCGAAAGAATGGCCCGTGACTGGGGATCGGTTTTCTGTTTTTCCAGAGTCGCAATCTGCTGTGATTTCAGCACATCCAGTTCGGTTTCCGGCAAGGTTGGCTCGCGGAGAATTTCCTTGAGAATGCTTAATACTTTCGGAAGACTCTCGCTGCGGGTTTTGATCCCGATATTTAATTCTCCGGGTGAACCGGAAATGCTCAGCTGGGCACGCAGTTTATTGAGTTCGTCTTCTATCTGCTGACGTGTCCGATTTTTAGTGCCCCGCTTCATGACAGCAGGCAGAAACTCACAGGCTGTCTTTTTCTCCTGCAGGCTTTCCAGGTCTCCGTAGCGGAGCGTCATCTTCAGATTGACTTCTTCGCCGCGGGTCTTTTTGGAGAGCAATGCCACTTTCACGCCACTGGCCAGCGTTTTGACAGTCGTGCGTTTATTGATATTCTCGGGCGAAACATCAAAATCTTCTCCCATCGCAACCGTTTCGCGTCCCTGGTAGTCGCCAATCATTTTGGCAACATCGTCGATCTGCGGAATCGTAACCTTCTGGCTTTCTTCAACGGGAACAAATATTCCCACGGTCCGATTGTTCTCTTTCAGGTATTCGTCCGCGACGCGTTTGACATCTTCGGGAGTCACTTTTTCCAGAGCATCGCGATACAGGAATCGCAGACGCCAGTCGCCCATCGAAACCCACTCTGAAAGCTCCACAGCCAGCCGCGAACTGTTATTCTCGGCCTGCTCATACTGTTTCAGAAGTTTTTCTTTAGCGCGTGTCACATCTTCGGCGGGGATTCCTTTTTCTCTGACGGTCTGCAGCGTATCAAACATGATTCCCAGAATGACCTGTGGATCATTGCCTTTGACAACTTCCACCATCAGTCGCAGTACGCCGGGATCGTGTAATGCAAACAGCGATCCGGAAACGCTGGAGGCCTTTTTTGTCTTCACGAGGGCCTGATACAAGACGCCTGAAGGATCATCAGTCAGCGTCGATTCCAATACGTCAATGGCAGCCATGTCTTTGTGAGCAGCTGCCGGGATGTGATAAACCACTCCCACAGCGGGGACTTCACCAATCCGCCGCAGCGTTACGATGCGTTCCCCTTCCTGTGGAGGCTCTTCGGTATAGGTTTTATCCAGTTTTCGTTCCGGGCGGGGAATAGTACCAAAATACTGATTGATCAGCTTCAGTGCTTCTTCCTGCTCGAATTTTCCTGCGACAATCAACACGGCGTTATCGGGCTGATAATATTTTTTGTAGAAGCTTTTCAGACGGTCTATGGGCACTCGCTCGATATCAGCCCGGTTACCAATGGTCGATTTCCCGTAATTATGCCATTCAAAGGCGGAGGACATCACTTTCTGCATCAGCATGCGTGAGGGGCTGTTTTCGCCCCGTTCGAATTCGTTGCGGACCACTGTCATCTCCGAGGCCAGATCTTCGGCTTTCACATAACTGTTCATCATGCGATCGGCTTCCATCTTCAGCGCGAATTCCAGGTTGTCCTCAGTCGCCGGCAGCGTTTCGTAGTAATTCGTGCGGTCGTACCAGGTGGTTCCGTTGAACTGGGCACCGCGGGCCTGCAAGTCTTTGGGAATATTCTGATGGGTGGGCGTTCCCTTGAACAACATATGCTCCAGCAGGTGCGCCATCCCGGTTTCGCCGTAGCCTTCATGCCGGGAACCAACGAGTAATGTCAGATTCACGGTCACTTTGGGGCTGGAGGCATCCGGAAACAGCAGTACTTTCATGCCGTTGGCCAGGGAATATTCGGTAATGCCTTCTACGGTCCGAATTTTTTCCGGTGGGGCAGGGGCATCAGCGGCTGCCAGAAATGATTGGGAAGCAAAGCTCATTACGAAAAGTACCCCTGCGGTTAAACTCCATTTTTGTCGATTCATCATCCGATATTTCGCTCCACTAGAGAGGGTCAGCAATTTAGTCAGTCCTTAACTCAACAGCATCTTCAATTCATTGTTCGAATTATAGGCGATTCCCGAAAGGGCAACAATCACTGACTCCGAGAATTCACCGAGTTCACGTCGATTTACGTGCCTGCTTTAAAAAGGTTGTCCCCACACCAAGCAGCATGCCCATCCCGAGGCCCCCCGCGTGAGCCATGTTAGCCACGGGCCCCATCACACCTGTCATACAGAGAAAAAACCAGCCAATGAGAATCACCACCATGTTGGGAGGGATAAAAAATGAAGACTGCGGGTCAAACTGGCTCTTCATCCACATATAGCCAAACATGCCATAGACCACGCCTGATAGACCTCCAAAGGAAGGGCCCGACCAGTAAAACTGAGCCACATTAGACGGAATTGCCGTCAACAACACGAGTAAGGCCAGCTTGACACTGCCCCGGTTGAATTCTATCGCACCCCCCAGTTGGTAACACATCATGCAGTTAAACAGAATATGTAAGATCGAAAAATGCAGGAAAATCGGAGTCACGAGACGCCAGACTTCCCCTTCGCGAATATCCAGCAGGTAAGGGCTGTAGCGGATCATATTACCTGAAACCTGAAATGAGCTGATGCTCAATTCCTGCCTGATCTCGCTGTTAAATTCATTCGACTGCATCAGTAGGAACACGACCACAGACACGCCGATCAGCATCGATGTGACCGGACAGCGGCTGGTGAAAGGCTGATTCCAGGTATCGCGGACATTGACCTGTTTACGGGCAGTATCTGCGGCTTTTTTGATTTTCGATTCACGAATGGCATCCGCCTTTCGCGCGGCGCCCTGGAATTTTTCGGCATCAGGATTCGCAGAAAATTCCTGCAATTCCTGTTTGGCGTGTTCGATCTGATCTTCATCGAAGACCCAGATCGACCATTGGTCGACTGACTGTTCCACCTTGATTTCCACGCCTGTGGTAAGCAGATAGTCTTCGAACTGTTTTGCCTGCTGCCCGGAAGGAAGGGAGCCGATTTTTCTCATTCTATTTTCAATCCATGCCTGATAAGTACAAGACTGGCTCCATCCTGAAACCAGACGATCCCCTGAAACGCCAGAGATCATTAATCTTGTGCTAAAGCAGATAAATGTTTTTGAACCGATTTTTGTAACGTTGCATGATCAGACCACGGAGCATAATGCACCCGCATCACAAACCCATAAGCTTCGCCTGGCTGATAGTCAGGAATAAACCACTGAAAGTCCCAGGCAGGATTTTTGCCTCCGCCTCCGGTGGGCGACTGCGCCAACCAGATCTGATCACGGTCTCTGAAGAGTTGAGTATAGGAATAATTATCACGAATGCCATAGTACCACGGCTGGGAATACCGGTAAGCAGACGGATGATTCACCAGGGTCAAAGGGAAATCTGCAGCCAGTTCAGGAAAGAAGGTCGCGTGGTCAGGAGGATGCGTGCTGTCTACACCATGCGCGGGAGTTCGCGCGTGCAGCAGCGTTTCGGGCTGATTCAATTGCTTCGCCGGTTTCCCATAAAAGTGGATGCGACGATCTTCCGGAGCCTGTATATAACTGGCCCAGAACAGTCCAATGTATCCATTCTTGAACAGATCTGCGTGCGGGATACACTCGAACGTATACTCCAGAGCCCCATCTTCCAGTATCTGATAGCGACCGCAGCTTTCCAGCTTCCAGTTCGCGGTCGGAGGCTGATACAACTCCACGGTGTCTGCAGAAATAATCCGCAGTTCCATCGGAAATTTGCGTGGCTCAAACTTTTCCTTCAGTTCAGGGGTGCCATCATGTATGTGCTCAAAATTCAAGCCCGCCAGGGCAGGAACGAACAGATTCTCATCCTGCCCTGCGTACTTTAGTGAAGCCACTCCATTATATCCGGCGCGATGGCCGGGTAACGCTTTTGTATTAACGGCAGCATTATCGACAATGATCGCCGTCACGTTTCCCCGTTTGAGCATTACCGTATGCTGATCTGTCAGCTGATATTTGATTTGCGGATTGGTGAGGCTCGTTCGCTTTGGTGCAGCCAGTGGATGCGTGGCAAAGAGCAGAGGAACCTCGACCATCAACGCTAACAGGCATAATCCCAGTTTCATCCAGCTCAATTCACATCTCCGATCTTCTCTCAAACAGCCTGACCATTCAGATTATTCCGTTGGCTTCACGGTCTCCAGATAATTGCGAAACTCATGGATGCGGCGCAGGTCAAATCCTTCGGGAGATTTTTCCAGCAGGAAATCCGCATCGGCCATCGCTTCGGTAATCCGTCCTGTCTGATATCGCAAAACCGCCCGCAACCAGCGTTCCTGCAACAGATCTTCATCGATGGCAATCATCGTTTCGACATACCGCAACATGGACTGGATGTCTTCATCATCCCGCGCCAGATTTAACAGATTCCGCAGCATGCGTTTGATGATTTCTTTTTTGGGCTGAGCCTTCAGAAACTCTTCGTCAAACTGCCCACTGTTGGCAGAAACAATAATGGCTCTGGCAGCTTCCTCACTCACCACTTCGCCACGTTCAAAGACATCAACCAGCTCTCCTTTTTCGGCGGTGGAGTTCACGCGAACCACGAAATGCCCGGGGAGGCCCACACCTTCAATATCGAGTCCCAGCTTGCGTCCGAGTTCCATGTACAAGATCGCCAGGGTAATCGGCAGCCCCTCACGATCTTCGATTGTTTCGTTGATATAACTGTTGGAACGGCTGTAATAATTTGTTCGGCTTCCATGAAAACCGGTTTCACGGAACAGATAATCATTGAGGGCTTTCAGCTTTGCTTTGGGATTCGCATCTGCCGGCAGCGTTGACTGGATTTCATTTACCATAGCGGCGATCTGGTTGAGATAGGTTTTGACTTCCACTTCTGCATTATCCAGTCGCGCGATCAGCAGGGCAGCAGTCAGTAAATCGATTTCCGATTCTTTCTGCTTTTTTAACAGTTGCTGTAGATCATCCCGAACGGCTCGCTCATGGATCGACTGAGCCATCTGCTGTAGACGCTCCGCCTGCTTCTTGAGTAAACGCGCCCGCTCCTGCAACGCCTGTTGTGCCTGTTTCTCATCCGTTTCTTTGACGACTTCTGCAATCAGAGCAGCATGAGGCGGACGATCTACGCGCAGATCTTCGGTCAGATCGAGAATTTTCTGTGCGGTTTCTTTGGAAGGGCGATAGGGGGCGATCTCGCGGGCCACCTGAAATCCTCGAAACGCGGCCACCGTATTACGGAACTTGGCCAGACCTGCTTTTCCTTGTGTATAGCGCTGGTCTTTAATTTCGAATACCTGCTCATCGTTCACAAAACATAACACCCGCTCCGCTTCGAGACGCACCTTGAGCTGATTCCATTCTCCTTCGCGATACGAGTTGGATTTCTTCTCTTCCAGAACCCGCCATAAAAACACATCGGAACCGTCAAAGCGGCTGATTCTCAAACTCTGGTTGCTGGGATAAAAGCCATAATGCTTCGTGTTTTCATCGGAATAAAAAATCAGTCCCGCAGCACCCGACTCATCATCCAGTTTGACCTCGACTGCAATTTCATAAGGAAGCTCGGGCAGGGCTTCCTGCGAGACACACAAAGAACGACTGCCTAAACCGCTTCCGAAACCTTCCACCATGATTCGACCGGCACGCTGTCGCCAGCGCGATCCGAACAGTGGTTTCCAGAGTCGCTCGTCGAGTGTACCGATTGTCAGCCAGCGGTTCATCGGCACGGGGTTCGGTTTTTCCAGCAGCACTTTGAGCGCACTGATATTCACAGCGTAACCCAGATTCCGCGTGACTGCAGATTTCAATGTCACAATCCCCTGGACGTATCCCTGTGCATCCAGAACCGGCCCACCACTGTTTCCCGGTTCAATCGGAATCGCCAGTTGAATCATCGGTTTGCCATCGATTTCACGGGTTCCGGAGTTCACTCCTTTCACAACGCTGTAACGTAACCCCTGAGGATTACCCAGCGCAATGACTTCCGCCCCCTGTTTCAGAGAATCGGGTTCTGCCAGAGGTAATGGCGTCAAACCTTCGGCGTCTACCTTGAGGACCGCCAGATCCATCTGGCGATCGGTCGCGTGTACTTCGTTGACGTCGTATTTCTTTCCGTCTGTAAACTGCACAGAAATAGGACGGGCCTCGCCAATCACATGCAGGTTCGTGGCGATCAGACCATCAGCGCTGATCACAAAGCCGGTTCCCAGCCCTGCCTGCTGACCATCGCGGCCTGCAAATGAGACGGCAACCACAGATGACTTCGCCTGCTCTGCGAGCGCTTCTGCTGACAGCGTCTGTGCGGTGTCAAAGCCTGAGACCTCAGGGCGGCGCGCAGCGATCGGCTCTTCGGAATCAGAACCCGCTGAAATGACCGGCGGCATCAACAAAAGCAGCATCAAACCAGACAGGATAAACATAACCCGTCTGTAACAGAACCTGGCGGTTCCTTTCTGGCATCCGATCATTTCTTATTTCCCTTCAAAAGGAATTACATCAGCCTGGATCCGGTTCCTGCTGTACAGCCGCCTGCAGATGCATGTCATTGCAGGCAGTTAAATTCTGTGCTCCAGAAACCAGAAGCGCTGAGTCAGGCTCAGTTGTTCTCTGCATTGTATTTCCCCCGGGTCGAGAATGCAAAAAAGAACAGACAGATTCAATTTATTCTAAAATGCTTTCAGGAAATCACTTTCGCACTGTCGACGAAGAGTGACTTGTGTGAAACCTGTACCAGAACCAATAATTTTGTAAAAAAGTAAAAACTGGTATTGCATTAAAAATGAGTAAGAGCTAAATTTAGCGCCAGCAATCAACTACTTGCCCGGCAGGTGCCGGCCGCATGCTCGCCGCTGGAGGTGCGAGCGCATAGTCATACATTGAGAGACACAACAGCAAATTACTGCTGAATTGAGTTGAACAACTAGCTCAATAATGCCCTTGGTTGCCTGATTCTACCCACCGAACCTGAGAAAATTTCGGTGACAAGCGGAACGACCCCACGATTGCAAAATCGAACCGTTTCGAGCCCCACTGCAGGCGATCTACAAGATTGTTTCACACACACACTACAATTCCACATTCATTAGAAGGAGTCTACAAATGTTGGTCTTATCCCGCAAAATCAACGAAACGATTCAAATTGGAGACAACATCCAGATCACCATTCTGGAAACCAAAAAAGGAGCCGTTCGTATCGGCATCGCAGCGCCTCGGGAGATTCAGATTTCCCGTCCCGAGCAGGCCAAGCAAACGGTAACTCAGGAAGACTCTACTCAGGAAACAGCGCGGAAAAACTCGCAGTTTTCTCTCGCCTTTTGTGGCACGATTTCCTGATCGGTTCCGCAGATCGGACAGCCAGAGGAAGCGCTCCCGCGCTTTCCTGCTCCTGTCCGGGCGGAGCCCATCCCAAAACCTCCTGATATCCCACCACGACTGAATACACCCGCCGACACCTGGAAATCACTTTCTGAATACGTTCCCGTACTCCCTGTCAGGCCCAAATTGCGCGCCTGCGGGGAAGGGCCAGCGCAGCAAATCTGCTGGAAACCTGTGGACGCATCAATTTTTGCTTGTGTGTATCCTGTAAACCGGCTAGAATCTAAACTTAACAATCCTGTGAAATTCCTGAACCAAAAGCTCCTCCAGGATCTCCCTGAAGTCATTTGATTTTCCTGCCCGTTTCCGCTTGCCAGAGGTAACTCAATGAGTGCTGATCGTTCCGTCTACTGTCCCGGCCCGATGTCACGACGCAGTTTTCTGGAAGCGGGTTACATGGCGCTGGGGGGACTGGGACTCGCCGACCTGCTGCGAACGCGCGCTCTGGCAAATACCGCAGGAACCTCCTCGCACAGCAACGATGATACTGCCGTGATTTTCATCTGGCTGCTCGGCGGTCCCAGTCATATGGAAACGTATGACATGAAACCGAACGCTCCCAGCGACTACCGCGGTCAGCTCAATCCGATCGCAACGAACACACCAGGCATGGAGATTTGCGAGTTGCTGCCTCATCATGCGAAGGTCGCCGACAAATTTTCGATTATCCGTTCGATTTCACATGAAGATTCGCAGCATGCGCGTGGTTCGGTCCGCTTTCTCAGTGGCCGCAAAACAAAGAGTGTCAGTCCCATTTCAGAATTTCCGACAGTCGGGCCCGTTGTTGCCAAAATGCGCGAGCATCGAAAAGTGGGAGTTCCCAACTACGTCGCCAGTTCCGCTCGCGCTTATGGCGGCGGTAGTGCTTATCTTGGTGAATCAGCGATGCCCTTTGTAGTCGGAGGCAATCCGGGTGCCCCGGGCTACAAGGTACCGAATCTGTCCGTTTCAAATACATTGAAAGATCGTCTTGATGATCGACTCGGACTGCTGAAAGCATTTGACAGTTTCCGCCGAGACGTCGATCTGAATGGTTCCATGCAGGCGATGGACAATATCAATCAGCAGGCACTGGGCATGCTGACCAGTGACAAAGCCCGCGCAGCCTTCGATCTATCACAGGAGAGTGACGCCACCCGCGACCGTTACGGTCGGCATAAATGGGGCCAGCGTGCGTTACTCGCGCGACGACTGGTTGAAGCGGGCAGCAGTGTTGTCACCATGTTTATGAATAACCCGGATGTACCCGGCACCCAGAAAAACCGCATCCATGGTAACTGGGATATCCACGCGATCAACGGTGACCTGTATTATGATCTGGGCGTGCGGATGCCCCATTTTGACCGGGCCGTTGCAGCTTTAATAGAAGATATTTATAGTCGCGGTCTCGACAAAAAAGTCATGCTCGTCGTCTCAGGAGAATTCGGCCGGACGCCCCGCATCACAGTCCAACCAGGAACGAAAAGCAAGGTCATGCAGCCAGGCCGCGATCACTGGCCAGGTGCGATGTCCGTTCTGGTCTCCGGCGGCGGTGCTCCCATGGGTCAGGTGATCGGCTCAACGACTGCCAAAGGGGAATACGCCAAAGACAACAAGCTTGATCCGAATGACCTGCTGGCGACCGTCTACCGCTTCCTGGGCATCGACCAGAACCACGAGTTCCTCGACCTCAGCGGCCGCCCCATGCCCATCCTGCCTCACGGCGCACCGATCAAAGAGCTGATCTGAAACACGTAGCATCGCTTGTTGCATCGCTTGTTTCTGAAATACCCCCGGCTGGGCTACTGTTGTTTCACCTAACCATTTTACCTATAATACGTTATGGTAAATTGATTATTGAGGCGACGCATATTCCGACGAATATTCATTTTCACTTTACCGGGTTCAGGGTAGCTCCCTGTTCAGGCTGGTTTATATTGCGTTCTGTTGTCCCGTGATATCGATCAGCCTGCCCGGTGCTTTTAAGGACAGCAGACCGATGAACGATGCAGAGAAACTAGGGAAGCGAGACCAGGCATTCGACGACATTACCCGGGCTGATTTATGGGCGCGTGAATGTATCGGACGTATCAACCAGATCACGCGACACTTCAAATTTCTGACCACAGAATTCTCAGACCCTGACAAAATCTTTTATGGCCCGGTTTACCCGGCAGGAAAGATGTTTGTATCAGAAACAATTGCCGTTAATCGGTTGAAGGAACTATTTGAGAAAGACCATCTTAAACCGATCGGTCTGGAACAGTCGCTAAAGGACTTCAGCAGAGAAGATATCTTTAAGGCCCTGCGACATTACGAGCTAGCAAACGCGCACGACTTGAAGCCTGTTGAATTCCGTGGTGCTTCTCACGTTACTGCCTTGGCTGCGGTCTTTGAGGTTGGCAAGTTTATTGCAAACGAGGTTCTAGGGCATATTCAGTTGCTGTCTGCTTACTGGAAACAGGAAGAAACCAGCGAGGAGCTGGTCAGGCATAACATAACCCAAATTCAAGCAATCGCAAAAATTGCGGCCATGGTTGACGATCCGCTATTAAGGCGGCTTTTATCCCAGATGGAAATGGAGTCAATCCGGGCTGAAAGATGGCTATATGACGTCTACGGGTACGATGGGTACGAGTCTGCAGAACCAGACACAAATCAGACAGAATACACGGTTGATAATGGCCGGTTCATTACATCAACCACTATCAGAAAGACAGTCAGGGAGTTGCGGCAACTGGACCCAGATAACCCCGGCTACAGTTGGTTTCACAGTAAGAAGAAAGGATGGCCCGATCCATCCATAAAACATGGTGAGGGCAACCCTGATGTGTGGAGACTGGAAGACATTCTCGATCATTTAACCCAGACATTCAGCGACGTTGATAAACAGACTTGGATTAACCTCTCGGAGAGTCTGCCGGAAATCGTGGAGAATGATTCAGATTGCACTGAAACAGACGACGAATAAGCAATCTGTAAATAAATTCACCTTCACGAAACCCTTCATTACCCCTTCACTTTTTAATGAAGGGTTCAAACTTAAATGTAAATTGTTGGTGCTGTTGTCTTTGTGTGGTAATGATTGAAATCGCAAGCAGTAAGTTTCTGTATTGCGTTATCTCATACCGTATTTAACCACATATTGAAGGAGAAGCCATGACAACCACACTGCAGGATCAGCCGTTGTTACTCACAGAACGCCAGGTGGCACAGTTACTCAACTGCTGCGAAAAAACAGTCTACACGCTACGCAAAACCGGAAAACTTAATTGTGTCCGTCTTATGAAATCGGTTCGGTATTCACGTGAGGACGTAATGAGTTTCATCGAGGCTCAGACCGAGACAGCAGAAGAAACCCCAGATAATAAAAATAGCCCTGAAGCGGTCTAGACTTCAGGGCTATTGTTTTTCCGTTCGGCAACAAACAGAAAGGAAGCAAGGTATTGATGATAATATCATATGCGCGGAGTAATTCAAGGTCGATTTATGGCATGATGGCCATGAACGGTCTTCAAGTTGTTATCTCTCCTGATTGGATCGGGGGGAAACAATGATAACACCACACTACGACAAAACAGAAGTTGAGGTAAAATCCAGGGGTAGAGGCAGGGAGATTCTGACTCACTTCGGACTATCCCCAGAAGCCTTAGACGGTAAGCATGGCGAGTGTCCCCATTGCGGCGGTAAAGACCGATTCAGGGCAATCGATCCTGATAACGGCGTTCTGTACTGCAATCAGTGTTTCTATGAAAAGAATGGTGATCTGCCTGCAGCGGTTCAATGGATGCTCGGGTGTTCCTTCAGTGAAGCCGTTAATAAAATCGGTGAGTATCTGAACGCGACACCAGCAGCGAAACGGAAGCAGGCAGCACCAAAGAAACCGCCAACCCCGTTTAATGATCAGATCAGGTTCTTAGATCCAGATCCGGCAAAGTTTGCAGAGTGGGCAGACCATAAGTCGCCAGTGTCAGTGGAAGCAATGCAGGATGCAGGTGTGAGGCTTGTTAGCTGGCCGGCAAAGGCTCTGGTGAAGTATCAGCAGGAATGTGTTGCTATTCCTGCCTATCGAACCTCAGACGATCCGTCAGGCTGGATCCTGTACCGTGTTGACGGTCAACCATTTCCAGCCATGAAGGACGGACCGGGCGAACGTAAGACGCATTTACTGCGGGGTTCAAATGATGGTTGGGTGTATCTGGGTGGTCGATCTGCTGTTGAGGCAGCTCATACCATTATCAAGTGTGAGGGGGCAGCTGACATGTTTTCTATCGCTCCCTATCTCCCTGAAGGCGTTATCGCGGTAACAAATACCCATGGGGCAAAGTCTGCTAAGAATTGCCCGATTGATATCTTCACTGGTAAACGCGTTATTGTGATCGGTGACACTGACAAGTCAGGCGTTGACGGTGCTTATTCTCTGGCCGGTGAGGTTCTCCCATATGCCGATGAAGTCAAAGTGATATTCCCTTATGGTGAAATCACAGAATCAAACGGTAGAGATATCAGAGATGAGATGAACGACAACCAGCAGGCCGGTATTGATTATCAGGAGACTGTTGACAGGTTCATTCAGCAGGCAGCAGAGGCCCCAGTCTTTCGACTGCCACAGGATGAACCACAGCAGGACGACACCAGCGACCACAGCGAGGATGACGACCAGGAAGAGTATCAGCCGTTTCCAGTCGACTGTCTGCCTGCCCCAATGCGCGACTATGTGAAAGCGGGTAGGGAATCCCTTAAATGCGATCTGTCTTTTATTGCAGGCCCGCTATTGGTGGTGATTGCTTCCCTGATTGGTGCCTCTCGAGTTCTGAGAATAACGGACGAATGGCGAGTACCGGCTATTCTCTGGCTGGTTACGATTGCCGACAGTGGCAGCATGAAAACACCAACGCAGAGCCTTGCAACAAAACCCCTTTACAAACTGCAGGCCAGAGCACATGCCCAAAACCGGGAAACACTTGAAACCTATAAATTGAACATGGAAATCTACGAAGCCAGACGGAAAGAGTATATCAAGGAACTGGCGAAGGCAGACGGCCCCCCACCAGACGAACCGATAAGGCCAGACGATCCTAAAATCATCAATAAGGTGGCAGGAGATGTGACTATCGAGGCGGTAGCGCCGATGATGAAGAATAACCCGAAGTGCGTAACAATTGTAAATGATGAGTTGTCTAAAATGATCGGGAATCTGAATAAATACAGCGGTGCAAAAGGATCTGACGAAGCCGTTCTATTAGAGGGCTACAACCTAGGCACAATGCAGGTTGCCAGAAAACACGACCCGGTTGATATCTTCGTACCCAATGCAGCAATCTGCATTCTCGGAAATACCCAGCCTCAAATATACAGACGCATGATGAATACCAGCTATCGCGAAAGCGGTTTTATGTCGCGATTCTTGAAGATATACCCCCGTAAAACAATGAAGCAGTTTCCCGGTAAAGGAATACCAGAAGACGTCAAAGAAGCCTTAATGAATCTGGTGGAGTCTCTTGACCTGTTTCAACCTATGGAAAAGGAAGAAGGCGAATATGAACCTATCCCCGTTTATATGACCAACGAAGCACACCAGGCTTACCGGGCGTTCCACCAGTACCACAACGAGGAGGCAGTGAGCCTATCGGGTGATCTGGCTGCAGAATGGTCGAAACTGGAAGAGATACCGGCAAGGCTTGCCCTGATCTTTCATTGTGTCGAGTGTGTTGCTTCGGGTGGAGTGGACGAGAAAGTAAGCCTAGAGACGATGCAGAAGGCCATTGAGCTGACGGACTGGTTTAAATCCGAGTCTTTACGCGTGTACCGTCTATTCGATTCTGAAGGGGATACAGGATCATCACACAACAAAGCAGAGCAACGGCTAGTCAGGTTCATCAGAGATCAGGGCGGCAGTGTATCTGTTCGGGATACTCAGCGGCGTATGAGTTTTAAGACTGCTGACGATACCGAAAGAGCATTAGGCGAGTTGGTTAAAAAAGGCGTAGCCGAATGGGTGAACATTCCAACGAAGAAAAGAGGACGGCCAGCGCGGGGAATTTCGCTCCGACACTCTGACACTCTGACACAATCGGAAAACCCGCTTGATTCTGGCGATTGTGTTTTTACGAAACCACAGGATTCTGATTCGCGACCTATCTCAGAACCACAGATGATACCTGAACAATACGAAGATACAGCGCCTGATGATCTGGGTGAATTCATGGATTTTATGGACGACTAAACAAACGTTTTACGGTGCCTTGCTTATGTCATGGCCGGGCGCTTTTCAATCTCTTTTCGGCAACGGGAGACAGTTAAATGGTAAAGGCAGTATTTCAGATCGAAGTTGAAACAGTGGGTGATCTTATCACGCTTGATGGCATGGAAGGGAAACTACAACGAATGGTCGGTTGTGTGGGGCTGCGGGCGTTATCAGTGAAACAGGTTGATTCTGATCAGGCTGAAAGCGTACAGGCCCGATTGATCGACTGGATAGGTCAACAGGGCGGCAGTGCTTCTGTCAGTGACATTCAACGGGCGTTCGGGTTCGATACCACAGACGACGTTGTAAGGGTGCTGCAGGCATTGGTAGACGGTGGGTGTGGCAGCTGGGTGAATCTCACCATGATTAAACCAGGGCAATCGATACGGGCATTCGAACTGGCTGCCTGCTTTGATCAGGTGGAACAGTAACCGCGCGGCGTTCGTGTGGGGATGCAACAGCACTTTTCAAAAGGAATCAAGGTTATGAGTTCAGCAACAACGGAAAACGAGACAGTAGAGCAGGAAACAGCGGACGGATACATCATTGATCCAGCAGCTGAATTGATAAAAAAACAATTCCATGAATATGTGGATTCAGAATTAAGGAAAGCGGTTGAGTCACTCGCAAAGTGTGAATCGTTATATGCATTGATCGGATGCCCCCAAGTTGACGGTATATCTGTTGCCTTATGTTCGATTCAAAATTTTCAGGAATCATTGAGTGAGTTTGAATTCTGATCGACTGTGAGCGGTAGCCAGCTGGGGGAAGCGGTCTTCTCTGGCTGGTGTCTGCCATCGAACCGGAAGCAATCGAGCGTGAATGATAGCGGTTGAGTGGGTGTCTGGTGTACTTTTGATAGGTTCTTTTTCAGGCAAAACTATAACGCGGCGTGTGGCTTGCATGGCGCAAATTTTCGTCGATAGGGTGTGAAAATGGGTTCGTCTTCTTCTGGTTTGAATGAGCGGTTTGAGGTAGCAACTCAAGCTGAATGCGCGCGGTTTTTCGGTCTGTCTGCTCGGACTATCCAGCTATGGATCAGCGCTGGCTGCCCGGGTGTTAGTGGGTGCTATCCACTGGCTGACATGCTGGAGTGGGCGAAGGTCAACCGTTGGTACAAGTCTTCTGATCCAATGCTGGCCGGTGGTAGCGAGAGTGACAATCTGGAACGCTACAGGGGATTCAGAGCAGACCTCGCAGAGATCGACCTGCAGGAACGGGAATCAACGATGATCAATCCAGCTAAGGTTCGTGATACCTACTTGGGTTCACTCCAGTTTTTCAGGGAGGCAGCAGGACAGCTGACACAACGGTTCGGCAATGGTGCAGGCAAGATCCTATCGGAAGCAATCGAGAATGCAGAGCGACAGGTTGAAAGTGTCAATGAAGAATAAGGACTTACGGCAGGTGGAATGGCAAGGTGTGTACAGAATTCCATGTGTCCTTCTGAACAGTATTAACGCGCGTAGTTTCGCCTTGGCAAAAATCGGTTGCTTAGAATCATTTTCAGGGGCTACACCACCACCATATATCAACTATTTACCAGTAAAGTATCATTTGTTCAGGAGATCAACGAAATGGGAAGACCACAAAAGGAAAGACCAGCATTGCCCCCCGGTATCGTCGGGAGTGTAGACGAGTTGGCAGCGGCAATCGGGGTTCATCGTCGAACTGTCCAGGAATGGAAGGCGAAGCATGATTTTCCCAGTTGGTCGAATGGCCGGTACAACATCGTAAAGGTTGACCGATGGCGACACGGTTACAACTTCATTGAGAACGACAACCCTTCAAGCCTGCTTGACGATATGGACCACAGAACGCAGGCCCTGATTGAGTCTCTGAAGTCTCTCCAGTCAGGCCTAGTTCAGAAGCTGTCAGAGGCTCACCAGGACGATTACGCGTCGATACTCGATGAAGCAATCGGCGGGGCTGTTAAAGACGCGTACAGCGAAGGTGACAGCGATTACTTTTATACAGACTTCTACAAAGGCGAATCAACTTGATACCGTTCCGGCCAGCAGAAAAAAGCGACATCGGGCAAATTCAGTTTTTCGCGAAATAAAAAATCAGGGCATTGAACACCGCCACAAAAACAGTGGAGACAAAAGGAGGTCAACACGTGAGACCAGCAGACGACGAAGCAAGGCAGGTTCCAGAGGGCTTGCTCTCAGAGCCATTGACGCTAAAAGCACTGGCGCAGCTGTTCAAGACGAACCGTAACAAAATGAAATCCATGCTCACACATATGGCCGGTGCTGAACCTTTCGCGGGCAAGTGGCGTGTGCCTCTTATGAAATGCCCCCCTCAGTATTTCACTGACAGAAATATTTCTACTTTCAATGCAATCGAATGCCATCCATTGCACAGGCTGTCTACCGAAAAACAAAAAAATGATGAGAATTGAAAAATCATGAATACCTTACTCAATGAAAACGCGGTCGCTTATTGCCTGCAGACGACACCATCAAAAGTAAAACGATGGGTGAAGACTGCAGGTTTACGAGCGGTGGTACTTCCAGATGGCGAGTATCTGATTGACCGGGCAGACCTGCAGTTGTGGGTGTCTGCTCGTAAGGTTCCTTTACAGGTGGAAGAGATCAGGGCGTAAGGTGTTTTTACTCTGGGGAGAGACAACCATTTTAGACACGGGAGGCAGTAATGCCAGCGACAGCGACAAAAACAAAACGTGAGGAAATGCAGGATGCAGTCAGGAGATTGCCTGATCTGATGGAGGAACGAAAACAGATCCAAGCTGATATCGAGAGTATCGATCGAAGTCTGGCCGTTTGTCGTCCATCGGATGCAGATTTGCAGCTGGTGAAGGATCGATTAGAGACCACCATCGCGAAACGTCGACGCAATGAAGTTGCAATCGATCAGGCGAGTAACAAGTTTCCTCAGACCCTACTTGAAACTTGCCCTGATAAAAGCCTGAATAAAAAACGGCTCGAGTTGTTGCAGGAGAAGAAAACCATGATTGCGGCGGTTGCTGCTGTGAAAAAAGAAATCGAGATCACAGAAACCAATATTGTGCGGACCGAAGACCAAATCCGGCGTGATACTGAATCTAAGAATGTGGATTTGCATACTGATCGAATTGCAGAGTCAAAGGCGACTCTTAGCAGGTTCCGTGAAGTGTTGGAACGCCAGCAGGCAGCGCTTGTATCTGTTCAATCCAGTTCTGACGAAGTGGTTCAGGAAATCCAGCAGGTTAAACAAGAAATGATTTTCGCATAAGGGGAGATGTTGTGAATAACATAAATACCCTCGGTTTTTTTGCTATTTCGGAAATGTCAGACGGATTAACGCCAGCGCAACGGCGGCAATACATCGCAAACCGAAAACAGCAGACTCATGAATATTTAGAAAGCAGAAAACCAATGATATCAGAATTAAAATATGAGAAGCAGTACCAGGCCGATTTAAAAGCAATGGGCGGCAATCTCTCAGTCTCAAAAGAGGATTACATCGCTTCACTCAAGGCCACTGACGCAGGCGGCTTTATTGGCATGGCCGGTGTTGAATACCAGCCAGCAGCGAGCACAGCGACTCTGGAAGCGAAACCAGATCCAATGGACGACAAGTATCGTCAACAGTTCAGAGCTGATAAGGCGGTCTTAGGCGCGCAGCTCACAGCGACTGAAGAAGAATACATCTTTTCTCTTAAAGCGACGGATGCAGGCGGCGTGCTGAATCTTCACTAATACATCATGGCTACCCGGTTTTTTCAGACATTACCGGGTGGCGTTCTCCCTCCTGTCTCACCTTGTAAACTGGTTTTTCGGTGGGGCAGGAGTTTTAAAAGGAATTGTCTGAATGAGCTACACTCCCAGAAACAGACTGACGCAATATTTCGCAGAACTGAAGACCAAGCCAGAGATAGTAAACCTGACCGGGTATGAAGAGATATTTCCTGGCGCTGGCGAGATGGCGATTGTACGCGACTGCAGACAGCTGGGAATCATCATCAGGCGGCATACTCTCACAGGCCGGTTTTATCTTTCTGTTTTTGATCTGGAGAAATGCGAAGTGATTGCCAGCAAAACACCAGCGACAAGAAGCGAATTGATTCTGAACGCGAGGACCATGATTCCCGGTTTTGAATTTGAAGATATCGAAATGGTGGAAGACGTTTCCCCAGTCAGTAACGTAAATCCTCTTTACCTTGAATTGTCAGAGATGCCAGGCGTGAAACTAGGCCAGGTGCATTATTCGTTCGGGGAAAAGATTGTATTAGATATTGCAGGTGTCGAGAGTATCAACCCATGTGAGTTGATCGGGCAGCAGTTATTTTAACTAAGGAGATGCGAGACGTGGAGAAGTACAGATTTTGCGTAGTTGGTCATACCAACCTAGACCCCAAATACAAAACGGTAACGGGTGAGATACTGCAGTTTATTAGAGACAGTGGCCCGATTCAGTGTATCTATCGGCTGACTGATGGCGCTGTCAAACATGCTCAATTATCTGCCATTCGTGTATTTGAAACGGCAGAGGAGGCAGACAAGCTATCGAAGGCCCACAACAGAGCATTAAACAAAGGCGGTGCATAGTGAGTGATCAAATCGACTTGTCTGCAGTGAGTAACGGCATACAAAACATTAGTCAATATTTCGGTGTCTGGGCGGTCGACGATACGCAATTTCTGCAGACGTTCAAGCAGGTTGCCAGTATGGATCTGGTTTCACATGTGAACTCAGGCCCTGCAGTACCTCAGGTATCGTTGACGGTATCCGAACAGGACGAACGGTCAATCGCCATCGTCAACATTTCGGGACTGATGACTAAATACGGCTCGAGTTTAAGCAATGCGGGTTCTACGGTCGCAATCCGGCAGGCAGTACGCAAAGCGGGCAATGACCCGGGCATTGCTGCCATCATTCTGAGAATCGACTCTCCAGGTGGTACGGTGTCGGGAACGGTCGACCTTGCCAACGAAGTGAGAGTGGCCAATACAAAGAAGCCAGTCTACACGTATGCAGAAGACTTAACGGCGTCTGCTGGCTACTGGGTGGGTTCGCAGGCACGCAAGATTTACGCGAATAACAGCACAGCTCAGATCGGCTCTATCGGTACTTACATTGGTACTTATGACTTATCAGGTAAAGCCGAGAAAGAAGGCATTAAGGCAGTGGTGATTAAGTCAGGCAATCTGAAGGGCGGCGGATTTCCGGGCGCTGAGATCACCGAAGAACAGATTAACAACTGGCAGGGAATTGTGAATAAGATTCAGACGCAATTTTCTGCGGCAGTATCCAAGGGGCGTAGACTCTCATTAAGTCGAGTCAACGAGCTGGCAACGGGACAAGTTTATATGGCAGACGACGCGTTGTCGTTTGGACTGATCGACAAGATTGGTAGTTTTAGTGAAATGCTTGCTGATATTCGGGGGACGTTAGCAGGCCAGACCGGAAGGAGAATTTCCGCAATGAGTACAGGTGAATCAATGGCAGCGACAATTGAAGAGATTCAGGCAGCATGCCCGAAAGCAGACGACACGTTTGTTCTCGATGTTTTGAAAAGCGGGCTGACAATTGGCGAAGTAAAAACCCGCTACATCGAAAATTTGAATGCACAGATTGAGATGCGAGAACAGGAGACAGCAGAAGTAAGACAGCACAATGAGACACTGTCGAAGAATGGGCGGCGACCGGGTGTCGATGCTTCCCTGGGTTCCAACGGCAGACCATCACAGAACTACTCTGGCAGTTTTGAAGAGCTGGTACGGGAACTGGTGGAGAGTGGCGAGCAACGGCAGACAGCTGTGATTAAGGCAGCGAAACGCGATCCTCAAGGCCATCGTGAATATCTGATTCAGAACAACCCCGGTTCTAAAATGCAACGTCTGATCAATGAACGATTCGACATGTAGCCTATCGAACCTCTTTCACACAATCACTTATTAAGGAACTCACAATCATGGCGGACATTAGATGTAATTTTGAAAGACTGGTAGACAGTTTTAAGCAGCGGGGAAAGACACACATACAAGCGTCTCAGGCTGCAGCGCGGCAAGACCCCGAAGCACACAAAGAATTCTTACTGGCCAGGAATACAAACCCGGCACAGCGGCAAATCATCGAAAAAGCATATGGAAAGGATGTGTAAGCGTGGAAAAGAAACCTTGCGTAGTTACGTACGACAAAGCGCCTGCAGTTGTAGCGACCCTGATTGATATCGTTGTCATTCAGGATAAAGCCTGCGGCGTGGTGCTGATGCGTGGTGAAACTCACCACGAAGCCAGCGAACTGCAACACTACCCGTTTAATAAAATCAAGGTATTTGACGCGCAGTCTGATGCGATTACAGAAGCCGATCGACTCAATACACCAGCGGAAGCGGTGACCGTTTAAGCCTGCCCGGTTCCCTTGTCTGGTGATCGTATCAGGCAGGGGAATTCCAGCACACAAACCAGAAGGATAAGCAAACATGTTGACTAAAGAAGATTTACCCCATGCCGGACAAATAACAACGGCGACCAGCCAGGGCAATTACATAATTTCAATAGAGGGCAATGACGGCTCGAGTTGTTTTGTCTCAGTCTACCAGATACCAGCTCGGGCGCTGATTGCTGTCAAAGATCCGATTCAGAATGACAAGCTGAATAGCAAGCTCACGATGATGATTCAGGGATTGAATAACCGTGAACATGCCATCGAAAAGAAGTCTGTAGAGTATTACAGTGAGAACGACGTGAATCAGTTCTATCTGTTTGCAGTAGCGCAGGGCGGCAACGTCGACGAAAGCACAGCGACATGCACAAAGCGCAATCTGCATCATGAACAACTGGGATTCTGTAACAAAAAAATGTTTAGCCAGGTTCTGCCTGTCTGATTTTGATAAATGCCCTGTATCCTGTCGTACTGTTTGTGGACCTCCTTTCCCCAGTGCGGCAGGATACTTTTTAAAAGGATTGGTTTAAGATGGCGAGATATCAAGTATTTATTCCACACGATGAATCTCAAAGGCTGGACGACATGCAGCCTGCTGTACCACTGGCGCGCGTTGGTCTGTCTGACATCATCGGCGGTAGTTCGGCTCAACTGTCAGTAGGTCCTGAAGGAAAGAATGGTGTAATCATCAGTTGGACCACAGCGGGCGATACGATTACCGGCTACCATCCAGACGAACAGACGTGGATTCCTGCAGCGCCTTCTGATGAGATGCCAGCAGGCCGGTATCACGTAGGGATCTGGAACGCTAAGAAGCCGATGCCGAAAGAACTACAGCGGCCCAAAATGCACAGAGGACAGTTGCTGGTGCTGGGCGATGGCTGGGAATGGTTGATGCCTAATATAGCCAGCCTTGATAAGGTGATGGTTCTCAGTGAATCTGGGGAATGGGTATTTGAATCCTGTGAGGAATACAAAGAGATTGAGGCAGAGTCTCAGCGATGGCTTGAGATACTGCAGACATTAAGTGAAGGCGACATCTTAAACTGGTCGGATGCGTTCGGTTTTGTTGTCTCTGTTCTGAAAATGAATTACCGGTTGACTGATGAAGTCGTGTCTCATTTAAAACTGTTTAACCAGACTGATATTCTCAAGTCCCTGATTGCGATCTGTGAGGTGCCTGCTTATGTCCGGTAACAATGTTGATATTTCGATAACGGGATCTGATGCGGGAATGATGCAGGTTTGGCAGCGCGAACAGCGGGAAATGCAAAAGAGCATAGACCGTATGGAGAAGCTGTCACGTACCGGCAAGAAAGCCAGTAAGGATACCAAGCGCGGTTTCGATTCTGCCCTGGGATCTGTGAAACAGTTTTCTCACAATCTGCTGGGCACTATTGGTGCGGTCGGTGGTGTAACCTCAGGAATCGCCTTGCTTCGGGCTGAACTGGAAAACCTGCGACGACTCAATAAGAAAGACGCAAATGTACAAGTCCCATTCCAAGACTCGATGGTACAGGCTTATAAAAACTCAGGCGGATTGTTTGAGCCTAAAGAGTTGGAACGCAAAGTGATTGCAATTGAGAAAAAAACTGGTGTGAGCCCTGCCAAGATTGCAGAGGCGATCAGTTCAGCATTTTCTGCAAAGGGACCAAAGAACCAGGCAGAAGCAGAAGACGCGATTAAGTCAACAATTGCGGCCCTGAAGTTTTCACCGAAGATATCAGGCGGTGATCTGGCAGACTTGACCGGCGCGGGTATCGACCTATCAAAACGGTTTGGATTTACCCCTGAACAATCTCTAGGATTCCTGCAGAGTGTTGGCGGACAGGCCCGTGTTGTAGAGCCTAACATGCTCGCAAATAACGCGGCCCCGGCTATTGCGAATTTGTCAAGTTTCGGGAACACGGCTACGGAATCAGGTGCATTGATTGCAGCACTGACGCAGGGAGCGACCGATAAAACGGCTGCCATGACTGGTACTTCTGCTATCTCTCTTGCTGCTCAGTTGAAAGAACGTGGTATCGGCAAAACCACTGCGGAAGGAATCGAACTACTGGCAGCAGACCCAGAGTTGAGAAAACGATTCCTTGAAGGTGGTAAGTTTGACGGAAAGAAACATCCAAAGGCCAGTTTCGAAAAAAATGCGTCAGTCGCCATTCAACAGCTATTTGATCCAGGTTCGGTCACACGTGATGCGTACCTTGGTGCTAAGAACGCGATCGGCGGCAAGAAAGAAGCACAGGCCACATATGATTTAAATGTTAAGGCAGCGGGGATACTGGCCCCTACCAGTGACCTGCGGCGAGAATCAGAAGCAGCGTCAGAAACTGCCTCAATCGGTTCAAAGATATCAGCGCTTAAAGCAGAGTCACGCGACGTAGTTAGCCGTGCTTTAGATGATGCGAAGTATGGTTGGTTTGATCAGAAGTTTCTAAAAACTGAATTTGAGGCAAAACTTTTAACCAGCGACCAGGACCCCCGATTGGTTGCTTCTGAGTTTTTGAAGTTGGAACGAGACCGTAATTTAATGCAAGGCCGGTTTAAAATGGACCGGATGTTACCACAGTCTAGTGGACTATTTGACATTTCCGGCAGTATCCCCGATGCACTAAATCAGAAAGCATTAGAGGGAACGAATTTTCTTTCTAGTGGTTTCCTGAAAATGCCAGAGGAAAAGGGACCACCAGCACACGCGGTTGTGGCAGCTGACAAACTGCAGCGTCAAATTGTGATTCTGCTTGATTCTCTCCAGCGCGACCGAGACCAACAGAAAAAAGCAACTGAAGCAATGGAGGATGTTGCCAAGGCTTTGAAGCAGCAGCCTTCACCAGCGACATCTACAGCAGTTCCACCACCACGCAGACGTGAACCATTCAAGTTACCAGCCGAGAAACTCAACAGGGGGGATCGATAGTGAATACAATAACTTTACCCGACGTGATGTATCCTGACTGGTATCGGGAATTGTTCGCCATCAATGTTCCTGCAGGGTATGCGGCAGCGATCACACGTTGTATTGATCCTGATCAGTATTATCTGAAGTTGATTCACTTCGACAGTGGGACCGTCCAGGCGTTTAAAGATCCTGTCGAAAAGTCAGAACTGTATCGGCTGATATGTGTGGTCTGCCCTGATTTTATTCTCACTGAAACGGAAAACATCACAGATACGGCAGGCCCTGCGATGGCAGGAGACAGCAAAGACTATACGGAACTGATGAAATGGGGCGCGGATGAAATGCAGTTGACCTATGAATTGGACGATGGACCGAAAGCGGTTGAACTGGCGATGGTAACGGGCGTTCCTATCATGGCGATGATGTTTCCAGAACGGAACTGATTCAAGGCGTTTCCTGTTCTGGCTGGAAGACTGTTTTAGCATATTCGATAATGAGAATTATGATGATTCCAACCGGCCCCAATAACAGACAAATCGTCATTGAATACGCTTTATTCCCGGTGCCGATTTCGGACGAGACAAACAAGGCAGGCATGATCCAGAACATTAGAATCAGTACAAGAATACCGGCAAGCATTTCCATTCTGGCGACCCTTTAAAACAGACGGTGAAAGGAATAACCGTACAGTGTACCGGATTTTGTATTGCATTCAACGGGGCGAATTGGTAAAAATGCAATCCCGAAAGCCGTTAAGGCATGAAATACTTAATCCGAAAATCAATGAAATAACAAATAATCTATGCTCTTGCGCAGAGTGGTCTAACCGTGAGGCGACCAAGGCAGCATTTCACTGCCTCGGATCTGTGCGTGAGAGCATAGGTTTTTTGCTTTGTACTTCGGTGCAAGCTGAAAGGTGCCTCATTATGAGCACTACACAAAACCCCTCTTGCGTTTGTGACGTTACGTCCTCTTCTCCAGTTGATCAATTGTTCCAGCGGTCAACCACGTTCCAGGCGGCAGACGTTGCCGAGTCTGTAGCAATCGGCCCGGGCTTCACTGATGAAGTGTTGAAGCTCAGGAGAACGTCACACCTATGGCGAGTCTATTTGGTCAACATTCCAGAGGGATTTGATTCGAAGTCATGGCGAACGGCTCCCCCTCACACAAAGCATTTCAAAACGGCAAGGATGGCGGCCCGTGTTGCGGCGATGCTGAATTGTGAACTGATCGAAAACAGCAAGGATGGTACTGTCAGAACGTGGAATATCCGCATTAAGGCCGGCAGCGGCTACGGTGTTGTTTCCATGGTACTGCGGGATTCTGGAGACTGGACCCCGCGCGATGAATACGACCTACCCCCCGCATTTATCCGTTTGGATGGTGACCGGCAGTATTCAAGGGAAATCGTCGGTCAGTTGAATGCCAAGCTGGAGAACTGCCCACCACAGGAGAAGCGTCTGCGGGCTTACATTGCGCGTTCAATCCATCCCGGTGATATGGAACCATACGAGAAGGAAGCAACACCAGAGCCACAGGCAGTACCTCAGACGGATCCTGCAGAAGATAAGCCGATCAAGCGGTATCAGTTTACCGGCGAGCTGGTTTCTGTCAGCGATCCAGCCAGAACGATTAAGGATGATCCAAAACGGGAAACGGCAGACGCGCTGTTGAACCGTCATGGACTCGAGATCCAGCAGGTTAAAGCAGACCAGCGGGAAAAACGGATTGAACGATTTTTAAGTGAGATGAAGTAAGCGTGATTCTCCCCAGTCTGGCCGGTGCTGGGCTGGGGTTTTCTTTTTGGGCATTATGGGGAAAGGCTTACAGATGACAACCAATAAAAACGCATTACCAAAACGCGGTGAATCATACTTGTATAAAAACGAGGGGAGCGGGGAAGCCGTATCGCTTCGGGCTGGCATTGATGCAGACGTGTATTTTCTCGAGTTGCTTTCCGGTTCACCAGACAGAAAAGCCACTAAGCTGATTATCCGTGAATCAATGGATAGTGAGAACGCAATCACAAACATTCTGAAATTTACAGCAGTTGATTCGCTGTCTGATCTGCAACTGAGTGTCCATGGTGACGAATTCCCACCAGTCACAAGGGATAACCCGGATTATTTCGAAGTGGTCAACCGTGGACATTTAAAGGGATCGTATGAAATTTCCCTGAATGGATCTAATGTCCTTTGTGATGTTGCAGAGGTAACAACTGGAATGGATCTGACAGAAGAGAAATACCTGCCCTGCAGCGGTGAGGAGATAACAGCAGAGTCTGAGGAAATAACGATCACTATTGAAGGGCATGAAGATTCTGGAATGTGTTACCTGACACTGTCTGTTCTGAGTGATTCAGAGATAGCTTTTAAAGACCCTGTACCAAAGGGCAATCTGTTTTTCTATCTAATGGCTGTTCTCCCAGAGATTATCAATCATGAAGTTGTGATTAAGAAACAGCAGTCTGATCACGCAAGTATCGACGGTATTAACTTCAGATATCAAAACGCGGTGCTATCTGAATGTGATATTACGGAATTTGAAATACTGTCTCAGACAGTGGAAGCCTCTCTACTGAATATTTCTAGTCCCTGACTGGGTTTTTCTTCATACCCTTCAGATCGTCACAGTATGCCCTGTATCGCGATGGACCGACAAGACGACGAATACCATTCACAAAAGCGACTATTCAGGGCAGGATTGAAGCAGCAACGGCAGGCAGTACCAGGAACGGCAACAACATTCAACAGAAAGCAGATGAGATGACAAACGCAATATTCAAGATTGAGATTGAGTCCATCGACCCAGACGCGAAGATTGACGACATCGCGAAAGATATTATCAGGCTGGCGCCATCGGCAGGCGTTCGGGTGGTCGACATCGAAGGCTCAAGCGCAAGGGCAAGCAAGATCGTTGATTCCATGCTCCCCACACTGGCAAAGCAGGGAATCATTGACGGTAAGGAGCAGACCCCGGAAGAGATGCAATCAGAGATACATATTCTGATCAGCAAACTGGCGGGGAATCCACTTAAGGAGGATCCAAACCCGGCCATAGATCAGGAATTCATATTGCGACTGCTGGAAGAGATCGAGGCGCAGTTATCCCGGGTGGTTGTGAATCGATCGGTAAAGGTGTCTGAAGAGTGGGAATGATACCGGGTGTCATTTGTACAGAAGCAAGTAGAATCAGAAAACAGCTATGACGTAATGCCATAAAACAAGGCGTTTTTTGCATTGTGTCAGTGTCAGAAAGTGTCAGGACAGAAAAAACAAAAACCAAGGCAGTAGACTAGGCAAGAAAGGTAAAGTTATGGCAAGTGTCTGTAAGCAATCCAGCAACGGAAAACTGAACGGGCGAAAGTCCATCCAGTTTAAAGGGCATGACGGAAAACGGAAAACGTTAAGACTTGGCAAGGTGTCGATGAAAACGGCGGAAGGCGTTCGCGCTCAGGTTGAGCACCTTCTAGCGCATCGCATCACAAAGCATTCTCTTGACCGATCAACGGCCCAATGGTTGACAGAGATCGAACCAGAGTTGCGCAATCGTCTTGTGAGTGTCGGTCTTATTGATGCGCGGGAATCGACCAGACTGGAAGACTACTGTGAAGCGTATTACAAGATGAGAGAGACCGATACCAAGCCAAACACGCAAAAGAAATACCGTAACGCGTTGAATTACATCTATGAATTCTTTACCCGTGAAAAGCTCTTGAAAGATATTACCCCGGGTGATTGCGACGAATGGCGGTTGTGGTTGGTTCAAAAGAAACTGGCAGAGAACACGGTTCGCAAACACTGTGCAGTTGCGAAAGTGTTTTTCAATAACGCAGTCAGAAGAAAGCTGATTGAGGAAAACCCGTTCCAGGATCTGAAAGCAACATCGGTTCCCAACAAATCCCGGGAATACTTCATCACAGCTGAGGAAACGGAAAAGGTGCTCACAGCCTGCCCGGATGCGGAATGGCGGTTGATCGTCGCACTGGCCCGGTATGGTGGCTTGAGAATCCCCTCAGAGCCATACGCGTTACGCTGGAGTGACATCAATTGGGCTGATGATCGGTTTTATGTGTCGAGTCCGAAGACCGAACATCACGAAGGCAAAGAGGGTAGAATGGTGCCATTGTTCCCACAGCTCAGGCCCTATCTTGAGGATTGCAGGGAACTGGCAGAGGATGACGCAGAGTTTGTGATTGTGAAGCACAGACACGGCAGTTGTAACCTGCGCACGACCATGCAGAAGATTGTAAAACGGGCAGGTTTGAACCAGTGGCCGAGACTCTTTCAGAACCTCAGATCATCACGCGAAACAGAGCTGTTGAGCGAGGGTTTTCAACTACAAACGGTTGTTGCATGGCTGGGAAATTCGGCAGTTGTAGCGCTGAAAAACTACTTGCAAGTCAGGGAAGACGACTACAAAAAAGCGACGCAAAATACAGCGCAGTACACTACTGTTAGCAGGGGTGCAGTCGGGTAAATCTTAAATTGATACAGAATGAAATTTCCATAATGCTAAGTGCCTTACTCGACGTTACCCGTTGTTACATAAGGACTTACTACCCCCGGCTGGGCTCGAACCAGCAACCTCTGGCTTCGGAAGCCAGCACTCTATCCAATTGAGCTACGGGGGCTCATCTTTTTACACCTGAACAGGTTTCCCTGTTCCTGTACCTGATTTGGTGTGAACCGGTCTTAGAACGGTCTATGAACTGATTTACCGTCAGAGACTCCAACACACAAGGATCAGCGCCATAATTTTAGTTCTGTCTTGAAAGACAGTCCGTTCGGACCCTTGTATTATTAACAGATCTTCATAATAAATAGGCACAATCTTAACATGAATCAATTCATATGAACACCTGCCAGTTGCCCCGATCAGAATCTTTGGGGGTAAATCCCAATACGATAGGTTCAGAGACACAATGTTTGAAATGACGACCACCCTCATTGGAGGTCTGGGGATCTTCCTCCTGGGAATGAAATACATGTCCCAGGGGCTTCAATCGATTGCCGGCGCCAGTTTGCGGCGGCTGATCGGTGCCGTCACCAATAACCGCATTCTGGCAACACTCGTCGGCTTCCTGGTTACCATCCTGGTCCAGTCCAGTTCTGTGACCACCGTCATGACGGTCGGCTTCGTAAACGGGGGGCTGATGTCTCTGACCCAGGCGATTGGCGTCATCATGGGCGCCAACATCGGGACCACGGTGACAGGCTGGATTCTGGTGCTGAAAATCGGCAAATACGGTCTGCCGATGTTGGGGGTTTCCGCCTTTGTCTACCTGTTTTCAAAAAATGAAAAACTGCGTTACACTGCATTAGCGATCATGGGTGTCGGTATGGTCTTTTTTGGCCTGCAACTCATGAAAGAAGCCTGCGCGTTTCTCAAGGATATGCCAGAATTTAGAGAATGGTTTCTGCAGTTTCAGGCCGACACATTTATAGGTTTATATCAGTGTATGCTCGCGGGCTGCATTTTGACGGTACTCGTACAATCCTCATCTGCAACACTGGGAATTACGATCTCTCTGGCAACAACCGGTTTGATTCCCTTTGAAACGGCAGCCGCTCTGGTTTTGGGTGAGAATATCGGCACCACAGTGACAGCGTTACTGGCTTCCATCGGCACCACCACCAATGCCCGCCGCGCTGCCTATTTCCACTTTCTGTTTAATATTTCCGGTGTCATCTGGATTTCGACGATTTTCTTCTGGTACGTCCAATTTATTCCCTGGATCATAAATGTAGATGTGACACAGACTGCCGTCGTCAATGGAGAAACCATCTATCCCAATGCGGCTCTGGCGATTGCCGCGACCCACTCGGTGTTCAATATCGTCAACACGATTGTATTTCTACCGTTTTCCGGAATGATAGCCACATTTCTTAATCGGATTGTCCATGATCGGTCCCAGGAAATCTCTCATTTGCAAAGTCTGGATATCCGTATTCTGGAAACTCCGGCACTGGCCATTGATCAGTCACGCGGAGAAGTGATTAAAATGGGACTGATGTGTGATGAAATGGCCCAGATTTTATACCGGGTCCTGTCGCAGGAGAAACCGGATCCCGATGATGTCGAGAAGCTGTTTCAGCATGAAGAAGAACTCGACCGGATGCAGGATGAAGTAACCAGCTACATCACCCATCTGCTCGCCATGGATCTGACTCAGGATGTGATTTCCAAAGGACGCTGCCAGTTACGTATGGCGGATGAATATGAATCCATCAGTGACTACCTGCAGCGGATTGCCAAATTCAGGCTGAAATTAAACAAACAGGGCAGGGTCTTTGATGATGTGCATAATCACTCTCTGCTGGATCTGCTCACGATGGTCGAAAAACAGTTGAACCATGTCACCACCGCTTATCAGCAATCTCACACCGACGTTGTTTCCGCCACGATTCGGTCCGGCACGGAAATCAAGCATCGGGTCAAAACGCTGCAGCGAGAACATCTGGACTACCTGTCGGCAGAGAAAGTCGACCCGTATATCAATGTTTCTTACACATCGACGCTGAACGCCCTCAGACGCGTGCGGGACCATGTAATCAATCTGGCAGAAGCACTCGCCGGCGAAAAGTAACGAGCCGCAAGCCTGTATCAGGCTAATCGAGTACGCAGGCAAACTCTTTCATATTGGCATGGACCACCGGCTGCGGGCAGGACCAGACCAGAAAGAACATGGCTTCGCGAATCGCACGCTCGGCGGGATGCCCTTTGACAAAACCGGCTCCTTTGACTGCAGCCAGCAGCGCCTGGGAAGCACGCAGGACCAGTGAGTTTGCTTGCCCGCGAATCTTCTCTGAAAATCCGCCATTGAGGGTTCCGGCTTTGAGGGTCTTGAACATTTCTGCACTGATGCCTTCACATTCGGCATTGAAGGGCTGATAGATTTCCAGCAGATCGGGCCGTTTCACTGCTTCCTCGCCCAGTTTTGCAATCGCCCGTCTGGCGACTCCCAGCGCCAGAGCCGAAGTGGTCAATGAGCCTGCGCCTCCCTGTCCATCGGGGCGTTTCATGACATTCTCGACCGGACCTGCAATCAGAAACTGATCGGGAACGATCACCTGGTTCAGCTTCACAGCGCCGGTTTGAGAGCCTGTCATCGATAACATTTCAATCGGTGACTGAGGATCGACTCCTTCGCAATCAGTCTCGACCAGCGCCAGGATCTGGGTCCCGTCCTGAAAAACGCCCCCGGTAACGATGTAATCTGCATGGACAGCCCCGGTCACCCAGGGCACGAAGCCATCCAGCTTCCAGCCCTCTTTCATTTTCTCAGCAGTCACCGTCGGTTTACTCAAGTGCTGCCTGGAAGTAGTCAGGTGAGAAATCCCGACCGTGGCAAATTTTTCGCCCGCTGCCAGTTCCTGAAAGACGCCCGCTTTCAATTCCGGGTCCTGAGACCAGTTGATCCGCTGACAGGCAGCGTTGAACTGAGTCAGTACGAAGGTGGTGGTCAGGCAGGCCTCGGCGAGTCTGATGTACCCGTAAGTCATCTCCACAGAATTCAAATCGGCCCCGCCGAATTCCCGAGGAACATTCCAGCCCAGAACACCCGCCTGTCTGATCGCATTCCAGGCTTCTGCGGGCCAGCCTGTCTCGGAATCACTGCTTTCAGACAGCTTCGAGATGGTCTGAAGCAGACAGTCAAACTCGTCATGAAATCGTGCTGGTCGGTATAAGTTCAAAGCAGAATCAGTCATCAATCTTCTCGTTGCTGGAATAGTCCGGAAAGCGCCCTGTCATCCAGTCTATAAAAAAAGCCTCATACTCGAAAGTATGAGGCTGATCATCATCTGAATGAAACAGGATCAGGAAACCTGATTCACGTGTTAATTGCAGGTAGGGCAACCTGTTGCACAGGGAGCACAGTCAGGCACCTGAACTGTGATTTTCTTTGCCACCTGTCGACAGACCTGAACCTGAATTTCTTTCTGTACCGTGTAAGGGACGCAGACAGTGAAAGACTGCTGCACGACTTTAGGGACACATTTATAAACGGTCACTTTGCGTGTGCAGGTTTTCTGTTGAGGCACACAGACGGTGAAGTTCACCTGTCGCGTTTTTTCCTCTTTGACGAGCGAGCAGACCTTCACATCACAGGTTCTTGTTTCCTGTCGGCACTTTTGCACCTGGTAGGTGAATTCCTGAGGAACGCATTTCACCTCACAGACTTTAACCATACGGGTCTTAACTTCCTGTTTGCAGAGCTGGATATCATAACTGTATGTTTCAGGCACGCAGACGGTTTCGCAGACCTTGACGGTTCTGGTTTTCCTGACCGGTTTGCAAAGTTGAACTTCATAAGTATAGGGCACCTGTTCGCATTGCTGGCGATAGGAAGTGTACTCTACTTTTTTCTGAACGACTTTGGGAACCCAGACGCGTTGTGTGCAGACGGGTGCACAGGCGGTCTGGCAACAGTCACCACAAGTTCCACAACTACCACATGCCGGAGCAGGGCAAGCTGCTTGAATGGGACGGTCTTCCCAATGCCCCTGATCTTCACAGACAGTGTGATACTGCTTCACGGGGACGCATTTCATCACAGTCCGCATTCCCTGACGCTTTTCCGTGTAAGGTTCATTCACCGTGTATTCCTGAACCACATCTTTCATGACCACTTTCTGAACCTGACGGGTAGCAGTCCGTTTTTCAGTATAGGGGACATTGACCGTATATTGCTGTTCAACATCCTTCCAGAATGTTTTCTTAACCTGACGGACTCCGGTCTGTGTTTCGTAATAAGGCACATTGACCGTGTAAGTTTTTTGAGAGGTCTGCCAGACTGGTTTGCAGACCACGTACTTTTCTTCGCGGGTCCGCACCTCAGGTACCATTACCGTATAAGTATGGTCGACCTCCTGGATCTCAGGAACTTTTTCATAGATTGTGACATTCCGCTGACGTGTCTCCGTGCGATAAGCAGTGCAGTTGACTTTGCGGACTTCGGTGACCATTTCCGGAACCAGTACCGTTCGTTCCACTGTTTTACATGTCGGTTTACATGCGACCGTTGCGCACGGGTTGCAGCCGCTCACACAGGGTGCTGCACTCACACAACACTGCTGTGAGTGACACTTTCCCGCCTGGGCTGCTGATGTCATCATCATGATGGCTCCCACAGCACAGAGTAACTTAAACGTTGGTTTCACTTTCCTCCCCTTTCATGTTGTTTTGAAATTCATGATTCGAAAAAATGAATATTCTCCGTTTTCTAATTCCCTTTAGTTTGGGAAAGAGTCGAACACCAGTATAGAATAACATGTTAATATAGGAATTCTACGAATTATATCAATTATATCGAAAAACTAACAATTCTCCGAAATATGTCGTTAAGTCAATATTGGGCAACCACCTATGAACACAACAATTAAATCCAGCTGGTACAAGCTGACTCTGCTTTTGGCATTCAGTTTATATGCTCATAATTACACTTATCCCGAGCAGCCTGAAATTTTTTCTCAGACGATGATCGTGGCGACCAAAGGGGCTGAGCTCAAGACGGGCAGTGGGGTCTTACGTCAGTTGAACCCGGGGGAAGTCCTGGTCGCGACACAGCGAAACCAGGAATGGCTCTGGATTCCATTACGGGGAGGCTGGATTAGCGCCGCTGACCTGAAAGCACCAGAGGAACTGATTTCTATTCTGGATCAGTTCATTGAGACCAAGCCTACCGCCGAGCGATATCATTTAAGAGGAATTGCTCAACAGGTTCTGAAGAATTATCCCGCAGCGCTAACTGACTTTGCCGCCTCACTGAAACTCAAACCGGAGAATGCCCACATCTATGTCAATCGGGGTAACATCCGACGGCTACAGAGAGAGTACGATCTGGCTCTGGATGACCTGAATCGCGCCGTTCAACTTAATGACAATGATGCCAATGCGTACTACATTCGGGGCCTGATCAGACTGGAACAGAAACAACTGCAGTCCGCAGTAGATGATCTGACGAAAGCAATTCAGCAGAATCCACATATGGTAGCGGCTCTGAATGCCCGTGGAATCACCTATCGCGAATTGAACCAGTTTGATCGAGCGCTGCAGGATTTCAATCAGGCAATCAAAGCCAACAACTTCGTATCCGAAGTATTCAGCAATCGCGCTGCGATTTGGGAACTGCAGGCTCAATTTGAATCCGCGATCAAAGACTATCAACGAGCGCTGGAGCTGAACCCTGCTTCCGCTGTGGCACATAACGATTTGGCCTGGCTGTATGCAACCTGTGCTGAGGAGAAACTTCAAAACCCGGGACTGGCAGTCTCTCATGCTGAAAAAGCGTGTGAACTGACCCGTTTTGAAGACTGGAATCTACTGGACACCATGGCGACCGCATATCAGGCAGACCAGCAGCTGGACAAAGCATCCCGTACTCTCACTCAGGCAATTCAGAAAGCTCCTGATGAGCAGAAAAAAGCGTTAAAAAAGAAACTCGAGAAAATCACTAATTAGTGAAATCAATCTCAAGATTCACATCGCAGGAGCCTGCAGTCGCTCCACTTACGTCTATCTCACTGAATCCCGCAGCATTCTGCAGCACCAGCCCGCTCAGGCATGAGACATTTTCGTAACCCCGCCTTATTTTCCCATAACTGCAGACCATTTAACCGGCACGCTTTACCCAGAATAACGACTTGTGAACTAGGTAAACTATTCCACAGAGTTTGGCCATGATTAAGGCGCTCATGAAAACATTCCGATATGCAGTTCTACGGAGCATTGATGGATCGCCTCCGGTCGGTAGATGGAACTAGGACTCGCGAGCAATCGCACCGCCACCTCGATGAACTGAGCCACCGAATGATTAAGTGCTTTTATAAACTCACTGTGTGCACTGTTCTGATCGTAACAGGATCAGTCGCATTTTGTGAGAACAGTGTTGCATCCGACGTACGGAAAACACCCCTTGTTCGCGCCATTGAACGTGCTAAAACGTCTGTGGTTAACATTCACAGCGAGAAAACTGCGCGTTCAGAAGACTCACTTTTCGGTTCCGGAAAAAACCGTAAAGTCAATGGGATGGGAACCGGTATTGTCGTTGACCCCCGTGGATACATCGTCACGAATCACCATGTGATCGATGGAGTGGACTCGTTGCGCGTCACGATGCTGGATGGCAGCACTTACAATGCGCGGATCATATCTTCCAATCAGAGTGAAGACCTGGCGATCATCAAGATCAATCCCAACAAAAAACTGACGGTCATGCCTCCAGGCACCTCATCGGACCTGATGCTGGGCGAAACCGTAATTGCTGTGGGCAACGCGTTTGGATACGAACACACAGTCACTTCCGGCATTATCAGTTCGCTTTCGCGTGATGTGGAAGTGAACGAAAAACAATCATACAAAAATCTGATCCAGACCGATGCCAGCATTAACCCCGGCAACAGCGGTGGTCCTCTGTTGAACCTTGATGGTGAAGTTGTGGGAATTAACGTGGCGATCCGTGCCGGTGCCCAGAGAATTGGCTTTGCCATTCCTATTGACGATGCCCGCAAAATCATTGCCGACCTGATCAGCACGGAATTACTTGATCATACCTACCATGGTATCCTGGCCAACGATATCAAACAGGGTGACAAGCAGATGCTGGTGCTTGGTCAGCCTGCCAAGGACAGCCCCGCTGACAAATCCGGTCTGCAGAAAGATGACATCGTCATGAAAGCCGGTTCAGTCAACGTTGTGGATCGTGTTGACCTGGAACGTGCCCTTATGGGACACAAGCCCGGTGATACCATTGACCTGCTGATACGTCGCGAAGAGAAGACTCAGACTGTTCAAATCACACTGGCTGACAGTGGTTCTGTGGTTCGCACGACTCCTGTCAGTGCTCCTATTGTACGGGCACAGAATAACGAAATCTCGAACGACCCCACACTCGAAAAGACATGGGAAGTACTGGGAATCCGCATCAGCAAAGTTCCAGAAACCCAAAAGCATCTGCTGAACCCCCGCTACGAAGGTGGCATGATGATTGAAGAAGTTCGCCCCCAGAGCCCGGCAGCCATGAACGGCATGCGTCGCGGTGACATTCTGGTGGGACTGCATATCTGGGAAACTGTGAATCTCAGCAATGTCTCTTATGTCTTAAGCAACTCGAAGCTCCCCAGCTTCAACCCACTGAAGTTTTACATTCTCCGCAAGAATGAAACCCTCTATGGCCATCTGCCACTCAATCTGACCAGTACGCCGTAGTTTATAATAGATCCATCAATCAGTTCATACTGATCCATCAGACCCGACACTCTTTCCACGAGTGCCGGGTTCTTTTTTTTGGCAGCGGTCTGATCCTGCCTGCGTCATAAAAACGAGATCACGCACACTCGCAGCACGGTAACGGAACCTGTTATGATAGTCTGTCGACAGGAAAGCATTGTTTACCCTTCGTACAAACTCTCATTGCCCCCGACTGTATCCAAATGACTGCATTTCACGAATTTGAACTTATTGAATGGATTCGATCACAGACGGGAATGTCGCATACAGACCTGCTGGGGATAGGTGACGATACAGCGATACTGCAACCTCCGGTCGACTCAGAACTGCTGCTGGCGACCGACATGCTGATGGAGGGGGCTCATTTCACTTTTCCTCCCGCAACGCCGGATCTTGCCGGCCGCAAAGCGCTGGCGGTCAACCTGAGTGATATCGCGGCGATGGGCGGAACTCCTCATTCAGCACTGGTCAGTCTGGCGCTGCCTCGATCACGAGGACCTGAATTTGCCAAATCAGTGATGCAGGGGATCATGGAACTGGCAGCAGAATTCCAGACCCAACTTGCCGGTGGTGATACCAACAGCTGGGACGGCCCCCTGGTCATCAATGTCGCCATCATCGGAACCGCGGACCAGTCACACTCCATCAAACGTTCTGGGGCTCAACCAGGCGACTGGATCTTTGTGACCGGCGCTCTCGGCGGAAGCCTGGAATCCCATCATTTGACGTTTCAACCTCGCGTCAGGGAAGCTGTCACTCTGAGGGAAACCGTTACGATCAAATCCATGATTGATGTGAGTGACGGACTGGCATCGGATCTGCAGCATATTCTGACGGAATCGGGAGTCGGTGCGATGATCCAGTCGAATCAGATCCCGATCAGCCAGCACGTCTCCCCTGAGTCGACAGATGCTGAGCGTTTACAACAGGCGCTTTCAGACGGAGAGGACTTCGAGTTGCTGTTTACTGTCTCAGCGGAAGAGGGGCAGCGACTGCGGGATCTTAATCCACTGTCGATCCCTTTGACTCACATCGGTGAAATCACGGCAGAGCAGGGTGCGAAACTGCAGCACCCAGACGATTCAACGACCCCACTGGAAAGTACCGGCTGGAAACATCAGTTTTAACTCTGTGAGAACCAGGGACGCTTAATATTCGCGCCGTTGACGTGATGACGGGATATTCATTGCTTTGCGATACTTGGTCACTGTTCTGCGGGCCAGGTTATAGCCTTCCCGAGATAAGGCATCCACCAGGGCATCGTCGCTAAGGGGCTTATTCTTATCTTCCCCATCAATGATTTCCTTGAGCTTCAGACGAATAATACCCCAGGCGACGTCTTCACCGTCGGAGGTCTTGGTTCCGCCGCCAAAGAAGCGTTTGAGCGGATACAGCCCGCGGGGAGTCTGGATCCATTTGTCATCGACTGCGCGGGAGACGGTTGTCACGTGCACTCCGACGACGTCGGCAATCTGCTGCATTTTTAACGGGATGATAAACTCAGGGCCGTTATCCAGGAACTCAGTCTGGAAGTCTACAATCGCCTGAGCGACCCGTTTCAGCGTACTGTGTCGCTGTTCGATGGCTTCGATCAACCATTTGGCAGCATCAATTTTCTTCTTGATATAGTCTTTGGTCTGATCGTCGGTTTTGTTACGCAGTATCTCGGCGTAACGTCTGCTGATACGCAGGGGAGGCGTGTATTCGTTTTCCAGTTCAACCACGTATTTGCCGTCTTTATCCAGTTTGACAAATACATCCGGCGTCACCTTAAGTACCGGTTCTGATTCAAAACCACGACCGGGAAACGGGTCCAGATAACGCAGATATGACATGGCGTTCTTAATCATGTCGATCGAATAACCGGTTTTCCGCTGAATGACGGGCAGGCGATTCTGTCCCAGGTCATCCAGGTGGGAAGTGATCAGAGTGACCAGAACATCGCGATACGGGGCATCTGGCTTCAATTGCAACAGCAGGCATTCCTGCAGGTCTCGGGCACCGACACCGGGCGGATCACATTTTTGAATCAGTTGCAGCGCAGTTTCGGCCTCTTCCTGTGTAATTTTCTGTCCATAAACCTGCACGATTTCGGGCAGGGAACTCTGTAGACGGCCGTTATGGTCCAGGTTCTGAATCAGGTATTCGCCAAATTCTTTGACTTCCGGAGAGCAGCTGAAGTAATGAAACTGTTCGACCAGGTATTCGTTGATCGTCTGCTGTCGTTCGGTAATATTAGCGACCGCATCGTTATTGCGTTCAATATCATCGCTGATACGGTTGGAAGAAGGTTTGGTCGCGGAGGTCACATTGTCTTCAGGCCACTGCTCGGCCATCTCCAGCAGTCGTTCAAAATCGGATTCGTTATTCTGATCTTTGCCGGCGTCGATTTCTCTTTCGTCTATTTCATGGCTGTTGGAATCAGAGTTAGCCTGATCCCGCATGAATTCAGTCTCTGTATCAGGTGTATTTTCTTCTTCGCTGATCCGTTCCAGGCAGACATTCTCTTCCAGTTCCTGATCAATGCGTTCTTCCAGCGCCTGTAAAGGGAGCTGCAGGATCTCCATGGACTGGATCATCCTGGGGGCCAGCTTCATCTGCTGGCCCAGTTTCATTTGTTGCGAAATATTCAGATGCATGTATTATCCGAATCCAAACCTGTTGTTGTCTTACAAAAATTTAACAAATGAATGACGAACGATTTTAAAATCTCTGTCGCCCCTGTAAGGCATCAGATAACATCTCTTTATTAGCAAACTCTAGCACACTCCCGGAGGCAATACCGCGGGCAAGTCGGGTGATTTCCACATTTTCATGTTCCAGGAGATTGGAAATATAAAGCGCGGTTCCATCACCTTCAAGAGTCGGGTTGGTTGCCATAATAATTTCGGACACACCATCCTGTTTAACACGTCGAACCAGGGCATTAATCGTCAGATTTTCCGGCCCGATCCCTTCCAGTGGTGAAATCCGTCCCTGCAATACGTGATAAACGCCTTGAAACGAACTGGTCGCTTCCAGCGAAACCACATCCCGAGGCGACTCGACCACACAGACCAGCTTCTTATCACGCCGAGAATCCGAACAGATCGTACAGACTTCCTGTTCGGTAAGATTGTAACAGACAGAACAGGGCCGAACGGACTGCTTGACGGCATTGATCGCATCGGCCAGCTGGCGGGCTTCCGGTTCGGGAATTGACAGGATGTAGTGTGCAAGCCGCTCAGCCGATTTACGACCGATTCCGGGTAATGTCGCGAACTGATCAATCAGTTGCCCCACACTGGAACCATAAGGATGAGACTGACTTTCTCTTCCACGTAGCGACATAGAATGACTCTTCAAAAAACGGGAAATAGACGGATTTCTATCCGTAATGAAAACCGAATCAAATGGCCCTGGGCGCCAGCTCAGGAATTAGGATTGAATTTCGAAAGCGCTTCATCCAGTCCGGGAATATTCAAACCTCCCGTGATTTGTGACATTTCTTCTGCAGCTCCTTCGCGCGCTTTGTCTAATGCCTGATTGGTGGCTGCTGTGATCAGGTCTTCCAGCATTTCCCGGTCGCCGCTCTCCAGCAGGGTCTGGTCAATTTTCACTCCCAGAATCTTCTGCTGGCCGTTCGCTTCTACGTTAACCATTCCACCACCGGCAGAGCCTTCAAAGCGAAGTTTCCCCAGTTTGTCCTGCATCTCCGTCATTTTGCCCTGCATATCTGAAAACTGCTTCATCATGCCGGCGATATTTCCCAGTCCTTTGAACATGGTCACGAATCCTCTTTTTTCTCTTCTGCCTGGACTTTTAAAACATCGACTCTCACACTCTGCGCGTTAAATACGGAAAGGGCTTCCTGCAGAAAATCATCAGTGGCAGGGGCCAGTTCACGCTGTTCAGCTCGCTGTTGAGCTATCGATGGTCTGTCTTGTTTGTTCTCTGCATTCTCGGTTTCCGTCGCTGGTTCCAGAACAATCAAACGAATTTTGATCCGTTCTCCTGCCACCTTTTCCAGCGATTTTTCGAGTCGGGCCAGCATTTCCGGCCGTTCGCAGTATTGCTTTGAGAAATTATAGCTCTTTGAGAATTGTAAATCCAGCTGTTTCGGCCCAGAAATTGCTATTGACGTCACTCCTTTCACCGAGTCTTTTAACAAATCCTCAGTGTTTTCAATGAGTTGCGACAACAATAAACTTTCCATTCCAGCCCGAAAAGGAACAGTTTCTACTGCAGGAGCTGGACCATCAATCGATTCTGATGCTACAGACGATTGAATTTCATTTTTTTTTTCAATTTTTTTTTGATCAGACGGGGGTTCAGTGCTCACTGCAGGAGGAGCTGGCGCCTCAGAAACGGGTGGAGAAACCACAGGTTTAGAGAGGGAAGGAGGGGCTTGTCGCACCGCTGCGGGCGCTGCAGGAATCTGTCCCCCTGACGACAGAAAACGGCTCAACAGGTCCAGATCTTCCAGGAGTGACATTCGTATTAATGCCAGTTCAACCAGAGCACGACCGTGACTGGCACGAAACATTCGATTACGCGCTTCATTCAGAATCTGAAAAGCGGCCAGACAGGTTTGTATCCCCCAGGCATCAGACTGACGCTGCAGGCTGCTGCGATTCGCTTCTGAGATCGAGAGCAGAGTCACCTGTGTTGCGCCTGTTGCTACCACCGATAAATCCCGCAGATAATTCAGCAGTTGATCCACCAACTCGTTCAACTGCACGCCTGCATTCAATGCAGCATCGAAGTGTGTCAACGCCACGTCCCGCTGCTGTTCAATCAAGGCGTCAATGAGTTCAATCAGCCGTTCATCACTGGCCGTTCCCAGAATTCGGTGCACGCTTTCCGCCGTCAGATGAGACTCGCCAAATGACAGCAGTTGGTCAAAAATAGACTGGCTGTCACGCATCGACCCACCCGCGCGACGTGCGACCAGCTGAATGGCATCATCCGCCACGCTGACCTGTTCGGCTTCTGCAATCTGCTTCAGCCGATCACAGATACTGTTCTCTTCGATGTAGCCAAAATCAAATCGCTGACAACGTGAGAGAATCGTATCGGGTAACTTATTCGGCTCGGTCGTACAGAAGATAAACTTCACATTCGGAGGCGGCTCTTCCAGCGTTTTCAGCAAGGCGTTAAACGCTTCCTTGGTCAACATGTGAACTTCGTCGATGATATAGATCTTATATTTTGATCGCATCGAACGGACATTCACATTCGCTCTGAGCGAACGGATGTCATCAATACCACGATTGGAGGCGCCGTCAATTTCCAGCACATCTACATCGCTGCCCACGGCTATATTCTGACAGACTTCACACTCGCCACAGGGGATCCCGTCATTTGAATTGGGGCAATTCAAAGCTTTAGCCAGGATCCGGGCCATCGAAGTTTTGCCCACGCCGCGTGCGCCGGTAAATAAATAAGCGTGTGCCACGCGGTCACCGCGAATGGCATTCTGCAGCGCCTGGGCAACCATTCCCTGACCTACGACTTCCGAGAAATTCTGAGGCCGGAAGCGACGGGCCAACACTGTATACTGCATCGATTTACTGGACATACCTGTTATCAGACATCGAAATCAGAAAGAGACAAAGAAACGGGGAAACGAAGAGCAACAAACTGCTCAGTCACTTACAATAAGTGACTCTGATCCGTTTATCCAGTGAGAGGTGGTAATCAATTTACGATCGAAACGTGAATGAGGAGCTTTTAGAGCGTATCGCATTGAACCATAGCGCTCGCAATCGATTAGACTCGGTCCAAATGGCCCTCGAGACGCGACAGTAAAACTGGACACAGTCCAATAAAAAGGGGCGAAAAGCTGCCTCCTCGTACACCTGGAATAAACCAATGTGGGCTGCTTCGGTTAAGATCTGACCCGGTCAATGACTACCCCACCATACTCGGAGACAGCTTTTCGCCCCTGATTGATAGCGATTCAACGCCTGAACCATACATTATGGAGCTAAATTCCTGATCGTCAACCCACTGCCATTTGATTTCCTGCACTGAATCGCCGAAAATCATAAAATACTGCGATAATCCACTCATCCACATCAGAAACGAATTATGAATCTGTACCAGACACCTCCCCGAACCATTGCCGATGTGCAGCAGGCGATTAAAGCCGGTGAACTCTCCTGTCGTGAACTCCTGGTAGAATGCTTCCAGAATATTGAAGAAAAAGAACCTGTCATTCACGCCTGGGCTCACCTCGATCGTGAGGCTGCCTTTCAGCGAGCCGACTTACTGGACCAGGAACTGCAGCGGGGACGCTGGCGCGGGCCTTTACATGGGATCCCGGTAGGCATCAAAGATATCATCGATGTCAAAGGCATGCCCACCCGTGGTGGACTGGAGAGCCGTGATCAATCACCTGCGTCCCAGGATGCCACCCTCGTAGAAAATCTGCGTCTGGAAGGGGCGATCTTCCCCGGCAAAACCGAAACCACACAATTAGCCTGTTTCGATCCTCCGCCCACACTGAACCCCTGGAACCAGGAGCATACGCCCGGCGGTTCCTCCAGCGGGTCCGCCGCCGCTGTCGCAGCCGGCATGTGCCTGGCCGCCATCGGAACGCAAACAGGTGGCTCCATCACCAGGCCCGCTTCGTTCTGCGGCGTAGCCGGTCTGAAACCGACTTTCGGCATGGTCGAGCGCCGGGGATCGATCATGCTTTCCGATCATCTGGATCATATCGGCCCTCTCGCACACACCGTCGCTGACCTGGTCATCCTGCTGGATGGCATGACCGATCAGGCCACCTATCTGCCGCTGTTGATTGAACCGGTGACCGCTGCACCTCGCATCGGCTGGTTGACTGACTTCTTTGAAAGCAGGGCAGATACAGCAATGCAAGAGGCACTTAAATCAGTCAGAACCAGACTGGAAACCGCCGGCGCCCCGATCAGAGATTGCCCGCTGCCCAAGGAATTTGAATCGATCCTGGAATTCCATCGGGACATGATGCAGTTTGAAATGGTACAGAATATGGGCGCCGACTACGATCAGAACGGGAAATTCTACGGCCCTGCCATCAGCCAGGTACTCGACGCGGGCAGGAAACTTTCGCAGGAACGCTTTGAAGCCTGTCTGGACTATCAGAATCTGATCTCGCAAGTCATGCGAAGGTGCTTTGCGCGTGCGGAAATACTGATTTCCCCCGCAACCGTGGGACCGGCCCCCGACCCTGCAACAACCGGTAACCCCTGTATGAACTCCCCCTGGAGTCTGACCGGCTTTCCCACTCTTTCCATCCCTGTCTCAGTCACAGAGGATGGCTTACCGCTGGCAATTCAAATCATCGGGCATCCCGACAAATTTGATGATCTGCTGCTGGCTTCACAGTGGTGCGAAAACGTTTTACGGCCTGGTTTCCTGGAACAATGCCCTTAAACATCAGACCTGCTGAATGTCATTCCGGATATAAAAAAAGCCCTGACCGGTTTTCACCAGCCAAGGCTTTCAGTTTCGTTATCTGTCTCGATTATTTGGTAACGAGGATTCCGTTTTTGCCGGGTTCCGGATCAACTTCCGGTTCCGCATGCTTCTCTGGAATCCGATCATTGACGTCGTAGGCCATACCAATAGCTCTCAAGGCTTTGATCGACCACCAGGTAATATCGATTTCCCATTTGCGGTGACCTGCGGGTGCCACGGAGGGGTGTGCATGGTGATTGTTGTGCCAGCCTTCGCCGTAAGCAACGATGGCAACCCACCACAGGTTCTTGGACTGATCTGTGGTTTCATAGTTACGATAGCCCCACAGGTGAGTCGCCGAGTTCACGAACCAGGTGGAGTTGTAGACAAAGGCCATCCGGGCACACAGGCCCCAGAGCAGCATCGACCAGCCCATGTAATTGCCACCCATGGCGTAGCCAATTCCGTACATGGCAAAGCCGGAACCAATCAACCACAGCGGATAGGTTTTTTCGAAGAACTGAATCATCGGACGATTTTTAAAATCGGGGATATAGTGATCGGCGAATTTATCGTTGAGTTCTTTATCACGGTAGACGAACAGCCACAGCAGGTGAGACCACCAGTTTCCTTCAAACGGGGAGTGGGGATCGCCGTGCTTGTCTGATTTCTGATGATGCAAACGGTGTGTCGCAGCCCAGGTCAGGGGAGAGCCTTCACCGGATAGAACTCCACACAGCAGAACAAAGAATTCTGCAGGTGCTCTGAGTTTGAATGATTTGTGGGACAGATAACGGTGGTAACCCAGGCAGATCCCGATACTGGCCGTAGCCCAGTGCAGCACCAGACAGGTCACAATTGCCTGCCAGGAGATAAAGAACAGCGCTGCGACGGCGCCAATGTGAATTCCAGCCATCCAGATCAGGACGACCCAGTCGACATTGCCCCAATGCAAATGTTCTTTATGAAATTTGGCAATGATCTGTTCCCGCTCTTCGCGTTTTTTTGATTTCTTAGGTTGGGATGCCGCAGCTGTTTGTTCTTCAGCAGGTTGATCCAGAATGACACTCGACATGATTGCCCTCATCTTATATTTAACAGGACCTGATATTTTATAGTTGCAGGAAATCAGGCTTTAACGATCTCCTCACTTGTCCGGAATTCTACCCATGAAGTCGGAATCAGGTGTCTGGTAAGCGTCATATAATTGTCAAAGTTGTGTCAAAGTGACAAAAAACATGGTTTTCAAAGCCTTTCTGGCAAAAAACAGTGAAGAAACCACGACACATGTTCACAGAAACTACTCAGCGGCTTCTTCCGGCATAAAGCGATAGCCGGCGCCACGCACCGAGACAATGTGCACGGGTTCAGCAGGATTGCTCTCGACCAGTTTGCGGAGTCTCAGTACAAAATTGTCGATGGTGCGTGTTGTCACAAAGGCGGATTGCTCGCCCCAGACGTCTTCCAGGATCTGGCTGCGGGTCAGAACCATGCCTTCATGCTCAATGAAATATTTGAGCAACCGCAGTTCCAGATTGGTCAGGCTTTTGCGTTCTCCCCCGACTTCGATCTCAAACGATTCAAAGTCGACGATGACATTTCCAAATTTGTAGAGAACGGGGAGCTTCTTCGTTTGAGCCAGGGCCGGTTTCACCAGGCTTTTACGTTTGAGCAGATTCTTGACGCGGCTGAGCAGTTCCGGCAATGCAAATGGTTTGGTCATGTATTGATCCGTACCGCAGTCAAAAGCGTATGCTTTATCTTCGCTCAGTTCCCGGGCACTGAGAACAAGAATTGGCACTACTTCATCAGTACGACGGATTTCTTTCGCAATCTCATAACCACTCATACCGGGCAGCATCAGATCCAGTATTACCAGATCCACACTTTCATCGTCGGTCTCGTAACACTCCTGAAAATAGTTGAGTGCGGTCGGTCCATCCTCTGCAGTTAAGACCGTATAGCCTTCCTGTTCGAAGTTGAATTTCAATCCCTGCGCGAGTGCTTTTTCATCTTCGACAACCAGCAACTTCATGTTTCGGCCCTCCCTGGCAAATCGATGGCAAACACACTGCCGGGCTGGTCCAGTCGATCGTGTACTGTGACTTTTCCTCCCAGCAGATGCACCAGGGTCCGCACAATATACAGCCCCAGTCCGGTTCCCGTTTTCCGACGTTCCAACTCACTTTCTCCGCGATAGAAAATCTTAAAAATATCCTTGCGGATTTCAGGATCGACGCCTTCGCCGTTGTCCATCACACGTGTAATCACACGTCCCCCTTTACTCACTCGAATCTGAATCAGAATCTGCGGTTCGCTGCCTCCGTATTTGATGGCATTATCAATGATATTGCGAAAGATCATTTCCAGTAAAATCCGCCGGGTATGGATCACCGCCGGTTCCATGTCAAACTCAAAGATCTGTTCAACTTCCACCTGGCGCCGATTACATTCCACGCGGGCACAATGACGCAGCAGCGGTTCCAGCAGGATGTCTTCAGGGTCCGTTTCCATCCCCAGCGCGTCCAGGCGTTTGACTTCCAGCAGTTGCGTAATCAGATGATCGAGCCGTTCGAGCTCTGTTTTCATGGTCGAATAAAATTCGCTGCGCTGTTCCTCTGCCAGCGTACGCATCTGCAGCGTTTCCAGGTACAGACGGAGGGTTGCGATCGGCGTTTTCAGTTCGTGCGTGACACTGTCGATAAAATCCGACTGTCGTTGACTCAACCTGACTTCTTTAATCGTCAGCACCAGATACAAAGAGAGTCCGACCAGAATCAGAACAAACACGGCCGTACCAATGGCCAGAGCGGTCCACCAGTAAATCTGGGCTGCCAGGATGATCCAGAACACCATCAGCGCGACATTCATCACCATCAATACGACACTCAGCGTGATGGGAAGCCGCAATCGCCCACGACGAACTTTACGCATCAACTGTAAGGTAGACCGATTGCCCGCGCGCATTGTTCCCTCGGCCGCGGGTACCGGATTTTTCTCTTCGTCAAGTTGTTGATGCCTGGTAGAAGACATCGGGAGTTCCTTCAAATTAAGCCACGACAGACAGACAGTAATTTGTACCCGTATTAGTATAGCGAATAACAAATCAGTCGCGTATGCACAAACCAGTGCATCCAAATAACTTCATAATTTGTGGCCTCTCCTGCGAAAACAATTTCTCTGTGATGGACGATCCATTCCCTGACAGAATGATTGTTCACATTTATTTCTTGAGAATTTCCGTTTCTTTTGGGGAATAATACGCACTTTTCCTGTCTCTATTAGAGTAGCTGTCTTCGTCTTTTATTAAACCTCGTTTACTTGTTCTCTCGACCACAGAAACACATATGAATTTTCACGATACACAATTTCTTTCTCGCATCAGCGCTGATTTGATTGTGGTGATTCATTTTGCCTTTGTGATGTTTGTGCTGCTGGGACAGGTTCTGATCACGATTGGTGCATTTGTCGGCTGGAACTGGATTCGCAATTTCAAATTCCGTATTATTCATCTGGCATCCATTCTGTTTGTGGTGATCGAATCCGTGGCAGGCATTATCTGCCCTCTGACCACACTGGAAAAATGGCTACGAAAACAGGCCGGAGAAACCAGTTACCAAGGCGATTTCATCGCGAACTGGGTCCACGAGGTGCTGTTTATCGACAAGGGGACTGTTGAACCCTGGGTATTCACAGCCTGCTATTCTCTGTTTGGCCTGATCGTCCTGCTCGCATTTTTCTTCGCGCCGCCCCGGCGCATATCGAAGGCTCCCACAGCCGAAGAAGTCTGATTTCATCCTCGATTGCACAGGCGCATCATTTCATTTTCCCCTCTGATTCCGTAATATTGAGAGATCAGAGGCGAAAACTTTTCGCGACTATGCATCTCACCTTCCATAGACATCAGAATGAGAACTTCGAACATGCCTGGATTAGAAAATAAAAATATTGTCGTGACCGGCGGAGGCACGGGAATTGGAGAAGCCTGTGCTTTGAGTCTGGCACAGGCCGGAGCCAATGTGGTTGTGGGCGGCAGACGCCAAGCGCCACTGGAAGCCGTTTCTGCACAGGCAGAAGGAAAAATCGGTTTTCATACCATCGACGTCGCAGACCGGGAAAGCGTCACTGCATTTTTTGACTGGGCAAACGAGAAACTGGGACACATTGATATTCTCGTACACTGCGCAGGCATTAACTGTCGAGACCGCTCAATGGAAGTGGTTTCAGGGGAAGACTGGGATAAACTGATGACAGTCAATGCGACCGGTGCATTCAACTGTATGCAGGCAGTTCTACCTCAAATGCGGGAACGGCAGGACGGACTGATTATAAACATATGTTCCGTGTCGGGAATTCGGGCTGGCCTGCTGGGCGGAGTTGCCTATAATGCCTCGAAGTTTGCGATGTCTGCGCTGGGGACAACCGTTGCTCAAGAGGAGAAAGATCGAGGAGTTCGAATTTCAACCATCTATCCAGGGGAAGTGGAAACCCCGATCCTGGACGAGCGTCCGGTTCCTGTCAGCAAAGAACATCGTGCGAAAATACTGCAACCGGAAGACGTAGCCGCTGCAGTGACGATGATTTGCCAGCTTCCTCCACGTGCTCATGTTCCTGATCTGACAATCAAGCCAACCACAGCCGCCTTTGTCTGATCAGTCACAACCGAGAGCGTTTCGCAGGACAATACTTAATGAAGAGTGATTTCGTTTTTCCGCCGTTTGTTCCACATCGACTTTATCGAAACAGGCATCTGCAGACGATTGTCGGTCAGTTTCATTCGCGCGTAAAATCCCCGTATCAGGCGGAGCAGCACAGCTGTCGCCTGCCAGATAATGATATGCTGATCCTGCACGATGACTGCCCCGGCAGTTGGCAACCAGGAGACCGGGTCGTGATTCTGTTGCATGGGCTTTCGGGCTGTCATCGCAGTTCTTACATGATCCGTTTGGCACATAAGTTGAATGCCAGAGGGGTCCGGGTCTTTCGGATGGACCTGCGTGGCTGTGGCGCAGGCACCGGGCTGGCAAAGTCTCCCTACCATGCGGGCAGCTTCCTGGACCTGCAGATCGCGCTGGAACGGATCGAACAAATGTGCCCGCGTTCCCCTATCGGGATTGCCGGATTCTCTTTGGGTGGCACGATCACGCTCAACTATCTGGGACGTCCTTTGGAAACTTCCGGCCTGGTTGACCGAGCCGTGGTCCTGAACCCCCCGATGCAGTTGTCTGAAAGCGTCAGAGTTTTCGGCAAGCCATTATTTGGGCGTTATCAACGACACTTTGTCACGAATTTGATCAAACACGTTCGCAAGTCATACCAGTACAAAAATCACACCCATAAAATTTCCGGGGCCAATTATCCCAAAACTCTGCTGGAATTTGACAATCAGTTTACAGCCCCGATGGCTGGCTTTGATTCGGCGGAAGATTACTACACGCGCTGCAGTCCGACGGAAGTGCTCTCGCATATCAACGTGCCGACTCTGATCATTACATCACAGGATGATCCGCTTGTTCCCGCATTCACATACCAGGAAGTCATCGACCGACTGGTCCATCATGACAAAGTCACCCTGTATCTGACAGAACATGGGGGGCACCTGGGATTTATTGGCGGACCATCGAGTGATCCCGATCCCCGCTGGTCTGACTGGCGAATTATCGACTGGCTGCTGACTGAGTCCCCGGAGGGACTGGCCAATGAGGTCCGTAATCTTTCGAGTGACCCGGTTGAGCAATCCGCCTGATTCCGTAACCGCCATGAGCAAAGCGGCTCAGTGAGCCGCCGGAGTTTCGTTCTGGAATGCCCGGGCACGGTACAGAAATTCGACGATATTTCCTTCGTGAGGCTGCAGCCAGTTCAAGGCATTCGTTTTGACCGCCCCGATATTCAGGCGATCAATATTGGTCGCATCCAGCAGTTGCTGTGACCACTGCTGATCTTCAGTGATCGCCGTGCAGACCAGCGTCGGGCCGATTTTCTTCAGCATGTCTTTCTGCTCGCACTGCACGACGGATGCCATCGGGAACATGTACTCGGTATTCGCCAGAGCAGGGTCGGTGCTGGCACAATGCACGATCGTCGGTCGCAGGTAATCACAACGTTCCATTTCGATCAAACGTTCGCCGTCACGATATTTCGCTGTCACTTCTGTGACCCCCGGTTCCTTCAAACCTTCTTCAATCTGCGTGTGCATCGCTTTGGCGGCGCCCGTCATCGTGAAAGCGGCCAGCGGCGCTTCGGGGTCGGTCATTGAAGTCGGGCCGACCGGTCCGATCCGTTTGGCAATCGCATCTGCAATCGCTTCGGTGTGACGTGATGCCCAGACTCCGGAAGCGTTGATACAACTGCGCCCGCCGTTCTGGTAGATACTGTCGACCATCAGATCGAGATAATCTTCCCAGCGATCGACCACGTCATCACCCAGCAAAATCTTACTGAAACCGGGGCCGTGTGCCTGCACATTAGGATTCGCCTTGTATTTATCAATCGTCTGTTGACCGCCAAACAGCATGACTCGCTGACAGAGTTCGGTCACCGTCGAACCCACATCGTGAGGACCGGGGTACACGGAAATACATTCACGGGGAATGCCCGCCTGACAGAACGCTTCGGTCATCCGATAAGGCGTCCAGGGCTCCGAAGAACCAGGCTTCAGCACCAGGCCAATCTGCATCGGCAGGATCGGCATCCAGAGTGTATGTACGCCCGGAGAATTCGAAGGCAGAACAAGACCGAGTACCGGCGAATTCGCCTGATAGCTCATCATCACGCCTCGTTCTTCTTTGCCGTAACCCCGGGTCAGAATATCCAATGGCAGGCCGCGCGTCAGAGAATCCAGGATCTCGTCCATGTGCTCCAGCACGAACGCAACCTTTTTCATATTGCCGGCACACATCCATTCAGGCATCCCGGTACTGGCGGACTGAATCCGGCAGAACTCTTTGGGAGTCTGTGTGCCGTTGCCCAGCGGTAGTTCCGCCGTCATGTAGAGGTCGGCGGCTTTTTTGCAGATCTCCAGCAGTTTCGAAATCGGAATTTCCCGCAGCAGATCGCGGGCGCGTTGTGCTTTCCGCATGTCCATTTTTACCAGACCGGCATTGGCCTGATGCACTTTGGCTAATGGCTCGCCGGTTTCAAAATGAACGACTTCCTGTTGATCGAAACTTTCGTAAGGTTTTCCCCAGCGAATTACAGGTATTTCCAACACGGCAGTTTTCCTTTTTATAGATAATGCGAATCAGTCTATGATCCCGCATCCCGGCAGAGAGATCAGATCTATCATCAAAGCACACACGAATCGAACGCCAGAAAACCATGCCGACAGACAATTTCGCTGAGCACACGTGGTTTAATAAACGCCCACCGTTGTCGATGAGGCAATTTTGTGGAACGGACGCACGCCGCTCACTCCATCCCAGGGATACTTTGGATGTGGCTTTTCGCGTTCGCCTTCATCCCGTTCGAGGAAGCCGGGAATAAACAGCTCTTTGGTCATGGTAAACAGCTTCACGCGTCCGGTTTCGCCATAAGGCACAACCTTGGTATGGTCATCGAAATCGACGACGCGAATCGCCGCACGCGGCTGTGGAGCATAGTAGGTAATTTTGTAATCATCAGCCGGGTCGAACGGTTTGCCGCAGGCCAGCCCCATCAGTGTGTTACCATAGGTGGGTGTGATATAAACGTTCTCGCCCAGCAGCTCTTCACGGGCGAAGCGATACCACTGCTGAGTGAATTCGGTTCCGCCACAGAAAATACCGGTGATGCCGGCTTCTTCAATGCTTGAACCTTCATCCATCAGCCGCATGGCCAGCGCTTCGAGCAGCTTGGGTGTGGTAAACATACATTTGATCTTATGACCGGCTCCTAAGATCGCCATGGCCTGATCAATCACGTGGGCACTGTATTCTTTGACTTCGTCGATCTTGCCTTTTTTGATCAGCTTGACGACCCAGCGGGGATCGAGATCAACACAAAACGAAATCCCGCCGCGATACTGTGCCATATGTTCCACAGCCAGACGCAGACGACGCGGACCCGAAGGGCCCAGCATCAGCCAGTTAGAGCCTTTGGGGAACGATTCATCAGGCAGGGTATCGCTGAAGTTTTCGTAGTCGATGCGGAAGTCGTCAATCACAACACGTGACTTGGGAATGCCAGTTGTGCCGCCAGTCTCGAAAACGTAGGTCGGTTTTCCCAGCAGTGCTTTGGGAATCCAGCGATCCAGGGGACCGCCGCGCAGTTCGTCGTCTTCGAATAGCGGGAACTTGTTCAGATCTTCGAAGCAGCTGACATCAGTCAGCGGATCGAAGTCGAATGATTTTGCTTTCTCCAGCCAGTAAGGAGAACCGGTTTCCGGGTTGAAGTGCCACTGGACGGACTCGCGGGTATGGGCATCGAGTGCTTCCTGGTTCTGTTTTACCATTTCGTCAAGGTTACTGTTGTCGGTCACTGTGAGACTCACTCCAAACAGGGAAGGAATAGTGGCGGGGAAAAACCATGTTCACCGGGAAACATGAACTCAATCTCTTATGAATCATTCTAGGAGTTCCCGTTGTTTTTTCAACTAAGGGACTTGCTGTCAATTTGAGATCGGCCACAATCCCGACTCCGGTTTTTTCAGCCGACTTGAGTGAATTCAGACCGATTTAAAAGCAATTTGAGAGTTTTTCCCGAGAATCAGACCTAATCTGCATTTTGGGCAGATCAGGCATACCGGATCAATCAGTCACATCAGACACGATGCACGTGTTCTGAGAAGAAAATAGCAGCTTTCGTCGGCAATCAGCGTCCCCAGATTGACAGTAGTATAGAGAATGGTAAAATTAAGTATTGAAAATGAATTGCTCCTTTTCTGTTCGGCTCCTCGTATTCTGCGAGACACTCATGGATTTTACCGAAACATACTTTCGTAGATTTCGCATGGAAATCGAGCTGGCCCACGCGCGACTGGAAGACACCACGCTTCCCGAAGGTTATCGCTGGAGTCCCTGGGAGCTGACCACCGTCGACCGCCACGCTGTCGCCAAGTACCACAGCTTCCGCTCTGAACTGGATGCCCGTGTGTTTCCCTGTCTGGGTGATTATGAAGGCTGCCGCAAGCTGATGCAGGATATCTCCCGTCAGCGTAACTTCCTCTCCCGAGGCACCTGGCTGATTACCTGGGACGGAACCGGCAATGAAGACGCCGTCGATTGCGGCACGATTCAGGCCATTGTTCCCAGCCGCATCATGGGTGCGATCCAGAACGTTGGCATCACCCCCGAACATCGTGGGTTAGGGCTGGGCAGGGCACTGGTAACGAAATGCCTGATCGGTTTCCGCGAAGCCAAAGTCAAACGAGCCTATCTCGAAGTCACCGCCGACAACGAACCTGCCATCAACCTCTACCGGTCCATCGGTTTTCGGCTCACACGGACGCTCTACAAACCGAGTCAGTACGTCGAAACACCTTCTTTATAGGCAGCGGATGACAGGCTCCACAACCAGTTCGTAGTTATGAATGTGATCCGGGAAACCGCTACCTTATACAAATCAGTATTAACCGCGGCTAACGCCTAATGGCTGATCTGGTTTTTGGTGACTTCCGATCCGTAATCACTTATTAGCCGAAGGGCGTTAGCCTAATGGCACTTACTTCAGATCAGTGTGTTTCAATTTTTCTGGAGGTTTTTTTCTTTTTTCGAAATGGTCTCTCTTCGAACGTTTGGGGTAGCATTCTCTTTTTACGCTTCGGTTGGCAGCG
>NZ_CP036343.1:1958530-2097768 GCF_007746795.1 Gimesia algae
CTCTACATTCGTTACTGGATCTTCATACCCCTCAGTATCTGCCCCGCTCGTATCAACTGCAAACCAGCCGGTCGTAGCGGTGCCGTCTATTTCCTCGACTGCATGCCCCTCGATAACGGATAACTGTTCTAGTTGTAAACGGGCCCCCGCGTGGACGTGGAAGATACGGTCTTCCAGAGCTGGTGAAGTGACTACGGTCAGGGTTTGTTTTTCGCCGTTTTCATCCTCTTTTGCGACCGAGGCTGTCGCTTCTCCACCACTGATATAGGTGGTACCGGAACCCGCTCCCCGAATCGTCACGTTGCCATAGATATCCAGGTCACCTGTTCTGCTGAAATCTTCTCTAGTGACTGTTGTCGAATCGCTGGCAGAACTCCCCTCAAGGTAATAAAAAGTCGAGTCCGTGTCTGAGAAAATTATATAAGCATCGAAAGCACCACCGTCATGATTAACTCCCGCTAATGCATTCACTTCAAGAATCGCTGCACGGAGTGATACCTGATATCCATCATCTTGACTGACATCGATAATCCCATCGTTATAAACTTCAGGACCTGCATCTGAATCGGGAATCGGTGTGTCAAAAAGTGTATTGACGAAAAAGGAACCAAACTCAACCGCACCAATATCAATTCGAGCTTCTGTGTCATTGGTTTCCGGATCTCCGTCCCGGTCGACGGCTTCCAGACCATCCAGAACACGCGGCGCGCCGCGTTGATCTGTTGACGACTCACTATCTACTCCTCCCTTATCAATGGCTACACTGTCCGGTAACAGAAGATGTGTTTTTGTGAACCCGCCGTTATAAGCCAGATTTTCATCCAGGAGTGGATCTACAGCTGCGGTCCCCAGGCCATACAGATCGAATAGTAATTCGTCATCAAATCCATGAGACTCTCCTGCTGGATTCTCATCCACGATCCCGATCAGGTTGTACCCGTTCGATTTAAATTCACCGCTGATATCCTGATTGTCTGAATTTTTAGCGACAATCGTATTTTGCAACCGGGCAGTATCTTCTGTTACATTCCCGTTATAAATACCTGCTCCAGTTCCCGTCGTGACTGTATTAAAGGCAATCGTATTGCTGGTGACTGTTAACTCTCCGGAGGCAGCGTTATAAATCCCCCCACCATTGGTGTCTGCAGTATTTCCGGAAATCGTACTACTCTCTGAGATCAGAACACCGGCATTATAAATTCCACCCCCATTTCCTGTTTCTGAGATATTCCCGGAAACAGTACTTCGATTGATCTGAATGTTTCCGCCGGATTCATTAAAAACCCCAGCTCCATTTCCAGCCGCAATATTATTCTCTATAGTACTGCTGTTTAAGATCAATACGGCGGTCGCTGTATTATAGATTGCGCCACCTTCTCCTGTAATACTGTGTCCAGAAACCACGCTTTCATTCAGTGTTAATGTCGCATTCTCGGCGTTAACGATTCCGCCTCCGCTTCCATTGATTTGATTACGAACAAAGCCAGGCTCGGTTTCGTCAACAGATGCTGTTACAGAGACGTTAATGAGTGTCAGATCACCTGCGTTGGAGAGGGGAAGAACTCCTGAGTTTTCTCCATCTATGATCAGATTTTTTAACTCCGCTGTGGTATTGGTTTCATCATCATCACCATGCGTTGCTTTGACCATAATCATGGGCCCCTCAAAATCGGTTGCTTCAGGAGAGATGACAAAACGAACCCGGGAGTTGACCGTGAAGGTTTCTGTCCCGTCGGGGATATAATCTCCCACATCAAATGCACCTGCCGTCTGTGTTGCGGTGCCACTAACCAAGCGATCTTCTTTCCGCTGTACAGAGCCATCGATAATCACATTCGAGTCGATCGTAATCGGCGTCGTCAGTATGATCTGAACTTCCTCATTTGAAATTATTCCCGGATCAAAGCGGATAATATCAATCTCAGAGCTATTGATACTGGCCATTTTCAGAGCTTCACTGAATGTGATTGTCGGCAGGTTATTATTGTCTGCATCTTCAAAATCATTGACTGTGATCACATTGTAGACGGGATCATCATCATTCAGGATTGTTCCCGTTCCGTTTTCCAGTGTGATGTTGTCCAACCTAGCATCTGCAACCAGATTGGATAACACGACCTGAAACGTCTCATCAGCTCCATTTTCGTATTCCGTATCGGAATTCACCTCCACCGTAAATGTTCTGGTGCCCGTTTCATTGGCGGCAAAATTGAAGATTTCAGAATTCGCAACGTAGTCGTTATCAGACACGGTTGCTGTACCGTCCACAGTAGAGACTGTCACACTAATGGGAATATCGATGGGCTGATCCAGGGAAACTGTGAATTCGTATTTCGTTGTTCCTGACTGACCTTCATATCGGGTGACATCATCGAGTATGGAGAGTTTCGCTGTATCATCATTTATAATCGTTCCCGCCACAGACGTTGAAGCAAGGGTCACTTTGCTCAGCAGGCTCGCATCAAGATTCAGCAGGTTACCCAGTTGCAGAATGAAATTCTCATCCCATTCAACGACATCATCCGCTTTGACCTGGACCACGATGTCATGGCTCTCTCCCGCCGTCCCGGCAAAGGAGAGAGTGGATGAGTCTGGCAGGAGATAGTCATCATCAGCGAGCGTGGCAGTCCCATCCTGAAGGGTAAACGGCAGTTCGAAGCCCCCTTCCACTTCCCCCGTAAGGACGACTGTAAAGATAAAATCGGTAAATTCGCCCATCGACGAATCTCCCTCATTCTGTGAAATGGCAGACACGTCCAGAGAAGCAGAATCATCCGGATCTGGCGCAATGATCCCCTCTGCCCGTCCCAGGATTCCAGTATTGGCTTCAAGATCAGCCGGGTATGCAGGATCTGAGACGTAGATTGTAAATCGTTCCGCGGTTTCGACCAGACAGTCGTCGAGCAGGGTCACAGTAAATTCCGCCTCGCTTTGACCTTCCAAAATAGTAACAGTGACAGGGTCGACTTTGCCGTCCGTGATCGTAAGCGGTTCACCATTGAAATTGGAAAAATCTTCAACTTCTGCATCACCTAAATCAATATATGCATTGACTGAAATGCCACCAGCAGGTGCGACTGCGCCGTCGTTCAATGCAATCTTGAATGTAAAGTCATTGTCGCCTTCCTCCGTACCGTCGCCGGGTAAGGTTTCATTGGTGACCGTGACCCTTGGTATCTCGGGATGACCGGTAGTCTGATAAGTCACAACGATTGTCTGCCATTCCCCTTCCAGGGTCCCTTCGACAGCCCGTACCTTAAACGTTTTCTGTTCGCCATCCAAAATGATGTCATTCGTCCGCAAATCATATGAGAAAATTTCTTCAGCCGACAAACTGACATCCGCCTCACCATCTTGATCAGTATCAATCTGCACTTCATAGCTGCTACTGGAATGATCGTGGTCCAGAATGCGTCCGGTGATCACAGGATACGAGGTAACTCCATCTGTCTCTTCTCCAGGCCCCTGGGTATCACTCACTGTGTCAATGACTAACTGCAGATCCTGCACCTGGGGAATCCGTGATTTGACTGTCAGCGAAACCAATCCCGTGTAAATTCGACCGCTGGCATCCTGTACCTGATAAAAGAACGCATCGTCCTGGATGTCAGCGGGAGGGGCTGTGAGACCAAAATTGGGGCTATAACTGATTTGAGTTGCCGTTCCGATCTCAGCGCCATTATGGGCGACCGCTACCGATTCCTCAGTCAGAGCAGACAAACTGACCAGGGTGACGTCGGCACCGTTTTCATAACCGTCGTCAACCAGTAAATCTGCGACGTCAATCTGATTCAGCAGATCGTCAAACACAACCAGACTATCATCCCGCGCCAGATTGGCCTGCCTGGTCAGGAAAAGCGTATAAGACTTCATTTCAGAGGAGAGATTACCCTCTGAGATTTTGAGATAATACGAACCATCTGCTGTTGCTTTGTAATATTCTGTGCCATCAAAGGGATTAATGATCAGCTCCAGAGGATCTCCATTTTCATCAACAAGTGAAACAAGAAATTCATCCGAGGGATCGTCCGCCTGAAAATCCACAATAATGACTTCATTGGCATTCAGGTCAAAGCCGAGGTAATCGACATCACTCGAACTGTCGAACCTGGAAATCCCACCATTCAAATCGACCGTTTCATTGAAAGCGAGCTCGATCTCGCGGGCCGTCGCGATCGAATCATTGGTGGGAGAGACTTCCACAACCATCTCCGTTGGTTCCTCTGTACCATCGGGATAAGTGACAAGATAGGTGAATGTATCCTGGCCAATGAATCCTGCAGGTGGTATGTATCGAACGGTTCCTGCCTTTCCAGGTTCCATGGAGACAGTCCCCCCATGCCCGGTGGAGGCAGCAGGCAGAGTGAAAGACATACTCAAATCACCTGACGCAATATCCTCATTCAGCAGTGAAATCAAAACTCCCGTCGTGTCCTGCTCAACATATCTGTTGGTCGACTCTGGTGGATCATACGCTGAAATCTGGAATGTATAAGACTGGGACTTGTCGATTCCCCCATACTCAGTTCCTCCGCCATCGTTCAGCGTAATCATTATTTCAGCGGTGCCCGCGACATCAGCTTTCAGCGTAAAGGCCAGTGCGCCATTATGATAACCTCCGGTTACGGGATCGTACGTAAACGTGTACGATCCGGAATCTACAGTGTCGACGATCCGGGGAGTGCCACCTACGGCGAAAATATCGTCTGAATCATCCGATATCTGAATATCAAACGTGAGTACCTGTTTTGTTTCATGATCAGGGTCGATGCTGCTCGCCAGAATTTCTGTAATCCAGTCGTCTTTCTGATACGTGGTCGGCCCCGTAAACACTATATTTTCGGGCTGGTCTGCTCCTCCCTCAAATTTGAAATCCGGCGAGTGATTGATTTCCTGCACATACACGACTGGAGTGAGGCTGGTAAATAACTGATAGCCATTGACCTTGTAAATTACATTAAAAATATGATTACCGGGAGGCGTTTCTGCAATGTCTGTATTCCAGGTAATCACTCCGTTCTCAATCTGCATCCCTTCCGGAGCATGTGATAATTCATACGTAACAACATCATTTTCATGAAAAATGTGTGCACTGCCCCACTGGTGGGAGAAATGGCCTGTCACATCGTACTCGAATGTCTCTCCCTCTAAGATGGTCTGCACTGCGATAGGGGTCGCCGTTACTTGCGGTGCAATATAATCCCCAACGGATACCTTAAAACTCTGTGAAGAACTAGATACATTCGAATTCAGATGAGCGTTTGATGTGACAGGAAAGACAGGCGTCGTGCCAGGAACACCGGATAGAAACGCATTGGCTCCCAGATGGTCGCTGTCCCCCGCCTGTGGAAAATAAGTTGTCACGGTGTAGTCATAGATTTGACTGGCATCATTTTGTCCAAAATAATACAGCTCGTTTTTTTGCAGTCGAAAAGTGACAGAGGCATCACCACGATTCAATAAAATAGAACGGGCAATGTCGGGAGTATCTGCGTTTCCGTCACTGAACACAAACACGGCAGGGCCAGTGAGAGCCGGATCATACTGAGATTTGTACTTGGCAGTAAAAGCCAGTTGGTCATACACGTCCACAGAGAAATCAGAAATCGCCTTCAGTTCTAATGGTTCAATGTCACCGACGGTAATATTGATTGTCTGAGTATCAATCAGAACGCCATCTCGATACAGGCCGATCTCGGCGATCGTCGTTTTGCCGGCATATTCCGCTGCTTCACCATAATCGAGGCTGTGTGGGTCCCAGCGAAACAGATTCCCCTGGTTGACCATGATCATGCCATGCTGGCCTGTCATCGCCGCTCCGCCATTGGCAGGCTGGCCTTTGACGCGAAACGTATAATTCCCCAGTGGATCTGTGACTAATTGCTCAAACTCAATGCGCTGTTCAACGACTTCACCAAATTCGACCTGAATATCTTCCACATCATTAATACTGGCCCACGGCGCTCCCTCAGGGTTAATTACTGCTGGATCTACGACTTCGATAGAAATACTGACCCAGTCCCCTCTGAGCCCGGTCGTCTGAGAGTACGCCTGGAAATTGATGGTTGATAAAACTGTTAAATCTGCCCCCCAACTGGCAGGATCAATGACAAATGCACCAGTCAAATCAGGAATCACGACAGCATCAATATTCCCATTTTCATCCAGATCGACAGCAACATAAACCTTATCGGCACGAATACTCCCCTGGTAGTTAACGACACCGCGTACTCTTCCATCTGCGGTGACGTTATCATTCGAAACCCCGGTGTCGTTGATCAGTTTCAAATCCCGAACTTGTGGAATCGCTACAAAGTCGGTTTCTACCCAGTCCGAATAAACCATCTCTCCCGTAGCGAGATTCTCGCCGCGGACACGAATTTGCATGGTCCGTCCCAGCCCCAGCTTGCTCAATTCAATCTGAGACTGAAAATCAGTAGTTTCTGAAACCACGATTTCATCGGCCACACTGTTCTGGCCATAATCCAGTTCGACGTAATATTCTGTGGGAGTAAAATTACCTGTGATGCTTCCAGACAAGGATCCGGAATTCGTCAGGTTGAGTTCGGAAAGCTGGAGAGACGGATAATCATTATTCAAAATCGTTCCCGTAGCGGTTTCTGTAGCACTGCCTCCGGCAAAGCTGACATTGAAATCACCGGCATTCAGATTCGATAACTCAATCCCAAACGTTTCGTCCAGCTCAATTTTTGAATCACCAGGAATCGTAACAGTCAACTGAGTACTGGTCTCACCAGCGATAATCGTCAGGGTATTATCATGTTGATTGAAGTCTTCTCCAGCCAGAGCTGTACCGTTCACTGTTGTAACGTCAAACGTAATATTGCGATCTACAGGAGCGCTCAGAGTAACCGTGAACGTAATACTGTTCGTTCCAGAATCACCTTCAACCACTTGCATATCTTCGATGCTCAACACGGAAGAATCATCGTTCAGAATCGTTGCGGTGGCGGTTTCGGTACTGGAACCGCCGACAAAACTCACATTCAAACCGGACGCCATCAGGTTCGAAAGGACCAGTTGGAAAGTCTCATCCGCTTCCACTTTCACATCGCCGGGAACACTCACCGTGATCTGCTGAGTCAACTCACCTGCCAACACGGTAATTTCCTGACTGTATGCTTCATAATCATTGTCGGAAAGAGTGGCGGAACCTTCGAACAAATCTGCATCAAAAGTCAGATCAACGTCGACTGGATGCGTGAGTGTGGCATTAAAGGTGAAAGTGGTATTACCGGCAACTCCTTCAGCAGCCTCGATGTCAGACACAGAGATCACGGCACTATCATCATTCTGGATGGTACCTGTTGCCGTTTCCGTTGATGTCTCACTCTCAAAGACAACATTCAGGTCACCGGCCATGAGATTGGAGAGAATCAGCTGCAGGTCTTCCGCACTTTCCACTTTCGTATCGCCAGAGATTTCCACCGTGATGTCCCGGCTCAACTCGCCCGCGATTATCGTATAAAAGCCATCAATGAACGTGAAATCATTATCCGAGCGACTCGCGGTCCCATCTATCACCTGGGCTTCAAAGGTGACATCGTTTTCAATGGTATTAGAAAGAGTCGCTGTAAAGGTCAACAGAGTGGAGCCGGAATTCCCTTCGACCACGCTTGCATCTGAGAGACTCATGGTAGCCGCGATATCATCATCGAGAATTGTCCCGGTTGCAGAAATGGAACTCCCCCCCCCTTCAAATGTAACGGGAAATCCACCTGCATTCAGATTTGATAATACCAGTTGCAAAGTTTCATCTAACTCAGATACCGTATTGCCCAGAACATCAACAGTGACCATCACATTATTGTCACCGGCGGAAATAATGTAATTCTGATTAAAAGCCGTATAATCCCCATCGGCGACAGTCGCTGTTCCGTCGGCAGTGACTGCTGTAAATTGAACGGCATCATCGACTGGATTCGAAAGCGAAACCAGAAAATTCAATGAAGTGACTCCAGAATCACCTTCAGCAATACTCACATCCCCGACAGACAGTACCGCAGAATCGTCATCCTGGATAACAGCTTGTGCCTCACCATCTAAAATAATATCTCGCTCATAATCATCAGTCGCAAATGCAAAATTTATGGTAAAATCTTCATCCGCTTCAACAAGATTGTCATCATAGAGATTGACATCAAATGAAAAACTGTCCCCTGCCCCATACAGAGTAAATTCGGGAGGCAGAAACTCAGGCCCGGGCCCCAGAACTGACCAGAAGTCATAACCTTCAGGAGGATTCACTGCATACCCGGGAGGGGTTCCCGTCGCTGTATTTCCTGTAGCAACATAGGACAGGGTAATAGGAATATCGACATCCTGATTTAGCGTGACAACAAATGTAGCAACACCAGCTGATTCAGAAACGGTGACATCATTGACGGTAATTGAAGCAGTATCGTTATCCGTGATCGTTGCCTGGGTATTCAGATCATCGATGGTCCCATCGCTGAACTTCACCTTGCTGATATCGGAAATGCCTCCACTTCGGGGATCAGAAAGAACAAAACTGAAGACTTCATCAGCCTCGACCAATGCATCGTCATTGACTGTCACAGTCACCGTTTTCGTTGTTTCTCCAACGGCAAACGTAATCAACTGATTAGAGATTTCGGTGTAGTCATCGGAACCGGCGGTTCCAGCGAGAGTACTTTCCAGCACCGTGATTTCTTCAGTAGCCTCACTGTCGAGAGTCAGAGTAAAAGTAACTGATTGGTCTTCCTGGACCGTAGTCGCTCCCGAGACACTCAACACTCGGGTCGGCCCAATGACATTCACTGTCACGCTGCCTGTCTGTTGAACCCCCTGTTCATCTTCAACAATGTAGGAAAAACTGTCCACACCTGAATAAGAGGAATCGGTACTCGTATATTTAACAATATAGCCGACGTCATTTCCCGTCTGCTGGGCATACGCTTCCCAGCCCCCTTCCATGTACATATCCTGCACGTATTGATCGATTGTGTATCCGTTTGACGCGTACCAGCTACCGTCATAATCTGCCTGAAGTTCCGGAGGGATATTGCGTTCAACGACAATCGTGCCGTGTGCGGCTGGTCCGGCTGAGATTAACGTTAATTCTGTCCCCTCCGGGTCAGTATCATTGGAGCGAACATTGATCAGAACTGTCTCGCCCGCTAATACCTCAGCGGTATCATCTACCGCGACAGGCGGCTGATTCGCTTCCACTGTGACGGTTACCGTTCCCGTCTGCTGGACACCATGCTCATCTTCAATAACGTATGTGAAAGTATCTGTCCCAACATAAGAGGCATCGTTACTGGTGTAGCGCACGTCAAATTCATCGATATCAACGGTGATAAAGTAATTACTCTGCATATAAAATGCATAATTTTCCCAGCTGCCATACTGACCGTACACATAATCTTCGATCGATTGCCCCATATAAGCGTTCGATGCATATTCCGACTGCAGCTCTGTTGGAATCCGACGTTCCAAAGCGACAGTCCCATGTGTCGCGCCACTCGCTGAAAGTAATGTCAGTTCGGTTCCTTCCGGATCGCTGTCATTATCACGTACATCAATCACTGTGGAAAAGCCTGCGATCAAGGTCACGTTGTCTGCAGTCGCGACTGGGGGAAGATTCGCTTCGACTGTGATCGTCACTGTTTCAGTACTGGCATTTCCCTGTGCATCTTTTACCACATAAGTGAAGGTATCGGTTCCGTTATAATTTGCATCAGTGCTGGTATATTTGACGCGAAAGCTGACATCATTACCTGTCTCTTGCGCGTACTGATCCCAGCCTCCTTCCCAGTAATTCATCCAGATGTAGTCGTCAATGGTGCTTCCAGGCATGTCATTGGAAAACTGCTCGAAATCAGCCAGTAAAGACGCTGGGTAATTACGTTCCAAGCTTACAGTGCCATGCATCGGCTGGGTGAAAGAATCTAAAACTAATTCTGTCCCCTCAGGATCATAATCGTTTGCACGAACCTGCATTTTGACAAAATCACCGGCCGTGACCGTAGCCGAATCAGGGCTGGTCACTGGCGGCTGATTCGCATTGACAGTGAGAGTTACGGTTCCGGTGTCTTGATTGAGATCAGCATCCTGAACCACATAGGTGAAGGAATCTGTTCCGGTGTAGTTTGCATCAGTACTCGTATACTGAACGCGAAAGCTAACATCATTTCCTGTCTGTTGTGCGTACTGATCCCAGCCACCTTCCCAGTAATTCATCCAAATGTAGTCATCGATCGTCGACCCAGGCATATATTCAAGAAACTGTTCGTATTCCGCCTGGAGAGCAGGAGGAATATTTCGTACGAGAGACGTAGTTCCATGTGCCGTAGGGGTACTGGAAGATAACAGGATCAGTTCCCCCGCTTCAGGATCCACATCATTCAGCGTTACATGAATGACTGTTGATAATCCCGCGGTGACCGTATCAGTGTCTGAATTGGCTACCACAGTCAATAAAACGCGATCTTCCAGCACTTCCGCAGTCGAAATTTTATTACTTTTAATCTGTGCCCAGGTCCGCCGTAATTCACGTCGTTCGCGCGATCTGAAACGAGGTCTGTTTCGGATTCGCGACGAAATAGATCGAAGCCAATGCACAAGAATCATATGCTGATATCCTTAGCTCTATTACTGATTGAAATACTCAATCCTTACCTTGCTCACAGATTCGGTTAATCGCATTTCAATTCAGTCATTCACATTCTTTGAGAGAAGAATTAATGAATCGTTCTGGTTTCGCAGCGTTAATCAGTTTTCTGAAACACTGATACAGTGAATGCCCGGGCCGGTGTTAATTTCAAATGCAGCTAACAATACCCGGTGTTCTAATTGCTTTTTTTTGTGATGAAAGCTCATATTTGGCTTAAAATCCCCACCCATTTCGCAAGCGAAACAGCCATAACCTCTGCGCAGACTGCCCATTATAACGGCCCCTTTGCTCATTTTTTACGCGTTACCAACTCCAGATAACAAAAGCTCGACATGCGGTTTTCTAACACTATTTCCGGACTTTTTTGATAGTTTTCTATTATTTAACGACTCTAATTAACTGTCTTTTCGCACACTTCCGTAGTGAGTAATCACCTCATATTACACCTGAAATGACGGCAGCATGATCTGTATCACTTAAACCAGTATGTACACACTTAGTGTACATGTCAGAAAATGATAAACCTACCAGCGAAGAGCAAAGTATACAAACAAAAAAATCAGAATAAGAGATTTTTTAATAAACTGACCGCCACAAAGCAGGGCGTTTTGGACGGCCAGTCCTGTCCTTTCAGAGGGAATATGCAGGAAGAATTTGCCAGGAAAGTGACAATGATTTTTATTATTTTAGGCTGTTTTTTTTGGAGTTTACAACCGGATTAAACAAGATGAAATTAATTCGGTTGATGAGGAACCGCACTTCATTTTGCACCGTTTTACTTCGCAATATATTTCTTAATAATTTTTTTTGGTTCCCTCGGACATTGATACCAGAACCATAATCGAACCTGATGACCGGCCGGGCCCATGCATCATTTTTTCATTCGATTTCTTACTCTCAATCAGCACTGCCGCATTTTTTTTTGTCTCACTCACTAAAATTCGGAACAATGCAATAAAACCTTACCCTCAAAACACACACGTGTGAGAATACAGTCCAAACTACCTGAAATCCACTTTTATACTATTATTATAGAGTAATATCATAATTCACCGTCCACTGAGTATACCCACTTGAACCCGAGCACCACCATGAATCCTACATAAACAGACTCTGAACTGTTCAAATCAATGTGGCTCATTTTCCAGAAACCAATTGCTACAACGCGTGCAATTCAGCCCTTAAGTTCAGAATGCTCCCCCTGACAAACAGTAAATTGATTCTGTTGAATAAACATTCGATTATTGAGATCTGAATGTTTTATCCAGAGTGCTGATCCAGGATCTCCCGAACGGCGATCATTCGTTATCACTCACTCCCGATTCTTATATTTTGCTCAATCTCAAAAATATATTTCAGCTGAAAAACGAAACGATCTTTCATCGCTGCTTTGCTGAAACCTGAAATGAATATTCAATTTAAATTGTGCAAAGTACGCTTTGAAAACATTCGCAAAAAGAAATTGCGATCAATTTTTCGATTATTCCAATTTTTTGTTTGTACAGGCAGCTTTTTGCTGGTAGCTTCTTAAACCTCGACCTAGTACATAATGTACAAATCACCTAATCTGTGAATGGGTCAAGGTTAGACTTGTTTTTTAAGCCTGAATACAAATCATCATACTGCTTGCAGCTATGGTCAATTTGAACAGAAAGTATCGATATGGCAGTAAGTAAAAATGGCTTGCTTTCGTCCATTTGTCACCCGATGTCACTTCTGAAATGCTTAAAAAAAGGGCATAACAAACGGGTTTTGAAGCAGAAAAGGCGATTTTCTTATCCCCTATTAAATGGGGTGGAACTGCTGGAAGACAGGACCTTATTGTCCGGAACATCGCTCATTTCCGTGACCCCCAATTCAGGTGATGAACTTTATGATGGCGTGGTACTCAACGAGTCTCCTGCAGAGTTAGTTTTCAAATTTGAAGCCGGAAAAGAACTCGACCCGAGTACCCTGGGAGGAATTCAGATCACACGGGGTGCATCCAGCGATATCACCGTTTCTCCCACCTACGTGGGAATTGGTGACACACCAAATGAAGTCATCGTTCGATTTGGCGAAACGCTTCCGGAAGACGTTTATCAGATTACGGTATTTGGTTCGAATGCGAACCCATTGATGTCTTACGAGTCCGCCAATGCAGAAGCAGAAGAATTTCTGAATGGCTTCGATACCACGTTAAATTTTGAACTTGATCTGGCGCCCAAAATTACCGCTGTGGTACCACAGCCTGTGACGCGTTCAGACGGAAGCATTGATCAGTCGCTTAATACGATCGAAATCTACTTCGAAGGTGAAATTGACGAAAACTCTGCAATTAATCCAGCCTTCTATCAACTGATCAACACCACTGATAACTCAATCATCAGCCCGGAAGATCTCACAGATGAATTTGATGCCGTCGTTACTCCTGCCGTTGTTTATGATTCTGCCAGCAATAAAGTCACTCTGACTTTTGCTGAAAACCTGTCAAACGGTACATATCACCTGCGTGTCGGTGAGTCTATCGAGCCAGCTTTCACTGCTGCTGTCGAAGTGACGATTTCTGATGATGACAACTCAAGCTTCGACTCGACCCCGGAAACGACGGGAGAATCCAACCTGGGAACGCTCGGGTCCGCAGGGCGGGAATCAATACACCTCAGTTCCAGTATCGAAAAACAGAACGTCGCTTATCCAGATCCTGCTGGAAGTGAAGCAGAACCGGGGCATCGTAACTCGGTTGATTCCCACTACGTCAACGAAGACACATACGGAAATCCTGAAGGCGAGATCAATACCGTTCAGTTTTATTTTCCGCAAACCTACCAGGATCATTTAGGTAATACCCGTACGAACCAAATTACAGAAGCACAGAAGCAACGCGTCCGGGAAATCTATGAGTTGTTTGCATCAGTTTCCGGACTCGAAGTCCAGGAGATCAATGATCCACAAACGGCAGATTCTTCAGCCACGAAAATCATCACCGGTGATGTCAGAGCAGTCTCGGCCAGTTTGCCTACCTCAGTAACCGGTGGAAGTCTGCGAGATCTCGTTGTAATCAACGGCGGCTTAGACTGGGGTAACAGCGAGTACGGTGGAGAGTGGTTTAAAACAGCCTTACATGAAATCGGCCATTCACTCGGCCTGGGCGATGCAAACGATCTCCCTTCCATGATGAATTCCAATGGAAGCAGTGCCGCTCAGATCAATGAATCCATTTATCTCACAGATCATGACATCGTCCATCTGAATTACCTGTATCCGGCACAAAGTAACGACATCGATTTATATAAATTTACGCTTGAAAATGCAGGAATTTTAAATGCGGAAATCACAGCGGAACGAATCACCAATGATCCAGAACTGAAAAGCCAGCTGGACAGTGTCCTTTCACTTTACAACTCAAATCATGAACTGATTGCGCGTAACGACAACTATTTTGGGAAAGACTCTTTTCTGGAACTGGAACTGGAAGCAGGAGACTATTACCTGGCAGTCACCAGTGTCGGTAACACGAACTTTAACCCGGAAGTTTCAGACTCCGGTGCAGGCGGAAAAACTGACGGACAATATGAATTGAATCTTAATTTCCAGAGACATGCTGATACTGGCAGCTACCTGGCAGATGTAAGCGGCACTCAGTTGGACGGAGACGGTGATGGTACGCCAGGCGGTGTCTTCGACTTCTGGTTTGAAGTGGGTGATACGATATTTGTAGATAAAGCCAACACCCAGGGAGGCCAGGATGGAAGTTTAATGTCGCCATATCAGACTATTTCTGATGCCATCGATGCGGTCACGATTGATGGATCGACAGCCAAGATTATCCGAATCATAGGGAATAATGGCTCAGATGGTATGTCCGATACCCTGAGCGACAATCTGGCGTATGAAATCGGTTTCGATGATCAATTCCAGCCAATGGCTGACGGCGTCACATTCGAAGTGCCCGCAGGTGTCACTGTCATGATTGATGCCGGCGCGATTATTAAACTGCAGAATGCGAACATTGATGTCGGTTCCAATTCCCTGTTTGACTCACGTAGCGGTGGTGCGTTACAGATTCTGGGAACGCCGGACAACCAGGTGTATTTGACCTCGTTTAGTAATGACACCATCGGACTGGATTCAAATCCAACCTCTGACACACCGACAGCCGGAGATTGGGGCGGTATTGTCTTCCGTGCCGACTCCGATCGGGAAGAGAGCGGGATCTTTTTAAATTCTATCAACAATGCGGATATCAGCTATGGTGGCGGGCGCGTATTCGTGAATACCGCCTTTGAAGATTTTGCTCCCATCCAGGTGGAATCGGCTCGACCCAAGATCTGGAACTCCTCAATCACGCACAGTGCGAATGTCGCCATCTCTGCCGACCTGGACAGTTTTGAGGATTCACGCTTTGTTAATGGCTCTTTTACTCTCAATCGTCATGGACTGGAGATCAGAAACAATCGGATTACCGATAACAGTGTCAATGGTCTCTTCGTTCAAATTGATACGCCACTGGGAGGCGAGATCGATAAACTCGATCTGCCTGCGATCTTTGATGATGACATCACCTATCTGATCAACGAAAACCTGCACATCGCAGGCGCCCCTGCCGGTCAACTTGTGGATGGGTTTGCTTCAGTCAATGGTCGCCTTAAAATCGCAGCGGGGACTGTGATTAAACTGGACGGCGCCCGCATTGAAGCCGAGCGTGGTAATTCCCAGATCATTGCAGAAGGGACTGCAGAGCATCCGATAATCTTCACTTCCTGGAATGATGATCGCTATGGTAAAGGAATTACGTTCGATACCACCAACGACGGCTATCACGACTACTTCAGTCCGGGTAGCTGGGGCGGAATCATCTTCAATGCATCCTCCAGGGGAAGCATTGATCACGCACTGATCACCAATGCCGGCGGAAACACACCACTGGATAATGGATTTGCCCAGTTCAACCCAATTGAAGTCCATCAGGCGGATTTGCGTTTAACCAATTCGCTCTTCGAAAATAATAGCGGCGGATTTAATACTGACGAGCAAAATAACTATGATGATCGAAATGGGAGAGGTGTGAATGAAAGCGCAACCATATTTATCCGTGACTCACAATCGATTATTGTCAACAATTCCTTCCGCAACAATGCTGGTGCAATACTCAGTATCGACGTCAACTCTTTGAATTCCGAATTTCATGAGGATTATGGAACAACGACAGGCATTCTGGATTCCTTTGACACATTCGCTGATAACCAGGGGGCGCTGGTCCGTTTAAACCGCATGGACAATAACGGGATGAACGGGATGAAAGTTCGCGGTGGCGTCCTGACGACCGAATCTGTCTGGGATGACACGGACATCGTCCATATTCTGCAAGACGAAGTCGTAATCGATCAACACCACACTTACAGCGGACTGCGACTGAAGAGCAGTCACGATGCCAGCTTAATCGTGAAACTGGCAGGCGATGCTGCCGGCTTTACTGCCACGGGAATTCCGCTGGACAGTGAAGATCGGATTGGTGGAACCATTCAGATCATTGGTCAACCGGAATACGCTGTCATCCTGACATCTTTGAACGACGACTCAGTTGGTGCCAGCCTGACTCCAGAGGGCATATTACAAACGGATACCTGGAATGATGGTTCCAGCACTCCCTCAGCGGGAGACTGGAGAAGCATTCGGCTGGATAGTTTAAGCAACGACCGGAATGTAGTCGTTCGTTTTGAAGAAGAAAGCACATACACCGAGGGAGAAGATCTCAATAAAACCCCGTTTTATGCACAGAAACTCGGCATTCTAGCTCCAGATCAATTGAGTGGTGACGAAAATCAGGTTCTAGGTTTTGAAGTTCATGGCAGTATCAGCGCGGATACGACGGAACCAGATCAAGACGTCTACAGTTTCCAGGCTATGGGGGGAACAGAAGTCTGGATTGATATCGATCGATCGTCGAGTTCGCTGGATACGGTTGTAGAACTTGTTGATATTTTTGGAAGATCACTTGTTCTTTCGGATAACTCAGCTACAGATGCATCACCCACAGTCAGTAACAGGATCAATTCTGCTGACACCGGAAATTTAAAACAGACGGATTACCTGGGTGGAGATTACTATAGTCAGAACAAAGGAGACGCCGGATTCTGGGTCCGACTGCCCGACCCGGGAAATAATGAACTCGGGACCTATTTCATTCGAGTCACAAGTGCAGAGGAAAATGGTGAAACGACTTCAGGACAGTACCAGTTACAGATTCGCTTAAGGCAAGTTGATGAAAAGCCAGGCTCTACAGTACGCTATGCTGATATTCGCTATGCCACAAATGGAATTGAAATTATCGGTCTCCCTGCCAATTCTCCATTGCTGACAGATGCAGCAGAAAAGTCCGGCGACAACAATTCCATTGAAAATGCACAAAATCTGGGCAATCTGCTCACTCATGATCAGGGAACGATTTCCGTTTCCGGTACACTGAACTCATCGACCGACGTAGACTGGTACACTTTCGAACTGGGATACGACCTGATTGATGTTGTCAATGGACTGGATAACGCAGGAAAGTCACTCGCTACCATATTTGACATCGATTATGCGGATGGCCTCTCCCGACCTGATACGACCCTTTCCGTTTTTGATGAAAATGGAACTCTGATTCTGATCAGCCGTGATTCTAATATTGAGGACGATCAGGCAAACGGTGATCAGACCGATCTTTCCAGTGGAAGCTTTGGCACCTACGACCCCTACATCGGAGCGGTCAATCTGGCTGCAGGAAATCCAGGAAGTACTTTTAAATACCATGTCGCCATTTCATCTAACTCACAATTGCCACTCGCACTCAATGCGACCTTCTCTCAGGATGCAGCCAATCCACTGATTCGCCTCGAACCGGTCAGTTCCATCAAACGCATTGTGGAAGATCATATCGGTTTCACGGGGTTCACATCAGGTTCACCCTATCTTGACGCGCTGGGAACCGAAACAGTGGATCCTGAAAATGGCGCGATTTTTGATATCTCGAATGCCCAGTCACTGGATTCCCATGTCGCAGCGTTCACGCTGGCAGATGTAAAACTGTTTGTTTCCAGCAACAATCAACTGCTGCTGGTTGACCCGTACGATGGACGTGTGCTCGGCGATGCCAGCGACCCTGCCAATGCGGCCTTAATTGGAGCATTATCTACTGATGGTTTGGGAAAAACCCAGGATATCACGATCCGCTCTGATGGAAAACTCTTCAGTTACGAAAGCCTCTCTTCCCAGACAGTAGAAGACGTCGCAGGCCGATTGAATGAACTTGATCCAGGCTCAGGGTCAGTAATCAACCAGATGGCTGATGAGATCCCGGATGTTCCCGCGGGGGGGACAAAAAATGATCCTGTAGAATTAACCACTGAAAAAGTTGAAGCGCTGGCATTCCAGAGAATGGGAATCATCACCGAAACCGTTGATGGTTTACCAGTCTCCAAAGTCGACTACAACCTGTTCTACTCCGTCTATAAAGATGATGATACAACAACACTCTATCGAGCTGATCCCACCACAGGTCAATCAGGGGAAGAGAGATTGGATTCTGGAAACAATCAGCAAGAAGGAGATGACAGCAACGACAGTGGAAGTGGGTCCCAGAACTCTTCAGAACCTAAGTACTCTGGAAATTTATATACTGTCATCGGTGATATTGTTGGTTACGATTCATTAGGTGATGCGATTAATCAGGCTCAAATGGGCCGCGTCACGGGTATGACTTTTGCCGGCGTGAATGCGACAATCGATCAGGCTGTCCTGTATGGTATTACCTCCACCGGTTTATTTGTCTCCATCAATCATGATCTCGTCGAAGAAGATCTCTCACTCTCTCCTGCCATCGCAGCCACAGTCATCAATGACCTTAGTGCCCAGATTGAAGGGAACTTTACAGGCTTAACGACGGCTCCTCAAAACCTTCATAACGGTGCTTTCAAAAACTTCCTGTTCGCTGTCACTGATTCTGGAAATCTTTATGCTATCAATCCCTTAACAGGAGAACTGATAACAGAGGTCGATATCAACCCGGACCCTGGTACGGAAGAAATGATTTCCGTATTCACGGGAGGTGCCACGCATATCAATATTGGTGTGAACGGCGCCACCGGCCTGGCATTTTCACCACTCGACTTTAACCTCTGGCATCCCACATTCAAGCAGGGAGATGCAGCCGGTCATGGTATCAACAACACCTACGACCCGAGTGCGTCTCTGGGTGATACGACCCGAACCGATGCCGAGAATATCTCCCGAACCATTTCTGACCTGGGTATCAATCAGACAGAACAGGAGGGTGGTGCCAGCTTCTATTTTGGATTTGAAGAACTGACTGCCGATGGACATTTCATTGAATACACCGAGGGAGTTCAGTATGGCGTTCAACAAGGTAACTTCCAGAAAGATCTGGCGACCAATCCAGACGTAGCGAATACCTATAACTTCGCAGGGGGGGCACACGGAAGCCTGATCAGCAGTACGTTTGACCTGGGTGATCACGATCCTGCTGATAAACCAACTTTGTACTTCAATTACTATCTTGAAACAGAGGACGCAAACTCACTTTCAGGTGATATGCAGGATGCTGCCCGCGTCTTCGTCGGCTATTATGACGAATTCAACGTTTATCAGTGGGTCGAAGTCGCAACCAATAATTCAGTGACCGCGAGCCCACTGTCACCCGATGATGGCGAACTTTCATCCTTCCTGTCTGCTTCTGCCCGTGAGGGATCAGATAGTACAAACGGCCTTTACGAAAACCAGCATGTCCAGGAACTCTTTGAACCTGTACGTGATGACCAGGGTAATTTAATCAACGCCACCTGGCGCCAGGCACGGGTGGATCTGTCTGCGTTCGTTGGAAAAGGAGAACTGAAATTACGCTTTGATTTCAGTACGGCGGGAGCCATTACTAATGACCAGAGCATGCCCGGTGACGAGTTTGGAAACTTCAATGGCAATGGTCAGGCAAAAAACAACAAGTATGAAGGGTTCTATATTGATGACATTATCGTCGGTTTTACGGAACGTGGCGAAACAGTTACAGGTGCCACATCAGGGCTGACCGGTTTCACTTCTACCCCCTCTAATCCACACCCCAGTGCCTCGCAGGACATTGCCATTGGTCCCTACCTGCTGCAAATCCGTCAGGCCAGTAATTATGCAGTTCAACCCAATGGGAATTATCCAGGCACTGTCATTGAATCGCAATATGATACCAATGATCGATTCGTTCCCGAACTTGGTTTACAGGGCGACCTCAATCCAGTGAAACAACAGGGACAGATTGTTATTGAATCCAATACAATCAGTTACTCTGAAGAAGACGCGATTTCAGTTGATGCTGGTAACATTGATGAACACCAGACCGGCTCCTTTGCAGCCCCCTCCAACAATGCTGTTTTCGATACTGGCACAGGGATTGTCGGGTTTGCTCCCGGTCTTACGATCCAGAATAATGTTCTCTATGAGTTTACAGCAGCAGGGATTCATATTACCGGGGCCAGCAACGATGATGAAAACAGCTCCCCGGCTGCGGTGACTTACACCAAAATCATCAACAATACCATTGTCGGCACAACTGCTGAGACAGGTCAGCAAGGTACGGGTATTCTGGTTGAAGATTTCGCCACAGCAACAATCATCAACAATATTGTCACTTTCACAAACATGGGTATCGACATCGATGATGATGAAACCAGTGTCCCCAGTGTGATTGGCGCCAACCTCTTCCAGAGCAATCAATCGAATGGTGATGTGGGAAATTTCCCCATTGTACTGGATCTCAGCGACCCTCTGTTTGTCAGCAGAGAGGAAGAAAACTTCTATCTCGCAGATAACAGCCGCGCCATCGACAGTTCACTCAACAGCCTGGCCGATCGGGTCCAGTTTGTCACGATTCGTAATTCTATTGGCATGCCTAACTCCGATACAGTTGCCCCCACGACAGATCGCTATAACGATTTGCGCGTAGATGATTCCAGCCAATCCCCGCCTCCCGGCCTGGGTGCCAATATCTTTAAAGACCGCGGTGCGCTCGAACGTTCTGATGTTACCGGCCCTGCAGCCCGGATATCGGGCCCCGCTAGCTCTGTGTATGGGTCAGATCCGACTGAATTTGTCGTCTCTGATCCACAAAGTTTTGACCAGATAACCATTGATCTGACTGACAATGGGACCGGCATTGATGATGCGACAGTGAACGCCTCTCAGATCATACTGACACGCCAGACCAACTCAACTGCTCCGATAATACTCGAAGAAGGCATCGATTATTACTTTACGTACAATGCGGCTACCGATCAGATCCTGCTCACATCGGCTAGTGGACTCTTCCAGACCGATGCGAAGTACACCGTGGAAATCACTGATGATGACTCCCCCATTTCGGACCTCGCCGGCAACGCACTGCTTTCTAATCAGACAGACCCTGAAATCCTGGTTGAGTTCAGCCTTTATGTGGCAGACGGCATCAATCAGGCACCTGTGAACGTCCTGAACGGGACTCCCCTGCCCGATGACCCCAACAAAACAGTCTCAACGGATTCCAATGTCCCCCTGGTATTCTCATCCGCCAACGGCAACGCCATCACAATCAGTGATCGTGATGAAGTCTCAGGTTATGAAGTAAACGACTTCAGTAACCCGGGTGAGTATTCGGTCACCTTGACGACTCAAAGTGGAACTCTGTCCTTAAGCACAAGCGCTACCCTGATTCCCGATGTCGACACTGGTACCACACTGACGCTCACAGGCACTATTGCCGATATCAACACCTCTCTAGACGGCCTCACCTGGACTGCCACTGCGGAGTACTATTCTTCAAAAAGTGGCGTCTCACCTGCCTCGATTCAAATCACAACTACGGAAGTCACCGCGAAACCAGGATTAGTCGAAGGCGATGTTGCTAAGACTGATACGGACGTGATCGAGATCACGGTCAATGATCCCAAAACCATTTCATTTTCTTCAGTGAGCTATTCTGGCTATGAAGACGATGGCACAATTACTGTTACGCTGACCCGCGAAGCGACCGACGCCAAATCCTATTTCAATCTGATCTTAACTCAAGGCACAGCCACTGTAGCTGACGGTGATTATGTCAACTCTGTCGTTCAACCAGTCGAATTCCCGGAGAATGAACTAACATTCACAATCGATATTACCATAACTGATGACAACGTTGTCGAAGCAGACGAAACATTCTTCCTGCAACTGCAAGACTTGCAGGATCAGACTGGCCCTGGTTATGGAAATGCCTTTGTCGATACTCAAACGGCCACTGTCACCATCCTGAATGATGACACTGCTACGATTTCCGTGGCGGATGTCGAAGTGAATGAAAGCGCAGGAGATGTCCTGCCAACCACCTCATTCGTACTTAATTACGACAGCATCACTCCCGAAATGACGCTGCAAAATTCAGAAATTGCCGGTGAGTCAGTATATGGTCATGTCGCTGAAACTACGAAAGGTGACTACGGAAGTAATGCAGTCTTCTTTATTTACGCATTACCTAACTTAGGCGGCTATGGGACCTTGGGAGCTGTAAACCTGATGGGGGACCCGAACGTCACCGGGGGAACATTCAAGCTTCATCTGGGAGAGTATTTCGACAGTCCATCAGTCACTCTGAACTGGGACGCCACACCAGAAGATATTATGAATGCGCTTTATGAGCTCATTACCACGGACGAACGTTTGAGCGACCTGGATCCGACCGATATCATCGTAAACCTCTATGAGAGCTCTCCCGATATGCAAGGCCAGAACCTTACGTATCCTGAAGAATCGGGAAGCACCGACCTCAATAATTATCTCAGGATCACCTTTAACTCTCGGTCGCCAGTTCAACACATCCGAATCAACAGTGCCGGTCTGGTGGGAGGTACCTATTGGGTTCAAGATGAATCTCTTAATTACAATGATGTTCCCGGTAACGGAATCTCTGTTGCGGATGGAACTCCATTCTCAGCCTCAACCAGTGTGCAAACCCCCTCAGGCTTTATTATCAACTTCCCGGAATACAATGATATTGCAGCTGAAGTCAGCCATTACGCCACTGCAGCAGAAATCCAGGCAGCACTGGAAGCCATCCCCGAGATCGGCGTTGGCAATGTCATCGTAGAAGGGTCACTGGAAGAAAACAGTGGCTCGACCGGAGGAGGCGGAGGTGGAATTCGCATTGAATTTACAGGTGATCTGGGACTGTCTGAAATTCCTTACATCGGATTCTCCCCGAATGTCCCCTCCCCTGCAGGATTCAATTATGTAACGCGAAAGTCGCATGGCGGCGAAACCGGATCCAATGAAGTGCAATCACTTTCACTTCCCAAGTATTTATCCGGAGGCACATTCACCCTCAGCTTTGAAGGGGAAGAAACAACGCCTCTCTCCTACAATGCATCAAATTCGGATATCAAGGCGGCACTCGAGGCGCTTTCTACAATTGGTACCGGTAATGTTCTGGTTTCAGGCGGAAACATCAATGGTGCCGATGTCTCAGTCACATTTGTAGGCGATCTGTCAAAACAGGATGTCTCCAGTCTCATCATAGACGGCAGCAATCTGAATTTTACCACTCCCCAGTCAGTACCATTAAGTTATGTGGACAATGTTTGGGATCCTATTTCAGTCAACTATTCAACAGATATAAGCACATTTACTATTACCTTCAACGAATCCACGACCGCCGCGTTACCTGTCACAACCACAGCAGATCAGGTGGAAGCAGCGTTACAGGCGATTGGCGCCTATAATGTCGATGTCATGGGATCCTTTGCTACCGGCAACATGTCCGTCCATTTTCTTGACTCTCGAGCCTATCTGGACGTTTCGGAAGGCCCCCAAACAATCGAAGTTACAGTATCTATCGATAAACTCCTGATTAATGAAAGTGAGGTTGATGTCACAGTAGATCAGGACCTGTTGGTCACATACAAGCTAGTGAGCGACTCCGCAGAAAAAGGACTCGACTTTGCTGAGACCGTTGGCACTGTCATCATACCTGCAAATGCAGATTCAGCGACCATTCTGATCCCTCTTGGAAACGACACCCTCATTGAACCGACTGAAGAGTTTAATGTTGTTCTGCTTGATGTCACTGCGATCGACAGTTCTGGGACTCCTCTCGATCGTAATGCCACATTAAACGCAACGACCGCTAATGCCACAGTGACCATTAAAGATGATGACGCAGCCATCGTATCAATCAATGCCCAGGCATTTGACGAAGATGCCGGCACTGTAACCATCACAGTCTCAATCGACAAAGCACTCGATTACGATCTCACTGCTGATTATGAATTCGTACATGGTTTAACCAATGCACTCGACTACAATGTGGACGCTGCATCCGGTAGCTTAATCATACCTCAAGGCTCTACTTCAGTTGATTTCACCCTCACCATTCTCGATGACAGCTTTGTAGAAGAAAATGAAACATTCGATCTGCTTCTCTCGAATTTTGAGGCGGGTGGTTTAAGTCTGAATGATGGCAATCAATCAACAATCGAAACAGGCGACACCCTGACCGGTACCTTTTCGATCATCAATAATGACTCTGCCAGCCTGTCGATTCAACAAGTCACAGTTCCACCGGTAAGTGAAGGATCAACCGAGTCAGCGACCACCAGCTATGTATACTCCGTCACTCTGACTGGCAACGTTCAAGATGGGCTGACATTGTCTTATCATACAGATGATAACACGGCAACAACTGGCGCTAATGACTATTTAGATAACGATGGCAATCTCACTTTCAGTGGCATCTCTGGTGAGTCTAAAACCATTACCGTACTGGTCAACCAGGATACTCAACTGGAAAGCGATGAAATCTTTGACCTCTTCCTGGGCTCAATCTCGAATGTGGGTGCGACCACAAACGCTGCAATTTCGGTTCAGTCCGCCCCCGTTTCCAGCACCATCGTTAATGATGACACAGCGACATTAAGTGTGTTGAATGTTTCAATGGAAGAAGCCGATGAAGGGGCAACATTAAATTACGTATTTAACGTAGTCTTATCGAATGCCGTTCAAGGTGGCTTAGAGATAAACTATACAACACAGGACAATACAGCCAGTTCTGCAACTGATTATACTGCCACATCAGGCATGCTGACGTTCGCTGGAACAGCAGGAGAAATCCAGACCATCACGGTAGCCGTTAATGGCGATGATCTGGTTGAACCTGATGAACTGTTTGATGTCGTCCTCAGTAACTTGAACATGCTGGGTACAGCAGATCCCAGTGACCTGACTATCTACAATGGTGTCGGCATGATCGAAAACACCGATGTCTCGCTTGTACTTGACACAGTGGATTCTCTGTTACGATCGGAAGACACTCCCGGAGTGATGACGTTTACTGTCACCTTAAGTGAAGCCCTCAATACCGATCTGACAGTCGATATCGACCTGATTCCAGGTACAGCTGACGCGTCTGATTATCTACCGGTGACGATGCCTGTCACATTTGCTGCAGGAGAGACCACACAAACCTTTACCGTCACACTGGTTGATGATGGCCTCGTCGAATCAGACGAAACCTTTGCAGTTTCACTTGGAACGATCACCACCAGTTCCACGAATAATATATTCGCAGACAGCAGTAACAGTAACGACTCTGTTGAAATCACGATTGAAGATGATGATGCGGCGACTGTATCGATTTCAGATGTGACCGTGGATGAAGACGCAGGAATCGTGACGCTGACCGTCTCCCTGTCATATTCTGTCGATACTGATGTCTCCATTGATTTTGCCACCGCCGATGGCACCGCAAACGATCTGTCTGATTACATGTCAAAAACAGGGACTATCACGATAGATGCCTTTACGGCATCGCAAACCTTCACCATTCCTATCAGTGATGATGTCATTATAGAAAACAATGAACAGTTCTATGTGAATCTGAGCAACATTCAGGCAAACAGCCTGCCGGTCACCTTCAGTGACTCTCAGGCAGTTGTCACCATAACGGAGGATGATACGGCGACTCTCTCAATTGCCGATGCGTCTGTTGATGAAGAGACCGGACAGATCACTTTCCTCATCACAGCCACGGGAAATATTCAGGATCCATTTAACGCCACGTTCTCCACTGCTGATCAGGCCTCGGCCCTGGCTGGCACCGATTACGTGCTACTGGATTCAGTGAACTACCAACTGGACTTCAGCAGCAGTCTGACTGATACGGTCACTGTCACCATCATTAATGACAATACCGTTGAGGTTGATGAAACATTCCTGCTGAATATCACCGCTCTACCCGATGCCCCTGCGGGAGTCACTATTGCTGATTCACAGGCTATCGGCACGATTGAAAATAATGATGAGGCGACTCTCTCCATTGCCGATGTAACGGTGGATGAAGATGCAGGCACTGCGACTCTGACAGTCTCCTTGTCGAATCTTGTCGATACTGATATCTCCATTGATTATGCTACCGCCGATGGCACAGCAAGCGTTCTGTCGGATTACAGTGCCACGAACGGCACCGTCACCATCGATGCGAACACACTCTCAAAGACCTTCACAATTCCTATCATTGACAATGTCATAATAGAAAGCAACGAACAGTTCTATGTGAACCTGAGTAACCTCCAGGCCAACAGCATGCCGGTCATGCTGGGTGACACACAGGCAACTGTCACGATTGACGATGATGATGCGGCGACTGCATCGATTGCAGATGTGGTTGTGGATGAAGACGCAGGAACAGTGACTCTGACCGTCTCCCTGTCGAACCCTGTCGATACGGATATCACCATTGATTATGCCACCGCCGATGGCACCGCAAGCGATCTATCAGATTTCAGTTCCACGACCGGTACTGTCACGATAGATGCCTTTACGACATCGCAAACCTTCACCATTCCTATCAGTGATGATGTCATTATAGAAAACAATGAACAGTTCTATGTAAATCTTAGCAACATTCAGGCAAACAGCCTGCCGGTCACCTTCAGTGACTCTCAGGCAGTTGTCACCATAACGGAGGATGATACGGCGACTCTCTCAATTGCCGATGCGTCTGTTGATGAAGAGACCGGACAGATCACTTTCCTCATCACAGCCACGGGAAATATTCAGGATCCATTTAACGCCACGTTCTCCACTGCTGATCAGGCCTCGGCCCTGGCTGGCACCGATTACGTGCTACTGGATTCAGTGAACTACCAACTGGACTTCAGCAGCAGTCTGACTGATACCGTCACTGTCACCATCATTGACGACAATACCGTTGAGGTTGATGAAACATTCCTGCTGAATATCACCGCTCTACCCGATGCCCCTGCGGGAGTCACTATTGCTGATTCACAGGCTGTCGGAACGATTGATAATAACAATGACACCGCCACCCTCTCCATTGCCGATGCCTCAGCTAATGAAGCCACCGGACAGATTACATTCACCGTCACCGCTTCCGACTATATTCAGGAAGCATTCACAGCTGATTTCACTACTGCTGATGAATCCACTCCCTCTGCTGTAGCAGATACTGATTATACAACACTCAACTCTCCTGATTATTTACTAGACTTCAGCAGCAGTCTGACACAGACTATTACTGTCAGTATTATCGATGATGACATCGTTGAACTGGATGAAATCCTCCTGCTCAACATGACGAACCTTCAAGGAGTAATCACGGGAGACCTTTCCATTTCCGAAGGAGAGGCCACCGGCACCATCATCAATGATGAGTCAGCATATATCTCTATCGCTGATGTGACAGAGAACGAAGGCCATTCAGGAGAGTTGCCTTTTGTGTTCACGATTTCTCTGGATAAAGAATTAGACGCGGATGTGACATTCCTAGTAAACACACTGCTTGATGGTTCGAACACATCTGCCGCCGCAGATTTTATAGACTTAGATCCCAAAAACCAGTCATACACAATTCGAGCTGGCGACATTTCTATTGACGTGAGTATCAACGTGAATGGCGATGCTGGCTTCGAACTCGACGAAACTTTTTTCGTACAACTGAGTTCCATCGATGCTGAAGGTCGCGATGTTCGAGTTCCCGAAAATCATAGGTCTGATGTAGGTTTGGGCACAGCAGGTGCGTTTAGTACGACAGGCAGTGCCAATGATATCGAGATCGCAGGTAATATCGCTTATGTTGCTGACGGATCTGCAGGACTCCGCGTATTAGATATCAGTGATCTTGATAACATCATAGAAATTGGGCACTATGATACCAGTGAAGATGCTTTAGTAGTCCGTGTCTCTGGAAGCACTGCCTTTGTTGCAGTCGGTGATGCCGGTTTGATTGCGCTGGATGTAAGTGATCCTGGTTCTGGAATCAGTCTCCTGGGATCTTATAATTCACCCGGCGAAGCCCAGGACATTCAGATATCTGGAACGACTGCCTATCTGGCTGATGGCTCTGCTGGACTGCTTGTGCTAGACATCAGCGACCTCGATATCATCAGCTTATCTGGTGCTTACGACACTCCAGGCAGTGCCTCAGCAGTCCAGGTAACGGGGACCACTGCCTATATAGCCGATGGTGATGCTGGTCTGATTGTGCTGGACGTAACGAACCCATCTTCAGGCATCAGTATGCTGGGATCTTTTGACACATCCGGGCAAACACTGGATGTAGAGGTATCTGGAACAACTGCTTATCTGGCCGATGGCTCCTCAGGACTCAAAGAGTTAGATATCAGTGACCTTGATATAATAACTCAGAGTAACTCCATTCCTCTTCCAAGCGGTCACATGCTACACAGTATTGAATTAACGGGGCACTTCGCTCTTGTCGCAGTAGGAGGATCAGCCCTGCAGGGCCTTCTCGTTTATGACCTGAGTGATAATTCGAATGGGGGTGGAGATTGGCGTGTAAAGCGGACCCACTTTGGCGCGGAAATGGGACCCACCTGGGGTTGGGTTAACCACGTGGGGTAACGTGGTGGTCAGTATGCCAAAGTGTGGAAGCGACTCAGGCTTTTTTGCGAGGTGGCTTCTTTTGTTTCATCGACTCTTTGAACCGATAGCTTTCACCATTCATCTCAAATATTTCACAATGGTGCGTTAATCGATCCAAAAGTGCTGCCGTCATCCGTTCGCCCTGAAAGATCTGGCCCCAGTCGCTGAAGGCGAGGTTGCTGGTGATCAGCAGACTTCGTCTTTCATAACGATCAGCAAACACCTGGAACAGTAGTTCCGCACCAGCACGGCTGAAAGACAGATAACCCAGCTCGTCGACAATCAGCAGATCGAGCTTGTCGAGCCTGTTCAGGAGACGCTCCAGACTGTATTGCTGTTGCGCGGTTTCCAGTTGATTGACGAGTGCCGCAGCGGTGAAGAATTTCGTTCGGATTCCTTCACGACAGGCGGCCAGGCCCAGTGCAATCGCCAGATGGGTTTTGCCCGTTCCCGGCTGACCAAGCAGACAGAGATTGGTATGTTGCCGGACCCATTCACCACGGGCCAGCTCCAACACCTTCTGTTTGTTGACTGATTTCATGGCCGCGAAGTCGTAATCTTCCAGCCCTTTTTCCACTGGGAACTGAGCCTGTTTGATCCGGCTGGTCAGCGCATTCGTGGACCGTGCCGCCACTTCCAGTTCAGTCAACTGCAGCAGATATTGCTCGAACGTCTGATTTGAGTTGGCCGCTTCGTGGGCCAACTTCTCGAACTCCGCATTCATGGCCGGTAACCTTAACTGCTTGAGATTGCTCTGCAGCAGTAGATTCGGATCGTTTTTCTTCTGTATTGTTTGTGGGGGCACGATGATCTCCTTGTGTTGACGTAGAAAGAAACAAATCAAAATGGTTCAGGCTCGGACAGGGAACCTGTACCGACAAGACCTCCGGACGACTCAATTCTTCTTTGCTCAGAGTTGCCGGAGAGAAATCAGGCTGATTGCGGGCATGCGCGGTACTGCGTTTGACCCGGCGAATGATCCGGTCGGCATCCGCTCCTTCGGGGCCACGCAACTGTTCGATGGTTTTCTGGACGCGCTGGACTGGATGTGCGGACAATAGCTGTAGCACTCGTACATATTGTTTTGCTCCCGCACATAAGCCATGCCGGTTTTCCAGCCGTTCGCGAAGTTCGTCAAACACCGGCGGTAGCTTCCACTGACGGTAGACGTTGGAATGATCTAACGCAGCCGGTCGCCGCCCCAAAGCTGCGAGGTAATGCAACGGGTTAAGAATCTGACACCCTTTCTCATAGCTTCTTTGATGGGTTGCCACCACAGTTCCCTTAAAGACCATTTCCACACGGTCAACGTAACCTTTGACGCTCACCGTCTGAAACGCACACTGTCGCGGCACGCTGTAATCCACGTTCTCAAACCGGGCGAACTGATACTTGTTGACCTTTACTTCCCGGCGGATGCACGGATCAAAGCGGTGCCTGGGCAACCCGGCGGCGTTTTGTTTGTCCTGTTCCAATCGTGTGCCGATGGTTTCTGTCTTACCACTACTGAGACGCTGCTGTTCCTGGAGGCAGCATTGCCGAAGATAGTTGTTGAGTTCCTCGAAATCTTCCATCTTGGGAACCGGAGTCGACCATTTCCGCTGCAACGTCTTCACGCGATTCTCAACGACCGGTTTTTCGTTCCCGCTGGCCGGCAGGCAGAACAGTGGTTCAAAGACATAATGACTTGCCAGGGCTGCATAACGTTGGTTGATTTTGCGACTCCGCCCGCTGAGCACCGCGTCGGCTACCGTTTTCGGGTTGTCCCACCAGACTTCTTTGGGAACGCGATCAAAATACTCGAACGCCTGCACCATGCCTTCCAGAATCGCTTCGGTCCGTTCCGTCGGTAGAGCGATCACAAAGGGGGCGTTGGAATACGACCAGACCAGAATCAACACTGAAACCCGTCGTCGTCCGTCGGGAAAATCGACATAAATCTTGCCGAAGTCGGCTTCCAGCCGTTGGCCCGGTTGGTGATCAAGCGGGATGAATGTTTCACGTTTATTGGTTCGGTGCTTCCGCACGAATCGACAAACTGCATCGTAACCGCCGAGATAGCCGTGCTCGTCCCGCAGTCGCTCAAAGATTCGTTGTGCTGTGTGCCGCTGTTTGGGTGGTTGCGATTCATCATCGGCGAGAATCTGTCGGATGGTCTCATGGAAGGGGCCCAGTCGGGGAGCCGCCTGAGTCTGGCGCTGCGAATATTGTTGCGGTTGCCCTGCACCGTGTAATACTTCGCGGATCTTTCGCCGTGAATGATGAAATGTCCGAGCGATTTCCCGGATGCTCATCCCGTCGCGATGAGCACGCCGTATACGTCCGTAATCGTCCACCGTAAGCATCCTTCACCCCGAAACTGAAGGTCAAAAGCCTCCAGTATCAGGAACTTGCTACGATGGGTCCATTTTACGCGCCAATAACTCCCCCAAAGTGGGTCCGCTTTGCACGCCAATCTCCATGGGGGCTTAGATAATTATAGACTCATCTTTGGAACTAACTCTACACAAGATGTACAAATTGTAGAAGACATAATCTATACCGCTTCCGGGAGTGCAGGGATGAGGGTCTATGATCTTGAAATTAAACCTCTGGCTCAGGGAACAATCCAGAACGACGACTATGCGTTCCTCTCCATCTATGGTCCTTCACTCGTAGTCGAAGAAGCCACTGATGTGGTCACTTACACTGTAACATTAGACCATGCACTTGATGAAGAGCTTTATGTCGATGTCAGATCGTCTGATGGCTCAGCCACAACCGCTGATTCAGATTATTTAGAAGTATTCGAAACTCTTCATTTCGCTGCAGGTGCCACAAGCCAGACTTTTGATGTGCAAATACTGGATGACATGAAAGTCGAAGACCATGAAACATTTAATCTGATTCTGGAAAATCTCAATTATATGGGAGATCAGCTCGTTGCGATCCACAATAGTCAGGACATCATCTCACCAGTAATCATCAACAGCGACGCGGCAACTCTGACAATTGCAGATGTCTCTGAATCAGAAGGAGACTCTGGAACTAAGATGTTCAGTTTTGAAGTCACGACGGATCACATAGTCGATGAGGATGTCTCGTTTGAATTCAATACGCTTGCCGGAACTGCTGACACAGACGACTTTGACTCCACCACCAGTGGTACCGCGACAATCCTTGCAGGGCAGAGCTCTGTGACAATTGATGTAGAAGTAATCGGGGACACAATCGTCGAAATGGATGAACAGTTTACACTCGAATTATCCTCTCTGATTTCAGGAGGACGTAATGTCCAGTTCGAAGGCGGTGAATCAACACTACAGGCTACAGGCACCATCACTAACGAGGATACGGCATCTATTACAATCATTCAGTCAGATGTCTCACATTATGAAGGGACTGATGGTTTAACGACAGACTTTGATTTCACTGTTCGTCTCTCAAATGCCGTCCAGGGCGGCTTTGACCTTGCCTATACAACCAACGACGGTTCAGCAACGATTACTGATAACGACTATATTGACAACGATAGCACGCTGTCTTTCGCAGGTACAGCTAATGAAACCCAAACCATCACTGTGCAAGTTAACCACGACGCTGTAGTTGAACCAGACGAGACCTTTGATTTACTGCTAGGCGCATTATCTAATCTCAATATCGCAATCGATACTGATGATATTACGATCCAATCCGCCGCCGCCACAGGTACAATCAAAGAAGATGATTCCACAACACTGACAATTACCGATGTACAGAGATCAGAATCAGGGACCATGCGGTTTTATGTTAATTCCTCTCTTGCATTAGATACCGCATTTACTGTCGAGATTGCCACATCAGACGGTACAGCCACAGTGGCCGACAATGATTATATCGCAAAGAGCCAGGTCCTCACTTTTAATCCGGGTGATACCTCTGAATACTTTGACGTTGTGATCAATAGTGACTTAGTAGTTGAATTAGATGAAACTTTTACTGTTTCGCTTAGTGGAGTTTCCGGGAATATACTGCCTGTATTTTTAGGTAACAGTGCAACAGGAACAATCATAAATACTGACAATGCCTTACTTTCAGTAAATGATGTAGGGATCGACGAGGCTTCAGGTTTAATGACATTTACAGTCACATCATCAAAGCCAATCGATACTGCAATAAGTTTTGAAATCAACACACAAGATGGAACAGCGATAGGCACATCGCCTTATTACAAAGACTATGAACCACTTAGCACTACACTCACTCTAGATACTGGAACTCTAACTAAGACATTTTCAGTGAATATAAATCATGATCAAGGAAATATAATCTACCCAAATGCTCGGGTAGTTGAGCAACAAGAATCTTTTTTTGTGAACATGAGTAATTTGACTGACTCAGGTAGAGCTGTTTCGATTTCTGATGGAGTTGGTGAGGGAATAATTTACGATAGTGATTCAACTGAATTATCTATCCAAGCTCAAACGGCTTATGAAAATGACGGCTATTTTACATTTATAGTCCAAGCAACTCCTTATATTACAGGTCATCATTTATATTCAGAATTTGAGTTAGATATTCAGTTGCATCTTACTGGTGGAACTGCAGATGTGAGCGATTACGAATCTATCGATGGTAGAATAGTGCCCCTGAACTTTCATTACTCTAATAGTGCATCTTTCACAGTGCCAATTTATGATAATGCTTTAGTTGAACCGGATGAGATTTTTACCTTTTTTATAACTATACATGATGCTAATGGTGTCAATGCAACCATAGATGACGGGTTGGCTCAAGGAACTATATTGAATGATGATACCCAACAAACACTTTCAGTTTCTTCACCTTCTCAAACTTTGTTTGAAGGGATTCCACCTACCCCAGAACTATATTACATCCCTGTGTCGCTTGATGAACCAGCGGCGTATGGTATTAATTTTAACTATAATTTTACTGATGGAACTGCGATTTACGGAACAGATTATTATACTTCTGTTGGCCCTTCAGGATCTTCTTTTATCCCAGCTGGACAAACCGTTTTAAATATCCCTTTATACATAGAAGGTGATATCGTATCAGATATTGATGAAACTTTTACTTTTTCGATCTCAAATATCACATCAATTAGTGATATTATCTCTGGTAATACTTCTATAGTCGGAACAATCAAAGATATTCCTTTTGAACTTCTTGAAGGTTCCACCTCCCCCAACACGACCATCAACACTTCTCTTGTCATGACCCCCACAGTTACTGATGCCAATGGTGAAACAGCCGTGGTGCCGGAGAGTGAGGCGTGGATTCATGAGTGGGACAGTTTCTGGGTGGAGGTCTGGGGGAATACGACTGATGGAACCGGCTTCAGTGGCGGGGTTTTTGATTTGGATTATAACACTGAATACTTTACCGCCACCGAAATTGAATACGGGGCTGCCTTTGGGGAAAACTCCACTGCCGTGATTGATGATGAAACAGGCGTTGTGTCCGGAATCAGCGGTTCGAACAGTCTCGATTCCCTGGGGGGCAGCGATCAGGTGCTGCTGGCTCGGGTGAAGTTCGAATCGCTGGTCGATGACAATGTCGCCATCGATCTGGAAACGGGCTATCTCGGACCACATGACCTGGGACTGCGGGTCAAAAATGCGCACCTTGGCATCGTCGATGAAGAGAGCGTGAACCCCACCATCCAGACCAACCCGGCTACCGATCTGTGGGCAGTCCCCTACGATGTGGATGACAATGGCACGATCAACTACCGCGATCTGATCGAGCTGGTTAATACTTTCAATGACTCTGTATTTGATGCTGAAGCCAATCTGGCCTGGACACTGGATTTTGATAAAAGCACGAAAGTGAACTACAGAGACTTAATCCATATGGCCTCGAACTATGGGAAATCCAAATTCAAAGATAGTGACGTCATCTTACCCGTCAATTTCCCGCAAAAATGGTATGGCCCTGAAGTGGAAGCTGAGGGAGAAGACACATTTGATGATGTCATTGATGCCGCCGTTGATGAATGGAAAGAAGAACTGGGAGTGGAAGATCTCAGTATTCAGGTCGTTGTAGCCGATCTGGCTGACCAGCAACTGGGGGGTGGCCAGATTCTGGAACTCGATGAAAACGGTATCCCGATTCGCGGGCGCATCTATATCGATGATGACGCCACGGGGATTGGCTGGTATTCATCCATCGAAGGCGCATCATTTGACGAAAACGGACTGGCACTGCCCGGCTCTGCTGCCGAAGGACATTACGATCTTTATAGTGTGCTCCTGCACGAAATCGGTCACGTGGTTGGCTTCACCAGTACCTACACTGCCTTCAGTGATCTGGTCGAAACCAATGAGAATGATGAGAAGCTGTTTGTGGGATCCGATTTCATAGTCCAGTTGACCGATGATGGAGTCCACATCGATCAACCCGTCGATCTGATGAATCCCACATTAGATCCCTCCACGCGAAAAACGATCTCTGCTTTGGATATCCAGATTCTACAAGAGGTTTACGCCAATGCTGCAGGTGCTTCTCTCAACTCATCTGCACAGGCCATGATTGATGCCCATCTGCATTTAACGGGTACGAATCCAGCAACAAAGCAACCTGCGATCAAACAAACCGACTCGGAAGCAGAAGTCTTTAATGCTTCCAGCTATTACCAGGAAGTTCAGCAACCTGCGTATATTGAAACAGACGATAAACTCTATCAAGGCCTGATTTTGACTGCGGATCCATTGCTGTCAGCATATACGACCAGTAGGAATGATGAGTTCGATGGCTCCCTGCTGAACATGGTTGAAGATTCTGACAGTCTGATTGCAGTCGCTGTAGAAAAGTCGAATCTCAATGATGACATCCTCTCCCGCTTTGATTTCGACGATGAAGAAAACGAATATGATTTCGAACAGGAATTGGCTGAAGAAGAGTTGAACAGTGTCTTCTCAGACTGGACAGGACCGATTATTTAAAGATCTCGCATTGTTGTTGAAAATCGTTTAAATATCATCGTGTGATGCGCTCTGGAATCTCGGATTCAGAATTTTGATTCAGGTCTCCTATTCAAAAAACTGATCCAGTTGTTATACAGGTTCTTAGCGTCCTTTTGACGAGGAGAACTTTTGATGAACAAGCGAAGAAAACGTCACAACCCCGAGCAGATTGTCCGTAAGTTGCGTGATACAGATGCGATGCTGAATGCCGGTAAAGATCTGGCTTCCGTGCTGCAGAATCTCGAGGTCAGTGAATCCACTTATCAGCGCTGGCGGATTCAGTACGGGGGCATAAAATCGGAAGAAGCCAAGATACTGATCGAGCGTTGGTGAAGAGATCACAATGCGATCAGACCACACAGTTCATTAGGCTAGAGAGCCCCTGTGCCGGAGGCGAAGCTGCTCTGTTCGCCTGCTTCCGCTCCGCTTCAGAATTCTTTTCCACGGCGATGCCCATTACACCGTCTGATCCTGACAAGTCAAACATACAAAGTCGTGTGACTGGTGTCATTCGTGGGGGCACGTCAGGACTGCAAGAGTAGAGACGGGCATGAAATCATTTGTTGAGTTTCTTCTGGGAGGTATATGAAATAATCACCCCAGACCGCTGGGCGAGGTGAATAGGAAGTTCACAGAATTAATATGCTTACTAAAATGCGTATAAAACTTTTCCGGAGGAAGTCCAATATACACAGTGCTGTCGGTGATTACTTTTTGATTGGATACAAGAGGTCTCCCCACTAAGAAAAAACGACTGCACCGCCCGTAGTTGCGGCGACGATCGAGAACGTGATGTGATCAGACCTGTATAGCTGGAACTTTGTGGGACTGGATTACATAATAGGGAGCCATTGAGAAATCCTGGTAAGAAGAATACCGTGGAACACAGTTAACATAGTCAGCTAATCATGCCTGGAGCGGTTTCAGGCTCAACACCAATGGAAAATCCCGGTTAATATCAGATTGAGTGACTCGTGCAAAAATTAAACACCCCCCGATTGCTGATCCGTTTATCGTTCCTCTTACTTCTGTCAGCGTTACCCGCCGCCGCTGCAGAGAAAACAAACTCTCTACAACTCACGTTACCGTCCACGCTTTATGCAGTGCCGGGCGTAGAGATGAATATCTACTACGACAACATCGTGCTGACCGAAACACCAGAAAAATATCGGTTTGAAGTCAGTTGTAAAATCGGCACTGCCGAGCAGGACCACTGGACCGTCACGCCAACACCGTCCGATGTGGGACAGCATCCGTTGTCGGTCAAAGTGACTGACGCCAACGGAACGATCCTGGGAACGGCGAAAACAATCCTGCATGTTTCGGCCGCCAATTCGGGTTCCCATCGCGACACGTTTCGGTTGTTAATTATCGGCGACAGCTTAACACACGCAACCACATATTCGAACGAAATCGCCCGACTCCTCTCGACACCCGGCAATCCGAAATGGCAAATGCTGGGAACACACAAACCGAAATCCGCCGCTGCGGGTGTTGCCCATGAAGGTTACGGCGGTTGGACCTGGCAACGGTTCGTCTCGCAGTATGAACCAAACCCCGATGGTACTCACCGCAAACGCAGCAGCCCATTCGTGTATCTCGGCAAGGACGGCAAACCGGGCCTGGACTTCAAACGCTACTTTAAGGAAGAATGCAACGGCAACACGCCAGACGCTGTGGTCATTATGCTGGGCATCAATGATTGTTTCTCAGCGAAACAGGACGCCATTGATGCAAAAATCGATGGTATGTTCGCCCAGGCTGATATTTTAATCAAAGCCCTGCAAGCCGCCGCGCCGCAGGCAGAGGTGGGGATTTGTTTGACCACGCCCGGGAATTCCCGTCAGGAAGCATTTTTTGCCAACTACAAAGACAAATACAGCCGTTGGGGCTGGAAAAATATTCAACACCGACTGGTGCAACGGCAAATCGAAAAATTCACAGGCCGCGAAAAACAAAATCTGTTTATCATCCCCACCGAGTTAAACCTCGATATCGTCAACGGCTACCCCGTCAACAACGGCGTTCACCCCAACAAAGTCGGTTACCAGCAAATCGGGGCGAGTATTTATTCGTGGTTAAAACATCGGCTGGAAGAGTGAGGACGAACTCCCCCGGGCATTCGCAAAAAAGACTCTGTCCAAAGAAAATACCAGACAAAGTACTGAATGCTTTCATAATCTCCCCAACCAGGAATACTTTCGTGGTTGGGGCGGTGCCCAATGAGTCTCAAAATCAACCCCGCCTGTGCAAACCAAGATACTGAACACAAGACGTGAGATCAGATGGAGTTAACCCCCCTCAGCGCTGGCGGCGCAGAACCAAAAAGATCTGGTGGAAGTGTTGCCTTGAAAACACTTTTCGAATTTCGCTGTATGAGATTGGCATTTTTTCATCTTGACAAAAAACATGCAGTAACATATCGTTAATCGACGATAACGAATATAGCAAGTCTGGATTTGACAGGCAAAGGTCAAATATGATGGTCAAAGCGAAAGTAAACTCCGAAAAGTGCTGTACCACCGGCGAAAAACTGGCATTGCCGGATGTCGCCTGGGCAGAGGATCTGTCCAAGCTTTCCTGGGCTCTGGCTCACCCGGCCCGCGTGCGCATCGTTCGACTACTGATCAACCGGACCGCATGCATGTGCGGTGAGATCGTCGAGGAGATGCCTTTGGCTCAGTCAACGGTTTCTCAGCACTTAAAAATTCTGAAGGAAACAGGCCTGGTGCAAGGCGAAATCGATGGCCCGCGCGTTTGCTACTGCATCAATCAGGATATGCTGACAAAGCTGAAAAAGCTGGTCGCAGAGTTGTAATGGAATTAGTTAAACGCCAGTGGGCTCTGGCCAATTACTGGCAAATATTTTAACCATACCTATCGCCATTCGACGATAGGCGATTTATAATAAAGGAGCAGTCAATGACTGAGCGAAAGATAATCGATGACGTGCGAGACCAATACGCGGGTGTCGCACGAGGTGAACTCTCCAACGAGTCGACCGCCGTGCGATCCATCGCGAACGCCTTTGGTTACTCGGAGGATGATTTGAACCAGTTGCCTGCTGAAGCCAACATGGGGTTGTCTTGTGGTAACCCATTGGCGCTGGCTGGCATTCGTGAAGGGGAAGTGGTCGTAGATCTCGGTTGCGGTGGTGGTATGGACGTGTTTCTGGCCGCAAGAAAAGTGGGCGCTTCGGGTCGGGTCATTGGCATCGACATGACGACGGAGATGCTGGAGCGGGCTCGTGCTGGCCAGCAGAAGCTGGGATTGAGCAACATCGAGTTTCATCAATCGACCATCGATCGCATACCACTACCAGACAACTCAGTCGACTGTGTGATCAGTAACTGCGTGATCAATTTAGTGCCCGACAAGCTGGCTGTCTTTCGCGAGATCCTGCGCGTTCTCAAGCCTGATGGCAGAGTCGCTCTGAGCGATATCGCTTTGAAGCAGGAATTGCCGTCCGAAGTAAAGCAAAGTGTCGAAGCCTATATCGGTTGCATCTCCGGTGCCATTCTGATCGACGAGTATCGCAGCTTACTGAAGCAAGTAGGCTTTGCTTCAGTGGTCGTAACAGACACGGGAGCGGACCTGAATGCGTATGCGATGGCAAGCGATGACGGATGCTGTGGCGGTAGCTCTTGTGGTTCCGATGCAGGTGGCGCGGTAGCCGATGCCGGGCAGAAGTCTCTCCACGACGGTCTTGCCTCTGTCATGCAATCGTTTGATGCAAACGCGTTTGCCGCGAGCGTACGGGTACACGCTCTGAAACAACCATCGACACAGCCTGTGAATACGATTCCCGTTTTGAATATTCAACCAACCTCGAAGGAGAAGACTATGAAAACTGTGCAAGTCTATGACAAACCGATGTGCTGTTCGACCGGCGTGTGTGGTCCCGATGTTGATCCTGTGCTGCCAAAGTTTGCAGCGGACCTGGACTGGCTCAAGAGCCAGGGCCATCACGTAGAGCGATATAACCTCGCCCAACAGCCCCAGGCTTTTATCGAAAACAAGGAGATTCACCAGCTGTTGAGTACCACTGGAACAGACTGCCTGCCTGTCGTTATTGTTGATGGGAAGATCGTCAGTCAAACCGTTTATCCCTCGCGCGACGATCTGGCAGGCTGGGTGGATGGTTCACCGGCCAGGCAATCGTTGCCCCTTGCCGAACCAGAGAGCGGGTGCTGCGGAACGAGTGGATGTTGCTGACGTCGACCAGCGAAGACTCGCGGGATGAAATCTCGACGCTGCCTCGCTATCAATGAATCAATACAAACAAGGAACGTAAATCATGAAATTTTTAGATCAGGCGACCCGCAACCTGTTCTTCACAGGTAAAGGCGGTGTGGGAAAGACTTCGGTAGCCTGTGCGACTGCGGTGAAGCTGGCCGATGCAGGCAAAAAAGTTCTGCTCGTTTCCACTGATCCCGCCTCCAACCTCGATGAAGTGTTAGGCGTCGCTCTGGGAAACCATCCGACAGCAATTCCAGCGATCCCAACCCTCTGCGCCATGAATCTCGATCCAGAGCAATCGGCGGCCGAGTATCGTGAGCGAATGGTCGGGCCATATCGCGGAGTGCTCCCCGATGCCGCGATTGCCAGCATGGAAGAGCAGTTCTCCGGCTCTTGTACGCTCGAGATCGCTGCCTTCGATGAGTTCTCGCGCTTACTGGGCGATCCCGCTGCCACAGCGGAATTTGACTACGTGATTTTCGACACAGCCCCGACGGGGCATACATTGCGTTTGCTCACACTGCCGTCAGCCTGGGATGGCTTCATGGAGCAGAATACAACGGGAACCAGTTGTCTCGGGCCGCTGGCTGGTTTGCAGGCACAGCAAAAGCTGTATCAAGAGTCGGTAAAGGCGCTCAGCGATTCAGCCGTAACCACGCTCGTGTTAGTGGCTCGGGCTGAGCCGAGTGCCCTGCGCGAAGCAGCGCGCACCAGTGTTGAACTGGCTGAGCTTGGTGTTCAGAATCAACATCTGGTCGTCAATGGTGTGTTCCAGGCAATCGATTCGAGCGACCCTTACGCAGTCGCGCTCGAGCAGCGAGGGGCCGCCGCACTGAGCGCGATGCCAGCAGGTCTGAAAGCGATTCCACAAACGATTGTGCCGTTGAGCCCCAATGGCATTCTAGGTATCGATTCATTGCGCCGTCTCGGCACGGTCGACTTTACATCTGTCACAAATTCAACAGACGAACGCTTTGAAAACGCTGATGAGCAACCGTTCCTGGCGGACTTGATCGATGGCCTGATCGCTCCAGGGCATGGCGTCATTCTGGCGATGGGCAAAGGGGGCGTTGGCAAAACCACAGTGGCTGCAGCCATAGCAGTTGCAATCGCCGAACGGGGCTACGAAGTACATCTATCAACCACCGACCCGGCAGCCCACATCGCAGCGGCGCTGAACGATGAACGTCTGCCGAACTTGTCCGTCAGTCGCATTGATCCTGCAGAAGAAACCGCCAGGTACTCGGCTGAAGTATTGGGGAATGCGGGTGCGAATCTTGATGAGCAAGGCAAATTTCTTCTGGAAGAAGACCTGCGATCACCGTGTACCGAAGAGATTGCGGTATTCCGCGCATTCGCCGATGCTGTTGCCGCTGGCACAAACAAGTTTGTCGTGCTTGATACGGCTCCCACTGGTCACACGGTCTTGCTGCTCGATTCGGCGCTGGCTTATCACCGCGAGGTGTCACGGCAATCAAGCGAAATGCCCGAAGCGGTTGAAAACCTGCTCCCACGACTGCGCGATCCGGACTTCGCACGCGTGCTGATCGTCACGCTCCCTGAAGCAACTCCGGTGCATGAAGCGGCCGCGTTACAACGAGACTTGCGGCGAGCGGAGATTGAGCCCTACGCGTGGGTGATCAATCAGGTCCTCAGCCCGCTGCCACTGAGTGATCCTCTGATGCAACAGCGGCAATCGCACGAGCAGAAGTACTTGCGCGAAGTGAGCGAAGTGCACGCCAGCCGCACGGCCATCATCCCGTGGCAGATCGAACCACCAGCGGGGCTTCACGGGCTAAGCCGACTAACCCACTCTGATAAAAGCACCTCGACATCATAAGGAATTTCAATCATGGCCCAAGTTCAAGTCCTTGGTATCGGAGGCACTTTTTTTCGGCAGTTTAATTCCATTAGCTGTAAAGAATGATTCGAGTGTTTTCCTACCCGCGTTGTACGGTATTGGCACCGGTGTGCCTGTCCTGATTTTGCGATTCTACTGGTCTTTGGCAAGCAGTCGTTCTCAGCATTCTTCAGGAAAGTAACGAATGTCGAAACCTGGCTGCGCCGCATTACCGGCGGCAGTATATTGGCAGTGGGCATCTACATCACGATTCAAGAGATCTATTTGAGTTAAACAGATTGCATCATGAATCCACTCTGAGTTTCGAACAAGCTGTTATGCTTCCGGCGAGCGCTCATAAATCATTTGTGCCTCAATGGGACACTAACACTCCGTTACTTGAAACAGGATGAATTATCACGCATTGCCACCCAGATGTTTGTCAGGACATTCCAGACATTCACGCGTCTGGTAATACCGCCTCAGTTGGCTGCGGGGTACGATTTGTGAGCTTCTCCGGCGATTCCTAACAGCGAGCCACAGAATAAAACTGCTTGAATCCAGTGTTGATCTATAAAAAATGATATACCTGGCATTGAACTGGGGATCTCAGCAAACGGACAATGAACTGAAAAAACATCGCCCCACATTGGACACAGGGAGGTGGCGATGTATATGGTAGTTAACTACTTGGTCTTGGAACGGTTTCAAGTTCAACCCAAATGGGAATTCCCGGATAAATCTCATCCCTGAAAATATAAAATGTCACCATCAGACAACAAACCGGACAGTGACAAGCCACAGGGAAATCAATTCAATCCTACAGTGCCGCTGGACAAGGTTGAGTCTTCTGTTCCGCCTCCGGATACGACCTTCATCCCACACATTGATCTTGCGGCAACCATGATGGAAGACTGGCAGACCGCACTCGGCGATGATGTCGCACCAGGCAAAACAATCAAAGTGCCACGATCCGATTCTGACAGTTTAAGCAATACCGTTAAGTTGAGCGACGAGCTCGATGCCACTCAGACGTATCCTACAGGGACAGGTACCGATGACGATTTTGTGATTGGTATCGGCTATGAAGTTGACCAATTGTTGGGCGAAGGTGGGATGGGCGTTGTCTATGCAGGGCGTCAGCAATCGATGGATCGTCCGGTTGCCATTAAGGTGCTCAAGCCAGAAACCGAGCAGAGCGATGGTAGTCAACGGGCCTTTACTTCAGAAGCGATTATTACCGGTGGTCTGGATCATCCAAATATTGTACCCATCTACGATCTGGGCAAGCAGGCAGACGATGCATTATTCTATGCGATGAAGCAGGTAGAGGGAGTCGAGTGGAAGGATCGGATTGCCACGAACAGTCTCTCTGAAAATCTGGATATCCTGTTGCGTGTTGCAGATGCGGTTGCATTTGCTCATGCACGATGCATCATCCACCGTGATCTGAAACCAGCCAATATTATGCTGGGGTCGTTTGGTGAAGTTCTGCTGATGGACTGGGGGTTGGCGATGCCCACGCAGGATCATCCACGGCGTGAACTCTACCATACGCCAGCACCCGGTGGGACGCCATATTACATGGCACCGGAAATGATCAATGGCGTAGAACAGGTCGACCGTCGCAGCGACGTGTATCTACTCGGTGGTATTTTGTTTGAGATGATCACGGGCAAACCTCCCCATACGCTTGATGCCCCCCCTGAGACTCAGCGCGAGCATGTTGTGGCCTGCCTGGCGGCCGTTTCTCAAAACATGATTGCAGCAACTGAAAAAACAGGCGAATTGCTGGACATTGCGCGGAAAGCGATGGCCACTAATCCGGCAGATCGCTATCAGAGCGTGCCGGAGTTCCAAGAGGCTATCCGTGGATATCTTTCGCATGAAGAGAGTATTGAACTTGCCGCGCGGGCAGCGGAGCGACTGGATGTCGCCCGGAAGAACGGTGATTATGAAGAATTCAGCCGAACACGCTTTGGATTTGAAACGGCGCTGGAAGAGTGGCCGGAGAATGTGCGCGCTCAAGAGGGGTTGAAAGCAACAAAATACGATTATGCAAAAACCGCCCTGGATCGTGGCGACCTGGATCAGGGACTGTCACTGCTGGATGAAACCAATGCGGAGCATTCTAAGCTGCGGTCGTCAATCCAGACAGCGATAGTCAAACGTGACACGCGGCAGCAGCAGGTGCGTCGTTTGAAGCGTGTCAGTTTTGCCGCCAGTCTGGTGGTCGCCCTGGTTGCCAGTGTGGCTACAGTGTGGATCAATTCCGAACGCGATAAGGCACTCGTTGCACAAGATAAAGCCCTTGCCGCCCAAAAAGAAGAAGCGATCCAGCGGGAACAGGCGCAGCGTAGTGAGCAGGAAGCACAAGAACAGCGTCTGCTTGCCATTGCCGCCAGAGAGAAAGCCCTCGTCGCCCAGAAGATCGCACAGGAAAATGAAAAAAAGGCGATTGCTGCTGAGGCAAGAGCGAAGCAAGAGGCGCAAAAAGCTCTACATAATTTTAAAATTGCTGAACGGAATGGTTATTACTCAGACATGCTATTGCTGCAAAAAGCATGGCAGGATGCAGATCCTTTCAAGCTTATACAAATTCTAGGCCGGTATCGGAAGCGTGAAGATTTACGAGGATTCGAGTGGGACTATTGGAACCGCATGAGTCAAACTAACTTGCTGAGTTTCCGAGAACACTCTGGTAAAGTTACCGATATTGCTTACAGTCCGGATGGCACGAAGATTGCCTCAGCCGCTACTGACAAAACGGTGAAAGTCTGGGACACACGGACCTGGACAGCTAAAGTGCAAGCGGAGTATTATGCCAGAGGATTGTTAATCTCGCTGCGGCAGCGTGTCGAATCGCTGGAAGAACTTCAGAAGCGTGTTCAAGAGGACAAGACACTCAGTGAGGGAGTTAAAAACCAGGCATTCGAATGGGCAGAGCTGTTCTGGAAAAACCGCGTTGTTCGGAATATCCCTCAGCCAGAATCTGGTAAAATTGAAGCCCCTCTATGATAACATTAAAATTCACTTTTTGGCGAATGCAACCGCGTCTGATTGAGTTAACTGACATAAAGGCGATTAAGGCAATGACTACGAGCGAGGAATCTAAGTCAGGTACATTCTCGACACTTTTCATCCGCATTAAAGACGTGGTGGGCGAAGGAAGCTTTCCCATGACAGAACTGACGGTCCAGATCAAACGCGGTGCTGTCCCGGTGGCTTTCTTGATTTCAGGAATCGTCGCGCTGTTACGGCTTGCACTAATTTTATCTTTGACGTCTATCTACGTCTGCCCCGTACATGCCGGTGATGCAGCACCGGTCGCCAGATGGGATTTCTCGACGGAAGAAGCGACTCCCTTGTCCGTGCATGGCAACGTGACCCGTGATCAGGCTGGTCCTGTTCCGCCTGAGTTCCCAGACTTTGCAAAGGATAACACGGCAATTCGCCTTGATGGCAAGGGCGCATACATTGCCGTCAATGACCCCGGGGACAAGAGTATTTTCGACTTCACAAATGGTGATACGATGACTGTCGAAGCCTGGGTAAAGGTCGCGAAAATTCGTAATGGACAGCCGATGTATGTCATCGGGAAAGGACGGACTCACTCTCCGCATGTTGCGCCTGACAATCAGAACTGGGCACTGCGCGTGGTGGGTGCCGGTGATGCAGCGAAACTCAGCTTCTTATTCGCAACACCCACTCCCCCCGGTGCCAAAGGCCCTCACTGGCATCGCTGGACATCAAAATTAAAATTTGCCGTAGTAACTGGTTGGCATCATATTGCGGTAACTTATCAGTTTGGCCAACCCGATTCCATTCAAGGCTGGATTGATGGTCAACCCACTGACGGAGTATGGGATCTGCAGGGGGCAACCAAAGCGGCTCCCGTAGTTGACAACGATCAGATCTGGATCGGCTCATCCATGGGAGGCAATACCGCCAACAGCTTTAACGGCTGGGTAGATGCAATTGCAGTCTATCGGGCGAGATTAAATAACAAGGTCATCGCATCTCATTTTCATCGACTCGGCGGCCCGCGTACTGTGGGACCTGCGCCTGAAAAAATGCCCGAGATTTCCGATGTGCCTCCCGGGAAAGTTCTGGTTACATTTTCCGAAAGCATGCCTGCCTCTGATCGCTGGTTGAATACAGGCGAGAAATGGCCACAGGAGACGTCCCGCTGGCTTGGCACGGAATTTCTGCTCCCGCGAATTCCATTGCGTTACGATGACTGGGGCATTCGCGCCAGCTGGAAAGCGCCACTGCTGGTGCGCATGGTGGCGGATGTGGAACTGCAACCGGGCACACATCGGCTTTTGCTCCGAGCGCGTGCCCTGGGACGATTATGGATTGACGGCAAGGTTGTGGCACGCACGAAAGCGCTCACATATCGTCCGCCTAATGGTGAAGAACCGATTACGCCTCTGGCTGATCCCCCCTTGCCTGGTGCCCGTGTGAAGGGTTATCGGATGCAGGAAGTCTTTGGTGAGATCACAATCCCCCATCATGATGATGGCACAACCCGACTCTGTCGCGTTGTGCTGGAACTCGTAAGCGGTGGAAAGAGCTTGCGGACGGAAACTGGTGAAATCTGTGTGGCGATCCAGACGGACGATGGAAATTCTTATGCGGTCATACGACCTCAACAACAGGATGCTCTTCCCTTAACAGATACTGCCGTTAATCCTGTACTGGCGCAAATTGAGTCTGCGATTACTCGACTGGAAGATGAGACCCGACTCAAGGCGGCTGCGAGCCAGGACGCCTTCTGGCAGACACGACATGCTGCCGCCCGCGCATGGACGTCACAACACCCTGCTCCTGAAATTCCCACCGTTGTAGATTCTGATATCAACCACCCGATTGATCGCTTCCTGGCCAGCAAGATCGATAAAGCACTCTTAGAATCTTCGGCCACGGATCGCAGTCAGGCAGAACACTTTCACAAGACAATTCTGCCACTTCTGCAAGAGAATTGCTTCCGCTGCCATGGAGACAAAGACAAAGGCGGATTAAGACTGAACACCAGAGAGAATGCATTGAAGTCAGGCCATTCCGAAATCCCGGCGATTGTTCCCGGTGATATATCTGCCAGTGAACTGCTGGAACGCATCCGAGCGGAAGACGAAAGCATTCGTATGCCTCCGACTGGGAAACCTCTCAGTAAGCGAGAGATTGCGGAACTGGAAAAGTGGATTCAGCAGGGAGCGATCTGGCCTGCCGTTCCATTGGAGGCTTCAGAAGTGGCGCTGGCAACGGTGATCAACGATGAAGCATTCCTGAAACGGATTTATCTCGATACCGTGGGTGTCCCGCCTACGTTGGCTGAAGTCAGACAGTTTCTGGAAGATTCCAATCCGGACAAACGCAATCAACTGATTGACCGCCTGCTGGAAGATGACCGCTTTGCTGACCATTGGGTGAGTTATTGGATGGATTTACTGGCTGAGAATCCGACCTTACTGAATGCATCGCTGAACAGCACAGGCCCCTTTCGCTGGTTTCTGTATGATGCCTTGCGAGATAAAAAAGCCTTCGACAGAATCGTGACGGAACTGTTACTGATGCGCGGCAGTCCACATGAAGGTGGCAGTGCCGGTTTTGCAATCGCTGCAGAAAATGATTCCCCTTTTGCTGCCAAAGGGCATATCGTCGCGTCCGCATTTCTGGGAATCGAACTCCAGTGCGCACGGTGCCACGACTCCCCTTATCACAGCACGACTCAGCGCGACTTATTCTCGCTGGCAGCGATGATGAACCGTAAACCTTTAACGGTTCCCTCGACAAGTCGCGTGCCAGATGCCTTCTTTGAAAAGAAAGACCGAGAGTCTCTGATCCGGGTCACGCTGAAGCCGGACGAAACGATTCAGGCTGACTGGCCATTTGCAGGTGTTACCGGAGCCGTTGATGATTCGAAAATTGACTCACTCATGCACAACCCGCAGGATACACGGGAACGGTTAGCCGCGCTGATCACTGCTCCGGAAAACGAGCGTTTTGCCAATGTGATCGTCAATCGTTTGTGGAAGCAGTTGATCGGGACAGGTCTGGTGGAACCAGTTTATGACTGGGAAGGCCGCAAACCAAGTCACCCGAAGATGCTGGACTGGCTGTCACGCCAGTTTGTGACTCATGACTATGATCTGAATCACGTCATTCGTTTGATCGTTACTTCACAAGTTTACCAGCGTGAAGCGACCGGGAATAACGGGAATAAATCTGAAACGCTGCGGTTCTTTACTGCTCCTGAGAAACGCCGACTGACTGCGGAACAAATTGTAGACGCCATGCATGCAGCGACCGGAAAACAGTTGGACGTTGAAGAATTGACCTTTGTGCACGATGGGCAACGAGACGTCAGTAATCGCCTGTCATTGGGACGCCCCAGCCGAGCCTGGATGTTTGCGGATTTAAAGAACGAGCGAGACCGACCGAGTCTTTCTCTGCCTTATGCCCGGACCGTGACCGATGTTCTGGAGGCGTTTGGCTGGACTGGATCTCGTCAGAAACCGATCATGCATCGCGAGTCGGAGCCGAATGTCCTGCAACCGGGAGTATTAGCGAACGGCACTCTATCCATGAATCTCATTCGTGTGTCAAATCAAAGTGAACTGGCTCAGTTGGCGGTCGACAGCAGGCAGCCTGAGGAAATCATTGAAGCGTTATATCTTCGTTTTCTGTGTCGTCTTCCGAATCAGGAAGAACTGAAGACCTTCAGTCACGCATTGGCGCAAGGGTTTGATTCCCGTCTGCTGCCGGCAGACGAAATCGTTCCTGTTCAAGAACCAGCTCCCTTACCGCAGGTAACCTGGTTTAATCACTTGCGACCGGAAGCGAATACGATCCAACAGGATGTGGAGCGACGTGTCCGCAAGGGACCACCGGCTGATCCCCGTTTACGTCCCGAATGGCGGGAAGTTTATGAAGACATTATCTGGAGTCTGATGAATCATCGGGAATTTGTCTGGGTTCCCTAGTAGCTACTGTTGTGCTGCTTCGATCACCGAAAAGATTCAGGTTTTTATTCTCGATTTAACAAACTCCAATCGCAATATAACGAGACGCAATCATGAAATACCAAAATACATTTCCCTCTTTCAATCGACGCGAATGTCTGGCCGCGGGAGTGGCACTGGCAGGTGGACTGGCAACTTCGCAACTCAGCGTGGCAGAAACAACGCCAAAACTGATTCGCGGCAATACAGAGCATGTAATTTCGATCTGGCTCGGCGGGGGGATGGGACAAATTGATACCTTTGATCCCAAGCGAAAGGGAGATCCCAAAACCAGGAAGGCGGGAGCATATTATGACTCGATCGATACTGCCGTGCCGGGTGTGCAGCTTTGTGAACATCTCAAGACGCTGGCCCCATTGATGGATCGTGTCACGGCAATGCGAACGGTCAATCATGAATCGATCGACGAACACGCTGCCGCCACAAATCGCATGCACACCGGTCGCCCAATCAGTGGTACGGTCACCTATCCCTCTCTTGGTTCGCTGGTGACTCACGAACGAGGCGCGGTCTCTGACGGCGCGCCCCCTTATGTCTTAATCGGATATCCGAATGTGACGCGTGGTCCAGGCTTTCTGGGTGCCAGCCATGGCTATCTCTATCTGACAAATACTAATGAAGGTCCAGCAGGATTGTCTCGACCTGATCATATTACATCCGACCGACAGGCGCGACGAGAATCATTCCTTGCAGTTTTACAGAAACAAGGAAAAGCAACCAGCGAACAGAGGGTACGCGACTATGAAGCCGCCATTCAACAGAGTTTGAAGCTGAGTGGACCGGAATTTAATCAGGCCTTTCAACTGGATAAGGAACCAGCAGACCTGCGGACAAGGTACGGTGGAGAATTCGGTCAACGCTGCCTGTTAAGCCGTCGTCTTGTGGAACGAGGCGTTCGATTCATTGAAGTCTCACACAACCTGAACTTTCTAAACGGAGCCGGCTGGGATGTGCATTACGAGGGAATTTTGCTGCAGCACAAACTGATCCAGGAAATGGATACCGCGGTCGCCACCTTGATTTCCGATCTGGAACAGAAAAAACTTCTGGACAAGACTCTGATCGTCATTACAACGGAATTTGGTCGTCCGCCGGAATTCGACAGCGGCGGCGGACGCGGACATCAGGGAACCGCGTTCAGTTGTGTTCTCGCCGGCGGCGGTCTAAGACACCGGGGCGCGTGGGGAGTGACCGACGAGCTATCAAAGAAAATCGTCGAAAACCCGGTGGGCCTTCCGGATTTCTTTGCCACAATTCTCGCCTCTCTGGGGATCGACTACACGAAGAATCTCTATGCTAACGATCGGCCAATCCCCATCACAGACGGCGGCCTGCCTGTCAAAGAACTGTTTGCATAGGCCGTTATCGAAGCGATTTTATACCCGATAATCGATCATTCACTTTACGTGAATACGATCCCAGGTCAACTTTAGTTGCCGAGCCATCTGCCATTTTCCTTTGGCCCATTAATTGGTCAGTTATCCAGTTATTTTCAGTGCAAAATCAAAACCTTCTGTGCCACCCAGACTGTGTCCAGTTTTACCGTAGCGTCTTCAAGGCCATCTGGACCGAGTATCATAGATTGAGAGACGCGATGGTTATATGTGATGCGATCTCGAATCGCATTTCTCGTGACCTAACCTGTCACCAGTTTTGTTTGGAACTGACCTTCATTTATTGTGGGACGTTCAGGGCGACCGTTGTATTCATAAACCAGTTTCATACGGTCCAGCCCCATTAAGTGCAGCATTGATGCGTGCAAGTCGTGAACGTGCATGCGATCTTCAATGGCGCGCAGGCCCAGTTCGTCGGTGGTTCCGATCGTCTGTCCGCCTTTGACTCCTCCGCCGGCCATCCACATGGTAAATCCAGTCGGGTTATGGTCGCGGCCAGTTCCTTTTTCCGACATGGGGGTCCGACCGAATTCGCCTCCCCACACAACGAGCGTCTCATCCAGTAAGCCTCGTTGTTTCAGATCTTTGATCAAGCCTGCGACCGGATGATCCATTGTTTTACTGAGCTTGGCGTGATTCTTCTCAATACCGGAGTGCGCGTCCCACTTACTGCCTGCGCCATGATAAAGCTGCACAAAGCGGACTCCCCGTTCCACAAGCCGGCGCGACATCAGACACAACCGACCGAACGAAGAAGTGTCTTCCTGATCCATGCCGTAGAGCTTCCGGGTGACTTCGGTCTCCTGGCTCAAGTCGACCGCCTCGGGGGCTTCGGACTGCATACGAAATGCCAACTCATAACTGGCGATGCGTGCTTCGAGTTCGGTCTGTCTGGCATGCTGGTCTGTAAATCCCTGGTTCAGCGATTTGAGTAAGGATAATTTACTGCGCTGGCGGGTGTCGGTCATGCCTTCGGGATTATTCAGATTCGGGATCGGTTGCTTTCCTTCCCGTAATTGAATTCCCTGATAAACTGCCGGCATGAACCCGGTTCCCCAGTTGCGCGGCCCGTTTACAACCTGTGAGCGGTTATCCTGCATGACGACAAACGAAGGTAGATTCTTATTTTCCGATCCCAGGCCGTACGTCACCCAGCTTCCCAACGAGGGGCGACCGCCGATCAGCGAGCAGGTATTCATCTGGCAGACACTCGATGAATGATTCAGTCCATCTGCCCAGCAGGAACGGATAACGGCGATATCATCAACACAGGTTGCGATTTCGGGCAGCCAGTCGGAAACCCAGGTGCCCGCTTCGCCATGTTGTTTCCATTTCCGTTTGGAGACTAACAGCGGTGATCGCGATTCCCCGGCTGCGGTAAGGATTTCACCAAAACTGTCGGGAAGCGTCTGGCCTGCGAGCTTGTTTAACAGTGGTTTGGGGTCAAACAGGTCAATGTGGCTGGGGCCGCCTTCCATGAACAGGAAGATGATATTCTTCGCTTGTGGTCGATGATGCGGTGTCTGACCGGCGGTAGAACGGAATGGGTTGGGAGCAGCTTCTGCCTGGGAGAGCAGGCTGGCCAGCGCGAGGCTGCCAAATCCTAATCCACTCGTTTCCAGAAATTCCCGGCGGTTTTGCGGTATCTTTATATGGGTCGTAGAGAGCATATCACTGCCTTAATGGACGTAGAAGAATTCATTTGAGTTCAGCAGAATGTGACACAGATCAACAAATGCTTCCTGGCGCGGAGTAACAGCCGATGCCATCCGATCGTTCTGTGAAATATGGTGCTGATTGGTGGAGCTATCTTGAAACATGCCTGGAACAGGGTCGAATTTCCAATAGCCCAGCGTATCCTTCGTCACAGATTCCTGTGTAAAGAGCAGCGACTCCGCGTCCAATGCCTGCGAGGAAATCCGAATATCATCAATCAGGCCGTCAAAGAAACTTTGACGATTGCGAACCATGCGACCGAAAGCGAGTGGCAAATTATTATCCTGAATGCGGACGATCCGGTGTTGTTTGGTGATTCGGCCCAACTGCTCATCATCGTTCGATAAGTCTTTGAGATAGAAATCGATCGTGCCGGCATGCTCACCGGTGACGTGAAAAGTGACCGCGGCATAATACGGTGTATTCAATACAATGTGTTGATCGGAAAACACGATCTCGTCGCCAACAGTGCCGTCGCTTCTATTTCCAAAAGTACGAAAAACAAGTGTTTGCGGTTTACGGCGCGAACCGCGGCCTGTGACTCCAAAGATCCAGCCCGGTTCGGAGACTTTGCCACTCCACTTCGAAGCAAGCGTACGGACGGCCCCTGATTCATAGATCGATCGAATCTGGAAGAAGACTTCGATAGTATGGTTCGCCAGTTTTAAGTGTTTATCATCCGCGACATAGAATGGAGATGGTTTATCTGCATGAAATACAATCGATTGACCATTGCGGTACGGCATAGTCGCGGTTTTCAGTTGCTGCAGATTCACTTTTGTTTCCCGCTCAGATAGCAGCTTTGATTGATGAGTAAGGAATTCGTTAGCAATTGATAGTTCCTCATCGGTAATCGCACGTCCAAATACGATCTCCCATGCTCTTCGCAAAGCGGCTGTTTCTTTGTTCGCATCAGGAGCTGCCTTCGATTCGTCAATTGACCGTTTCGAAAGCTGATCGGCAAACCGCAACATTTGCTGGCTGTTAAATAACTGTAATGATTGAACGGGAGACGTAGTCGTATCGCGGCCAGGTACGCTGACAAAAAAGCGTGGTAAGTCAAAGACTTCTAATAACGGATCACTGCTGTTTCTCATCATCCGTAAATAGATAGACCGCCTGGGGACACTGGCAGCGACTCCGGGGCCACCGGCTTGCAGGTTGAGTTGTCCGGTCACTGCCAGGATGGAATCGCGAATTTGTTCTGCGTCGAGGCGACGTGTCTCTGCGCACCAGTAATACTTGTTTGTCGGATCGATGGCGGTCATCGCTGCTTCCTGTGGGTGCAGCGCAGATTGACGATAGGTCGCAGAGGTGACAATCAAACGATGTAGACTCTTGAATTGCCAGCCGTCTTCGAGGAACTTTTGTGTCAGCCAGTCAAGTAATTCAGGATGCGTGGGTAGTCCTCCCAGGCGACCAAAATCACTGCTGTGCGGCGCCAGGCCTTTGCCGAAGTGATACTGCCAGACGCGATTTACAATCACGCGCGTCGACAGTGGATTGCTCGGCTGAGTGAGCCAGCGCGCCAATGCACTTCTGCGGCTGGTGGTATCGTTCCTTTGAGAGTCAAGAAACTCATCAGGTGTTTCATTCAGGATCGCCAGGAAACCGGGATCACATTCTGTACGTTTTTTGGGAATGGTTGTTTTGGGCGCCTGCGGGCCGATATCACTGGCCTGTTGTGCAACGGGGAGCGGCGCGGGTTTCAGCTTGTCGAATTTTTTCAACTGGCGTCTCAGCTCCAGAACCTTTTCTTTATCTGCCGGCTTCAGTCGACTGTCGAGCCTCTCGTAATTGTATTCCACCTGACGCCATGCCAGCTTGACCAGTTGTTGTTCACGCGGAGCGCGTTCCTCTGCTGTTTTTTTAATCATCGCCTGAATGTTGGGCGGAAATGACTTAACGACGGCTTCGGCTCCCGGTCGATAAGGTGCCTGCAGCGCGGTGATTTTCAGGCGAATTTCTTTCGTGGCCTGTTCCCAGGTGGCCAGTTCCCGCTGGTATTCCTCTTGTTGCTTCGCGGAGGCGGCTACCCGGCTGGTTTGAATCTGAATCGGTTCAAAGAAAGCCCTTAGCTGAAAATAGTCTTTTTGCAGAATGGGGTCGAACTTGTGATCGTGACATCGGGCACATTGCAGGCCCACTCCCAGGAAGACGTCACCGACCGTATCGGTTAATTCGTTGAGCATGAGATTCCACTGACCGGCGACATCGCGGCTATTCCATTCATAGATTCCATGAGTCAGAAAACCTGTTGCAATTTGTGCATCGACATCATCGGGGAATAGTTCATCGCCGGCTAACTGTTCCAAGACAAACCTGTTGTAAGGCTTATCCTCATTGAGGGACCGGATCACGTAGTCGCGATAACGCCAGGCATGGGGGCGATAGCCGTCGGCGCGATAGCCGTCCGAATCAGCATACCGCACAACATCAAGCCAATGCCGCGCCCAACGTTCTCCATAGCGCGGGCTGGACAGCAGGCGATCGACAAGTTGCTCGTATGCATCAGGACTCTGATCATTCACGAAATCCTGCACTTCCGCCGGTGTGGGTGGCAGGCCATGCAAGTCAAAATAGACCCGCCGTATTAATGATTTCCGGTCTGCTTCGGGAGCAGCCTGCAGTCCCTGCTGTTCCAACTTTGAATTGATGAAGTGGTCAATTTCATTTATAGCCCGGTGTTTCGAATTTGTTTTCGGGACAGCGACCTGCACCAATGGCTGAATCGCCCACCAGGTACGGTCCTCGCTAGAGAATACCGGTCCCTGTTCCTTGCGAACCGGAATTGAGTCGTCGGCTCCCGGCCAGGGGGCGCCCAGGGCGACCCACTTTTCCAGAATCTTGATCTGTGCATCCTTCAGTTTTCCTGAAGGCGGCATTTCGTACGCTTCATACCGAATTGCCTCGATGAGCAGGCTTTCATCCGGTTTACGGGGAACGATTGATGTGCCTGACTCTCCTCCCAGTAGCATATGTCTGCGTGTGTCGAGACGCAGGGCTCCTTTCTGCTCCTGTTCACCGTGGCAAGACCAACAGTGTTCCGAGAGCAACGGACGCACTTCTTTTTCAAAGAACTTCATTGCTTCCGGTGATAGATCGGCGGCGTTCGACGACGATATCATCAGCAAGGAACTGAAAACGATACATACGATGTTTTTGAATTTATGAAGCATGAAATCAGAATTCCAGCGGATTATTTAACGGGCGGGAGACCGACGATGACAACCGGGTCAATATGGTCTGTGTCGTCCTGAGCATCTTGAAGAAACAGTCCGGTGATCGATCCTCCTGGTGGAATATTCATGTCAGCCAGATCGATACCAACGGCAAACAGGCGCGAGGGGACTTTATGCACCAGCTGTGACCGTGCCACTATCGGAAGAGGAGCACCATCGTTGGCGAAATCCGGGCTCAATTGAGTCAAACGACATCCGGTCATAATTTGTGCTTCGGCGGAATGACCATCGATGTCGTATTTCCGGATGGTCATTGGTAGAGCATCAGGGTGGCCTGTTCGCGGGTACAAATGGAATACATCGCCTTCGAGAGAATGAGCGATCGACTGTGCGTCGAAAATAATGAGATCAGGACCGGGTGAATTAATCACAGGTTGATCAAAGACCAGATTCATGCCGGGAGTACCATCACGCCCCAGAATGATTTCTCCTTCATGCCACTTGTTCTGGCCACCAGGATTAATGAATCCTGAAGCAAACAAGAGATTCATCAATCCAAATCGATTGTATTCATCAGCGGGAGAATTGGCTGGAACGATTCCAAAAGCGTTGGACCCGGGCCGGTAATGATTGACTCTTGGCAGAATAAAATCGTTACGATGATAGGTGCGACTTATCCCCCCACGTTGCACAACCAAAGTCGAAAGCTCTTTCGCCTGCCCCAGGTCGTCTTGAATGGATTGATAGCCAATCAGGTGATCGGGGATTGAGGCTACATAAATATCACCTGGCGTATGATTGTCTCCCTCCATTAAGTTCAGATCAGTGCCCACGTAGGCGGTATCGCCTTTGAACAATGTCTTTTTGCGGGGACCACTGAGAGTCGAGATTTCCGCCTCACCATCCACGACAGCCACATTCGACGCTCCGTCTTCAGATACAACAACGGAAAAACGAGTTCCCAAATCAATTACTTCACTTGTTGGCGTACTGACTTCGAAACCCTCGGCGCCCTCTGGTGCGTAAACAGAGCACTTCCCAAGGTTAACAACCAGCTTCTCGTTATGCACGACCTGGAACAGCGCTGGCGCACTGAGAATCACTTCAGCGCCCGAGGCAAAAAGAATTTTTATTAACCCATCTTGCAGCATATAATTTTCTGAGAATTTTAAACAACTGCCGATCGACGTGGGAGAATGAGTACCACGAAAGACTGCACGATGCCCTGCTATGATTTTGGCCTCGGAAAGTATCTCTTGCCCTATACTTCGTTCAGTCGTTTGCACAACCCCTTCCAATTGCTTTGTTGTTTCCTGTTTCGCTAACTGCTTTTGTTGATCTATGTAGGATGTCACAAAGCTGGTTACCGCAATCAGGCAGAGCATAGCGCACGCTGCCAGAGCCCAAACGCTGAATGGCCCCAGGCGTTTTCTTCGTGGGCGACCAAAGGTGAGTCCGGGAACGGTTTTGCTGACTTCCCCCAGTTCAATCAGTGACGAATCCAGTGACATATATTCCAGGTACAACGATTGACGCTCTGGCTGATCAAGCATTAATGACTCCAGGCGATCTGCTTCTGAATTTTCAAGCGAACCATCCACGAGCTGCCGCAGCAATCGTTCAAATTCTGCATCATTATGCTTTTCGTTATCAAACATGTTCCACCTCCGCAATACGTCGCTTTACACACTCCCTTAACTGACTTCGGATCCTGCCAACCCGGTCATAGATTGCGTTGATTTTCATTCCCAATTCTCGTGCAACCGACGAACATTTGCGCCGTTCCCAGTAGACCTGCTCTACAAGCCACAAATCTTTTTGTCGCAATGATTTCAAACAATTCTCCAGTGATGCCAGTTGTACATTTTGAACGCTTTTTCCGTTTTGCATCCGCTCGAACAGCTGATTAAGAAGCTGCTCAGAGAAATAGTGCCGATCACGTGATGATACACGCAGGAAGTTTTTCACTTCATAAAACGAGATTCCCATCGCCCACGGCAGGAAATCACAGGCAGAGTCGTACTGATCAAACTTGTCCCACATTATCATGCTGCAACGCTGATACACATCTTCAGCGTCAGCGTGATCCCCCAGCAGTGAGTAAATAAAAGCATACAGCTGGCGGCGATGAGCCGTCAGAAATGTTGTAAACTGTCGTTCTTGTTTTTTCTGTTCCATGAATTATTTCAACGATCATTCAAGCCTGACAACACTCACTTTCCTGTTCTATAAGTAATCGTACACTCATTGAATTTTTCAGGTCGAGTTTTAAAGAGAATCTGCATAATATCCACAATTATCTGTAGTTTGAAGAGTCTCACCATTCAGACACAGTTTTGTTATCCTGTTTGAAGTTAAAACCTTACAGCAAATAACGTCTAGTGTCAGACGGTTTTGGGAGAGACCAGATTCAACGTCTGGCTGATTGGAAAAAACAAGAATGGACCCAACTCACAATCTGTGAGCGGATTCAGAAAAGAAGAAAGCCAGGCATGAATACAATGGTTACGATCCTGACGTCGAGTTCCCGTGGTTCAAAAATGACAATCACACTGATCTTCAAATTGGGGTAGTCCAATCTCAGTTTCCACGCTCAGGCAGACTGGACACCGCCTCCGAACCAATCAGAAATCGATGTTATCAGTGCCGTCATCCAGATGGTTGAATCAGGCGCATTGATCTGGTGTTATTTCCTTGTTCAGTTTAAGCAGGAAGGAAGTAGTGGGTTTTATTCTACCCAACCAAGTGTACGAAACACTGGTGAATTTTCAGCAGGACTAAAAAATTACTCATGCGCGCTTTATCAGGCAAAGAAATCAATTGAGGAATCGGTAGTCCGAAATCCGCCTCCCCTGCCCTTGTTCTATTCCTGAAAACAACGCTTCTCCCGCCGAGATCATTTACTGAAAATATTCGACTTGACTCCCGCCTGACACAAACCAGAATAAGCGTCTAACTGAGTCGCGCGCGTGCCCAGTTTACAGAGCACTGAAACACGCGCCACTTGTTCCGACTCTTCACTGTAAAACAGCCGGTTTTTTCCAGATTTGCACTGCCTGAAACCACACTCGTTCGTGATGTTAACCTGCGGGTCGCCACACTTCGCAGTCCTTCACCCCGACACCATCCTTGTCTCGCCCTATATCGCACCCCTGTCGTCAAACATCGCCACATCATTCTGAAAACCCCTTGCTCCCCTCACGCCACTCCCTAAGATTTACCCTCGAATATGAAATCAAACCTAATTGAGAAATCCCCCGCATCACTCAATCCTTTCGTGTCAATTCGTGGGTTTCGTGGTAGCAAAAATAATCCTGAACCAATACAACTGGGAAAGCGCACAGTCCGTGTGCCTGACAGAAATCTCATCACCCTGACCTGCTGTATCACAAATTATAAAAATCGGCACCCAGCCTCACAGATGAAAATCGCGAACCACTGGAGCGCATCACATTTAACCATAGCGTCACTCAATCTATTATAGTCGGTCCAAATGGCCCTAAAGACGCTACAGTAAAACTGGACACAGTCTTGTTATCCAGAGACAGATCGGCGACCAGTTATTTCATTCATTTGTTCTCGGCTTCCAGTTATTTGAGGCGCCTGACTTCTTCCGATTTCATGCCGTCGTACTGATTCCGCCAGCGTTGAATCGCATTGGAGACGAACTGCCGTCTGTGCAGAGGGCAGCATCAACACAACGGCCTCGCCGACCAAACCCCTTCCCGCGATCCAGAAACTGGTGAAGAGGAAACAACTGGGAATCAGCAGTTTGCAGATGAAACCAAAACCAGATTGTTGTGTGCTATGAAACATTGGTGCAGTCATTACCTCAGTCGCATTGAAGAAAAGTGCTACCTTACACACTCTGGATTCGATGCCTTTATTTGTGACGTACTCTAACGAGTCTGGTTTACCCAGCGATGGACGACCGCGTTTAAGTCGGGTTCTTCACCTTCGGGAGTTTCGAAGTAATAATGCTCCAGGCGCGATATCGAGACGCCCAGTTCCTGTTTGCCTGTGGGGCTTAACCCATTGGTGCGTTCAATATCTTTCAGAAGTCCGAGGACTGTAAACGGGGTGATATTTTCCGGCACCTGATAACGGGCAGATGTGACAACCTGGGTTTTGCGGGTACTCAATCGGTAAACAATCACAAGTAAAATCAATACTGCGAACACAACAGAGGCAGGAACAATCCATGACTTTTCCGGGGTGCCGTATTCCTGTTGCAGCATAATCTCCGGTTCAACCGAAACGAGGTCGGCATCATCGAATCGCTGGTAAGTCACTTCATGATCTTCCTGTTTCGGCAATCCAAACGAAAATGTTTCAGGATGCCTGGCGAGATCCGGGCGCGCTTCCATCGAAACCAGCCAGAGCCTTTCGGAATTGACGGCGTTTTCCGGGCTCGTTTTGTCAAATTGAGAAACCGAGACTCCTTCATTTTCGACCGAGGTCACGTTAAATTCTTGGGGCTTCAAATCCACAATCTGATCCAGATCAGGAATCAGTCCAACACCGGTCACACGAACTTCCAGCTTCAATTTACCTGCTTTGGCTTCGCGTTCATCAAGTGTCTGTGTAATCTGCAGATTCTTAAATGGTCGCACATCTCCCTGCTCCGACGAAGCGTCAATGGGTAGGGGAGCCGAATTGACAGGGACCACCGCGTAGCCGGAAGTATCCATGAAATCCATGTCGAGAGTCAGGCTTGGAATCTTATCGACTTCCGGCCCTTTGGGCTTCAACAGGAGATACGCATAAGGAGTCATTCTCCAGCCATACTCTTCAGTAGCACGGGAATGCACGTCTTCGCTCTGAAATGTGATGGAGAGAATTTCAAAATGTTCTTCCAGGGCCTGTTTGGCGGCCTCTTCAAATTTATCCCGATAATTTTCCAGCGGACGACCATAATTGTAATAGTAATAGCCGCCTTGATTCTGGTTCTGCAGGTACTTGGCAAAGCCCCCCGACTCACGTTCAATTTCTTTGGTATGCCGCAGATTGACGAACAGACCAAACGGTGCTTTATGCCCCACGACATCGGAGCCATCAATGGTAGTTTCCAGCTTGATTTCCGTCACGAGATCCTTGTAATAATCATAGACTTTCTTCGCTTCCCGTGCCTGTTCATGATCGCCGACAATCTTGAATCCGGCTTTGAGATAACGAAACTTGACACCGGGCTCCACTGCACTGAGCCGTACAAACAGCGCATTGGCAAACTGATCCATATGACGTTTGCCGATTTCGCCCGGCAGTCCCTCGATGGCTGCGCGGATTAATGGATATTGTGTGGGATCGGAAACCGTCGTATGCGAGATCTTGCCCAGGTCCGGTGCACCCAGACTGGCGTAGAACCAGGTTTCGTAGACGGTTGATTCCTGTTTCTCTTCCTCCAGTGTCTCTACTTCAGTCGCATACAGTTCCGCTGCCTTCTGGAACCCCTCCAGCGAAATCTGGCGTCGCTCGGAGAATTCCGTAGTGCGGTTCAGTTCCTGCTGAAATTCATTTGCATCATGGTCCAGCGCAGCTTTCGCGAGCTGAACTGACCAGGACTTGGGATATTTCCTGATGGCTTTGCTCAGAACCAGTTGAGCCGTCGCATAACCTTGTACGACTTCGCGTTCAATGTCTTTTTGCTTGCGGTTGGTTTTTGCCGCTTTCTGCGTGGCCGGTAACCGCCAGACTTTGCCGAGATTGGTGCGCATGGTTTGAATCAGTGATGCCAGAGTATTGGGGTTCAGTCCGTCCACGGTCCCGTAGATTTTTTCAATGGCATCCAGCTGATAAACTTCTGCAGAGCTATGGACCTGCGTGAATGCCTGAGTAATGAGTTTTTCATCAATTGGTTCAATCGGTAGATCGTTAATGCGTTGAATCCATCCCGCAAGTTCTTCCAGGTTGCGAACCTGTTTGGAGCGTGTGAGTGGAATTCCCTGGGCACGCTGATTAAAGCCATAGGAGAACATATAAATGCTCGTCCGCTGCTGTTCGGAATTGGGATTATGATTTTTCGTCCAGACCCGCAAAAACTGTTCGGCAAGCGACTTCGCCTCGCGCGGATTCAGGGAAGCCAGTTGTTCAATATAAGGAAACGCTTCATCCTCTTCTTCCACTTTCAGATAGAGTTTTGCGATCGTTGTCTGGAACTCCAGGTGCAGTGACTGTTCAATCAACGCCATCCATTTCTCATCGGGAAGCATTTCAAGAATTTTCCCGGTCGCGATGGCCTGAATTCGATTCTGACGCTGCATTTGCGGTTGCATCATCATACTCTCGGTATAGTAATAATTGCCGTAATAATCCCGCTGCATCATTCTGGAACGGCTGGTGGAATAATCATATGTTTGAGAGATTTGCGCTTCCCGTAACCAGTTGGTTGCCATCATCTGTAACGTCGGCTGCCATTCGCGGGCCTGTTCGGGAGCCGCTTTCAGCAAGGCATCGACGGCTGTTTTCTGTAATTCCAGACTCTTTAGTCGATAGTGACTGTTCGCACTTTGCGCCTGTATTCCCATCGCGACTGCCGCACCAATGGTCGAAAGAATTTCTTTGCCCCGTTCAGGACGTTTGCTGAAACTTTCGCTCAGCCAGGCTTGCCCCAATTCCTCTTTGATGCGCGGCGTCAATTCCACCGCACGTTTTAAGGCTTCTTCTTTTTCGGATGCACTGATCTCACCGACTGCAAGAACAGCCTGCAGAGCCGCCCATGCTTTTTCCAGATGTTCATTTTTTTTCTCGTATTGCGGAAGTGCAAGATAGTAACGCGATAATAAATTTAATGCTTCGCGATCATCCTGTTTGACAGCCTCTTCAAGGTCAGGCAAAAACTCTGCCAGATGCTGAGCCTGTCCGGAATCTGCCAATAGCCTGGCGATCTGGCGTTGCGTCAAGAGCGTCTTACCGTCCGCGGACTCCGACTTCGTCCCCTCTTTTTCTGGTTGTATTTCGCGAAACCGGGTGAGGTACTCTTCGATTGAAAAACCGTTCTGAATCGAGATTCTGAACACACCAGCCAACTGACCGAACAAGGTATTTTTCTGTTTCAGCTGGGCAGCGAGTTGCGGATTCTGCTGCAATAGCATCTGCATCTGGGCAGAATTGCGGGAATTTTGAGGCAGGTTCTGCGATTGAATTTTTTCAGTTGAATCTGCAGGTAACAAGGCGGCCAGTTCGAAAAAGTCATCCAGGGTGATCACATTCTTTTCTGCAAACTGAGGAAAGCGCGAGCCTGGTTGCTGTACAGGGTTCTGCAATGATGACAGTAATTGCAGATAAAGTGCCTCATATTCTGCTTGCGGAAGCGTATTGAAAAACGTTTTCACTTCGCCCCAGTTGCCGAGTGTGACGTTTTGCTGCAGCTCTTTCAGCTGCTTTTCAAACTGCTTCAACTCGGCATCCAGTTTCTGCTGATGCGCTTTTTTATCCGCTTCAACCTGCTGTTCTGCAGTAAGCGGTTTCTGCGCTTCAAGGGGCTGGTCTTCAGTCTGCGCTCCCTCTGATTTTGATTCGTCTTGCTCGTCCGCTGGAGTCGCCCAGACTTTGATAATGGCCGAAGAGCGTCGATCAAACTTCAGTTTTTTAATCGCCGCCAGTCTTTTCTGCTCATGTGCTTTGTCCTGCGCAGCGCTGGCTGAGGCCTGTGCGGCGGCAGTCGTTCCTGATGAAACGGTAGAACTGGTGGCAACTGCCTGAGTCTTTACCGGTGTGGCAGAAGCGGGGGCAGACGGAGGAAAGACTTGTGACGTCCGTCCCGACGAAGTCACCGCGCGGCCCTGGGCAGAACAGACACCCGCAGTTACTGCAAGAATGAACGTTGCGAATGTGATCGAAAGAGCGAGATGAAGTCGCTGCATCGGTAGTCACCTTTATCAATACAGAATCAAATTGACAGAATCGTAATTAGAAGGTCGATGGTTTCAGAATTATCTCGTGGCTATCATGAGCCACTTTTGTCAGGCGGCGGTCCGGAGCTGGCTCCCCGATTGTCCTTGGGCTTCTTCTCTCCGGTCCCTTTTTTCTTACCTTTCTTTTTGCCCTGTTTGTTACAGACACCATTACAGCAGCCTTTGCATTGACATTGCTTCGGAATCGGTATTCCCTGCAGATCGGTAAGATCGAGACTGGCCAGTCGAATGACGGCTTCCAGATTTTCCTGCTGCTCTGTGAATTCATCCTCACTTCCCGACAGTGCAGCATTTTCCGCCAGCAGGCGATAGTTCTGACGCGCCGATTCAATGATTGGTTCCCAGCCCTCTTTGCCGACCCCCTCAAGCCGCAAAGTCCAGGTCACATAATATTCAGCATTGGCCATCGCGGAACGCGTTTCTTTAACCAGTTCCGCATCTGGCTGAGGTTCCGACTGCAGTTCTGTTAAGAGTGCCTGCAAATCAAGATAGGCATCGGGCAACTGTCCATTCAGCATCATCGCTTTATCGCGTTCCAGCCGCAATTTCTGTGCTTCTTTCACACGTTCCGTCGGAACCAGCGGTAATGCTTCATTATAAAGGAGGACCGCCTGATCCCAGTTCTCCTGTTTGCCCGCAGCCTGCGCAGCCTTGATTTTCTGGTCCACCTCATCAAGTTTAAGCTGTGCCTGCCCCGGTCCGTAATGATAGGCCCCTACAAAGCACGGGACCAATCCCCAGCAAAGCAACATCATGATTCTCATTGGACTTTCCTTCCTGCAATCAGTTCCAATTGCACAAGAGACGAATTTGTTTCCTGTTTCCATTTACCCGACGGTCATGAGGCCGCGGGCTGCCGTTGTTTTGATTTCCGGGAGCGGTCCGAGTTCTGACTGGACTGCTCCCTGTTTCTTCGACTCGTTAACACGCCTGGTTTCCAGCCAGTCCCCCAATAATGGAGCAACCAGGGTAACAGCGCATAAATTAATGCAGATAAGCCGCAGGCAGCCAGCGCATACTCGCGGCGGGTCAATTTCTCGAAGGGATTCTCTTCTCCTCCAACTGCCAGATGATCAATCAGATCAGTACTGAGATGTTTCTCATTTCCGTTATGATAGGTGCCATTTAAGCGAATTGCCACCTGCCGCAGTGTCGAGACATCCTGCCGGGAATGATGTCCGTTGATGAACGATCCTTTCACTGAATCTCCTACGCCGATCACAACAGCATTCGCAACCGAGACCGGCATTTTCGGCATGCCCACGCCGGGCACCGTATCGCCATCGCTGATCAACAGCAACGTGGTACTGCGGGGATTCCAGGGTTTTGATAATTCGCCTGCTTCCTGCAACCCTGAAAACAAGTCGGTCTCGCCTGAAACAAACGCATGATGCATCGGCAGATCATTGAAAATATTGCGAATGACTTCCATATCTTTTGTTTCTTCGACAACCCGTTTCGCTGAGTTATAGACGGCGATAACGCTCGTACGATAACGATGCATGTTCGCCCGTGCGAAGAATGAATTCATGACCACGGCAGCACGTTTCATACGCGTCTGATCTTTCTCCTGTCCGGCATCTGCCAGACGCATACTGGGAGATACATCCAGGACAATCAGCAGATGCTTCATTTCGCTGTCATCGATCTTTTCTGCGACGTGAATTTTAGGAGTCAGCAACATTAATGTGATCAGGCCCCAGCAAAGCGCCGTCAGGGACAAAACCCGCATCACCGGAGCAAATCTGGCCCAGCTGGCTGCCTGCGCAGCAGGACCGAAAACCAGGGGCGCAATCCGTCTGATGCGCCGGGCATGGAGCTGCTCTGCTCCAATGGCAATCACAAATACAACCAGTGCCGCCAGCTCTGCTACCAAGGTGTGTACCTCAACCCGAATAATGTAAGCGTGCTGCTGCCAAGCAGAATCAGTCCTGCCAGGCTGTAAGGATAAAAATGATCCATCGATTCCGCGGCGGTCCGCTCCATCCGCGTTTCCTGCATCTTATCAATATGCTGAAAAACCGTTTCGAGCGCCGCGGGGTTTTCCGGCTCAAACACTTCGCCCCCCGTCAACCCTGTAATATTGACTACAGAGCCCGGAACTTCGCTGGACGCAATATGAATCGCATAAACTACAATCCCGTCCTCTTTCAGCTTACTGGCAATCTCCAGATCCTGCCCGTTCCCCAGATCAAAGCTGTATCCATCTGACACCAAAACAATCATCCGGTCCCCTTCTTCACGGGAGATCAGGACTTCACGACAGGCCCGCAGGGCTTTCCCGATGGATGTGCCTCCCAACCAGTAGGGATGCCCTGGGCTGAGGGGGTCCATAAAGGGGGGCGCACATTTGATTGCAGAGACATCCGTAGTCAAAGGCACCCAATGTAGTACTTCGTTTCCAAAAAATGTCAGACCGAACGCATCGCCTTCACGGTAATCGAGAAAATTATTAATCGCAGCCATCGAGGCATCGTAGCGTGTTCCTTCTCCGAATGAGGCGGTCATGCTGCCTGAAACATCGACGCACAGTTCGATATTCGTCAGTACCCGTTTGGATTGAGGGGCACTCAACTGCTGTGGCCCCGCCAGTATCAGGACCACGACCCCCAGAATCAGAGCCGGTAATGACTGCGCAAAATTGACCAGGGTTCCCAAATACCGTCCACGCGGTTGAATTCCATGGTCAAAAGGCATCACGACTCGACCACCTTCACGCCGCCAGACCCAGATCAGGAGCAACACCGGAAACACTAAAAACACGAGCACCCAAGGGTGAGTGAAACTCATTGTGACTGACTACCTCTTAAAGAAATACATGTTCCATTAATACAAATTACTGGGCTCTCACCAGGTTTTCGTCCTTTCATCATATCATCAAAATACATCACATTATTTTTCAGCACGTTCTCTGAACTAAAATTGAACCGAATCGCCTGTCAGGAAGCCAGCGCAGCCAACTCCTCATCCAGGGCTTCGGCTGGCAGATGCTGATACGGCTCCAGAATCTTCGCTATCTGAGCGACATCCACTTCCTGGTCCGTATGGGGACGGTGCAATAGAATTTCCAACTGTTGCAGTAACGGCCCGGCTTCTGCATGTTGTCTCAATGTTTGTGTCACCTGGGAGATATCAGTCTGCTCCAGATGCAATCGTTTACGCCAGTAGGCAACCAGCATCATCTCCAGTTCAGCCATCTGCGACTTGCTCAGTTTTCCGGAAATGGCTTTCTCCACCATCGGCTGCAATCGGTCCGATAAAGAAGGTGGTGGCTGATCATTTTCTGCAGCCTCTGCAGGAGTCTTTCGTCTGGCGAACAGAATCACGAGGATCCCCAGTATCCAGGCAACGAAGATCAGTGTTAACCAGAACCGATATCCGCCTATTCGGGGAATTGAGACTGCAGCAGGGCTGTTCGGCTCTACTCGATCCGCGGCCAGAATCGAGTCGATCTGCACCGGGATCGCAGGAACTTCGCCGAGGGAGCTGTGATCTTTCCGTTCCAGAAACTGAACCAGATTATATGCGCCTGGTTTCAAGCCGTAATATTCCAGCTCATACCGGAACATGTCCGGACCATGCGGATGCGTGCTGATGATTCGTAAAATAATCGGATCGTCGTCTGCGATCTCTTTGACCTGTAATTCCGATCCGGGCAGAATCACCTGTTCAATCCGCGCCGCCATTCCGACAGAAGCAGCCGACTGGTTCTCAGCCAGGCTGGTCTGGGTTGAGCAGAGGCAGAGCGAAAATATGGCGAAGGAAAGTATAACCATGATCAAAGTTCTGACGGAACAGATTTGTTGATGACTACGCATTAGCGACTCCCCCGAGACAGGATATCGCGTGCGGAGAAGAACTGTCGCAGCCGAGGCACAAATGGTTCATCTGTCTCTATCAGCAGATGGTCAATCCCACCGCGTTTCAGCTGAAAATCCACCTGCTCCTGATCGAGACAGCTCTGTCGGCCGTGGGTGACAAAATCGCTGCCGGTCTCCGCTTCCTGGGCCCGCATCAGACCAGCGCCGCGCAAGCCGACTTCTGCCGGGTCGCGAAACTGAATCACAACCGTGTCGTGGATTTGTGAAAGCTGTTTGAGCGCCGGTATTGCACGCGGATCATGCAGATCGGAGAGGACGATTATCAGGGCCCGGTTTTTGAGACTCGGACTGAATTCAGCAACCCGCTGTCCCAGTGTTGTCTGTTCGTCATAGCGGTGACGTCGCAAGCGGACCAGCCACTGCATGACCTGGTCTTTGGACAGGCTGGGATGAACCCGAAAATCGGTTTCGCCCACTCCTAAAACACCAACTGGGCTGACGCGTTCCAGGCACGCGAATGCAAGTCCTCCTGCGATGTGTAATGCCAATGCGTATTTACTTTTTGGCGTAGAGCTGACCATCATTGAGGCTGAGGTATCGATCAGCAGATAACAGGGAAGCCGTTTGGGAGTTTCGTACTCTTTGATAAAGAGCTTGCCCGTCCGGGCGGTCACACGCCAGTCGATACTCTTGATCGGATCACCTTCCTGGTACGGTCGCGACTGAAAGAATTCCAGCCCCGAACCGAGGAAGGGAGAACGGTCGGTGCCATAGCTCAGACTGTCGGCCAGCCGTTTCACCGCAATATAAAACTGCCGTGCATTCAGCGGATCAAACTGTTCCAGCAAGCCTTCCATGAGTAACCTGTTTCAATACAGAGAGGAAATGGTAAAACCATTAATTGTTGAATAATGTCGGCTAGGCCTCCCGGGAAATCAGGGATGGTGTGGCTCCCAGATCTCGCAGCATATCCTGCAGAACTGACTTACCGGTCAGACCATCGGCCAAGGCTTCATAATTCAGCCGTATGCGATGGAGAATGACATCTTCTGCCAGGACAAACAGATCTTCCGGAATCACATAATTGCGACCATTGATCAACGCCCGCGCCCGCGAGGCCTTGATCAAGGCGATCCCGCCACGAGGACTGCAGCCCAGTTCGATATTCGGATGATTTCGCGTGCGGTTAATGACCTCAATCACATGCTCCAGAAATGTATCGCTGACATGAATGTCATTTACTGCCTGCATGCAATTCACCAGATCTTCGGCCGAGCCGACCGGCTGTTGTTTCATGACATCAAATTCGGTATTCACAACCGCCCCCCGGTCTTCTTTGCGAATCCCGAGTGCCATATTGCGTTTTAAAACTTCGCGTTCTTCTGAGGGATCGGGATAATCCAGACGGTGACACAGCATGAACCGGTCGAGCTGCGCTTCCGGGAGTTCGAATGTCCCGGCCTGTTCTACCGGGTTTTGTGTGGCGATCACCAGGAATGGTGCAGGCAGGGACATCGTCTCGTTTCCGATGGTGACTTTTCGCTCCTGCATCGCTTCCAGCAGAGCTCCCTGCACTTTGGGAGCTGCCCGGTTGATTTCATCTGCCAGCAACAGGTTGGTAAATACCGGCCCTGTGCGCGTCACGAACTCATTGGTCTTCTGATCCAGGATCTGCGAGCCCAGGATGTCAGAAGGCAGCAGGTCAATCGTAAACTGAATCCGGGAAAAATCGAGGTCAATCGATTTGGACAGCACCGAAACCAGCAGCGTTTTAGCCAGTCCGGGGACCCCCTGCAGTAGAATGTGCCCGCCTGTGAAGAGGGAGATTAATAATCGTTCGACGACTTCATCCTGGCCGACCACCACGGTCGCCACCTGATTCCGCACATCCTGAATGAACCGGGCATTTTTGAGGACTTCTTCTGAGTTTTCAGTATGACTGGCAGCAGATATATTCATAAATAAGATCGTTCCAGACAGAGTTGAGAATGCTTTCACAGAGAAGGTAGAATCTCTGGTTAATAGAATCACACATAGCAGGTTGTGGTTCTACGAGTCATAGAATGGCGATAGCGATCTAGACAAAAGTCCTGTAAAATAAACAAGAGCACACTATATCTTAAAAATGAAGTTCTATGGCTGTCAACTACTTTCGTTTCATTTTCCTGACGTATCTGAAGCAGTGACAGTTCCACAAAACCGATCTATCGATGTGCACAGCGGAAATAAAACGATCCTGCAGGACAAATTTTTCCCAAAGGATGTAACTCTTCTCTACTCTTTAAATGACGATTAATTGATTCTGGTCTGGAATCAGTCAAACCTTTTCGGCAATGAAACTCAGGGCATCATCGCCGACCGAAATGACTGTTCCAAGGCGAAACATCGTTTTCGGGATGAAGTCGCCGTTGGAGACCACCAACTGCATAGCGCCAACCGGTTATATCACAAAGACCAGAAGAATAGTGAGGAGCGCGACGGCAGTGCCGATGATGAGTGTCCAGTAACCGAACTTCCTGAAGCCGGTCGTGTAATCGGCGTCCTGGTCGGTCGGTTGGTAATTTGCGTTCACAGCTTCATGTTCTGCGATGATTGCTCTGGCGGCAGTCGACTGATCCTGCAGCACCATAACCTCGACAGCCCCAGGGGCTTCTGCCCGGAATTGTGAGGTGACCCCACCGGATTACGTGGCGTCGATCCCCTGCTCTGCGAGCAGATTGACGAGCAGTACTGCTTCCAGTTCCGTGGAGACCGAAGCGACCGTGATCAGTGATGCAGTGTTTGGATTCATGGTGTCTGTTCCTGACTGTTTCTGCCAGTAAGAGACAAACCGGTGACGAAAGTCGGTTGTCTGATTACCAGGTAATACTCCTGCTTCAACGACTGCGAACGATCTGCTTTATTTCTTCTTCAATGACCGGTAACACAATGTCCTGAAGTCAATTCGAACCTGCTGCACCGCTGTTTTATCTGCTGGAGTACCATCTTCACAGTGGTATGATTAAGTTCGTAAAAACCAAGGACTGCTGTCATCCGATATTTCTGGTGAGTCCTGTTTCTGTTTGACCCTGTCTGTATCCATCTATAGTATACTTTTATATTATTTTGTATTCAATCTGTTTCTGAGTCCTGGTTGAGTCTGCTAACGTACTGACGACTTTATGGGATCAATACATTTCACTCCATTGCGAATTCCGAGCGATTTCAGTCTCACCTCAAATGGGAAATGTCGATATAATCCTGGTGTCTTATTCAGTTGACAATTTAGATATTTAATTCAGTGCAGACTTAAGTGTATCTAACTGCTTGGAACATCAAACATGTTGAGAATTGAAGACAGTGCAACACGATTCTGTGATCGTATCCCGCGCCGCTCCTTCCTGCAGATCAGTGGGCTGGCGATGGGCGGCTTGTCGTTGCCACAAATTTTGCAGGCACAGCAACAGAACGGGCAGCATAATTCTCATAAAGCGGTCATTATGATCTACCTGAATGGGGGCCCCCCGCATCAGGACATGTTTGATTTAAAACCGGATGCGCCCGCCGAGATTCGAGGTGAGTTTCAACCTATTCCGACCAATGTGCCAGGCATCCAGATCAGCGAGTTGATGCCCCGCGTCGCGGGGATGATGGACAAATTCTCGATCCTCCGTTCTCTGGTTGGCTCTGATGGCCGACACGATTCATTTCAATGCTGTACCGGCCATCAATTCCGTGATCCCAAACCGCAGGGGGGCTGGCCGTCCATGGGTTCAGTACTCTCAAAACTGCAGGGCCCGATTGATCCTTCCGTGCCACCCTATATTGACCTTTCGCAAAAAATGGCTCATGACCCGTACAACATGAAAGGCGCAGGTTTTCTGGGGATGGCGCATACTCCGTTTCGCCCCGATGGCGAGGTGATGAGCAACATGTCGCTAAACAACATTTCCACAATTCGTTTGCACGAACGGACCAACCTGCTTAAGGAACTCGACACATTCCGAAAGCAAGTCGATCATCAATTATCAACCGATAGCAGCGCGAACTTCACCGAACAGGCTTTGGGGGTATTGACTTCATCCCGGTTACTGGAAGCGTTGGACCTGGAGAAAGTCGACCCGAAAGTTCGGACCCGGTATGGAATCGACGATCCCAAAGTGCTCGGCTTTGATCCAAAAATGGGATACCAGGCGCTGATGTCCCGGTTTCTGCAGGCGCGGCGTGCTGTGGAAGCAGGCGCTCGGATGGTGACCTGCAGTTTCGCCGACTTCGATTACCACAGCGATAACTTTGGTAGAGGCCGTAAAGTGATCCCGTTACTGGATCAGGGCGTAGCCGCGCTGGTCGAAGATCTGCATGAACGCGGCCTGGAGAAGGACGTGACAGTTCTCGTGTGGGGCGAGTTTGGACGGACTCCCAAAATTAATAAAAACGGCGGGCGCGATCATTGGTCACGCGTGCATGCGGGCTTGATGGCTGGCGGCGGTATGCAAACCGGCCAGGTGATTGGCTCCACAAATAAATGGGCGGAAGAGGCAGTCGACCGCCCCGTTCACATGCAGGAAGTATTCGCAACGCTCTATCACAACCTGGGAATTGATACAGCGACCACTACAATCCCTGACAACAATGGCCGACCACAATATCTGTTAGAACGCCATCAACCAATTCAGGAACTGGTGTGACGACGAGACCTTCAGTTCCATGCCGCCCCGGATTCGAATTTGATTCCAGGAACCTCGAAATCAAAGAGTGGAATTCCGGTAGCCCAATCAACAATCATGAAATAGAACAGGCGCCAGGGTTGCAGGTGGTAACTCGTAGACGGCCAGATTGTGTGAATGTTTTTGGGATCTCTCACAATCAGGGTAATTTAAGATTACAGCCACTCTTTGATTGACCCAATACAAAAAGAGAGTCGACAGTTACGATGCGCACACGGTGAGATCATCTTGGCACTGTCTGCGGTTTAGCAAATCGGCTGATCACCGCCATTGGTGAACTCAGCTGCTGCCTTGAATAAGAAGTCGAATGATGAGTAGTAGAACCAGACCCGATATAAAAGAGAGCAAGTGCACAATATTTGTGCGAACGTCTGTCGCCTGTTTGATCTCGGGAATGAGGTCGGCGGCACCGATGTAAATGAAGTTGCCAGCAGCGAAGGGAATGAGCAATGCTACATCAATCTGCGCTGAGACTGTATAAGCAATTAACCCGCCGAGAGGAAAAGTTAAGGCGGAGAGGAAGTTGTAGATAAGTGCGTTGGATTTCTTCCAACCTCCATGCACCAAAACCGCAAAATCTCCCAGTTCTTGCGGTACTTCATGTGCTGCTGCAACCAGCCACGTTACAATACCCAATCGAATATCGATGATAAAGGCAGCTCCTACAGAGAGTCCACCGATGAGATTATGCAAGCCATCTGCGATGAGAATGAGGTATGTTAATGGCTGTTTGCGTTGTTCAACTGGATCGTGCGAATGATGCCAGTGCATGAATTGCTCAAGAACAAAGAATAAAACGAAGCCAGACATGAGCCACACGTAGAGGAATATTTCATTGCCAAAATGTTCTACAGAAGCGGGAAGCATATGAAAGACAGCACCGCCGATTAGCGAGCCAGCAGCGAAAGCAACGAGTGGGAGTAAGATTTTGTTGAGAGTGTTTTCATGTAGCACAAGCGTCAGACTACCGACAAGTGCAATCGCACTCATTGCTAGTCCCGATCCGATTATCCAAGTCAGTATTTCCATAATATTCAATCATGAGGGATTGGGGTTCTATCTACTGTTACCAATCCATTAATAAATCATACTTTGTTGTCAAATCAGGAATCTGATTAAGCAGAAGGTGTTCTTGAAAGAATCCCTCGCGAGAGATGAATAGAAAAATAAAGACTAAAAAACAGTCCTATTACAACGATGGCCATAGACGAGAAACCAAATCGCCTGTAAAAGTTCTGAACTTCCCCCCCACTTTTGACCACTCTACTTATCGGACAGTTGAATCAATTGACCATACGACTTGAAAATAGAGAACTGGTTGAACCGGATTCGTGCCGAGGAGTATCATGTGGATTCTTATCAGGTAGTGGTGTGTTGGACGCCAATCTGGTTTTATTCGCCACTACTTCCTCATAAAACGCAGGAAGTAGTTTTCCTGGAAGGCAGGGAGCTTCACTTCTTCTACAAATTCGAAGCCGGCTTCTTCAACCTCTTTTCGAAATACTTCTTTCCCGGCGCGGACATGCCCCAGCGTCCATTCTCGAGATGTGCCGGGAATCCGTTCGAAATCAATCAGGATCAACTGGCCTCCCGGAACCAGGGCCTTGCGAATGGATGCGAGCGAGGCGGCCGGGTATTCAAAATGATGATAGACATCGCAAATGAAAGCGACATCAATGGAACCGGGCGCGAGGCGAATATCGTTCTGCCCACAGAGGACTGGTGTGACATTGGTCAGATTGAGGATGTCCGCCATTTTTTCGTATCGTTCGACAAATTTCGGAACAATATCCAGGGAATAAACCCAGCCTTTGTTACCGACGGCCATCGAAAATGGTTCGAGAAACAATCCTGTTCCCGCACCGACGTCAGCAATCCGATTTCCCGGAGAGAGTTTCAGCTGCTTAACGATCTGCTGTCGACCGCGAAAGACTTCCCGACTCTCGACTTCGAAACGCTTAATCCATTCATTCACATCCAGCTCAGGATCGAGGAATTTCTGATTGATTCCCGGCTTCACGCTTTGAGCAGGAGTAGAGGGAGCCGATTCCTGCCCCATAACAGGGGAGAAGTGCAGTGAAATAAGAGCCAGCAGGGCAAATAACAAAACTCGCATCGGAGTTTCCTCAAATAAGAGACGCGAAGCGGGAAGACCAAATCTTCTTTTACATATCATAAAAAAAGTAAACGAACTGCGAGGGGCTGTCAATTCATACGAAGGTACCAATCACGAATTCCCCACCGCCCCGCCCCCCCGACAAAGTGCCTGCGGTCCAGCTTTCGTCAGATGCTACTCCAGAACAGCCTGACCATACGTAGCGAGGAAGTAAATAACCGAAAGATTTTTGAAGAGGCAGATGAGACCTGGGGGATTTCCCTATTGAAGAGGGGGCTGATTTCCGGTTTTCGAAGGAGTACGGGTTTTGTAACGTGATACATATCAAAAGGGATCATTCAGAAGCGGTGACATGAGTGTTACCAGCCATTGATGACTGATTTCTGCTTCATTGATTTTGTAATAACGAATAATTTAATTGTATTGTGATCCAGAATATTAGGGAGATTCTAAAATGAGTCGACGAGCACTGGTAGTCCTTTTGGGACTTCTCGCCGGAATGATTGGAGACCTCAATGGTGCTATCGCTGAAGAGGCAAAAGACTCAGACTTCGTTCAATATGGCAAGATGCACGAGGTGATTGGCCAGCAAAAGCATCAAGGCCGTGTCAAGTTTGCTGACCTGACCGCGAAACCACATTTCTATGGAGTTGCAGCATTAGAATCTCTCGCTGGTGAGGCGACTGTTCTTGATGGACAGGTCACTCTGACGAAGCTGAATCCCGATGGTGTCCTCAGTTCAGAAACGCTTTCCCCTAAAACACAAGCCGCGTTGCTCGTCGGAGCTTATGTTGAATCCTGGACTAAGCATCCAGTTACTAAAACGATTCAATCTGACGATTTCGATTCTCTGATTGAACAAACAGCAAAGAATACAGGAATTAATACGGATGAACCGTTCATGTTCGTCATACAAGGTGACTTCCCCCAAGTCCGTTTTCACGTGATCAACGGGGCTTGTCCGCTACGAGCACGGATGCGAAAAGAGGTTCTCCCTGAAGGAAAGAAACCTTACGAAGCAGACCTGATGAATATCACAGGAAAGCTTGTGGGTGTCTTCGCCAGGGATTCTGTGGGTAATATTACACACCCTGCAACATCAACCCACCTACACCTGCTCTATAAAGATGATGAGAGTGGCGAGATGCGGACCGGGCATGTTGAGCAAGTCACGTTACAACCAGGTGCAATTCTGTTGCTGCCAGAGTGAAGTAATGGATCAACAGGATTGATCGAAGCTCTACGATGTTTGATCTGATTGTAAGTCGCGGAAACAGGAATATTTATACCCACTTTGCAATTGGAATTTGCCAGAGCGCATCACATTTTAGTATAGTTTGAATGTGGTAAAGCAACCAAGTTCGGTTGCAACTGATTGCGTTGGCTTACAACCTGGGAAACTTTTTGCGGCGGCTGGCCTTGCCGAATCCGGTGCGGCACTGCTTGTTGATAACGCTGCGAGAAAAACTGATCAAGATCGGAGCGAAGGTAACACGCCACGCAAAGTACGTGAGGTTCCAACTTGCCGAGGTGGCTGTGCCACAGATATTGTTCGCCGTGATTCTTGATCGGATTGCAAAATTGGCAATTCCACCACCCTGGGTCACTCATGAAGGGAAGTGTTTTAAATAGCTGAAAACGGGGGGCCTCACAAAAAAAGTCTGCGCAGAAACTGTGTTGACTTTTGAAAAATGATTCGCTCGGCAACAATTCTCGGATCTCAACAACAGCAGGACAACAAAAGTGGCGAAACATCGCTTTGTTTTAGACACGAGGGACCGCAATGGTTATAATCAAAGGCAATCCATGCCTGGAGCGATTCCAGGCTAATACAAGTGGGAAATATCGGATAAAGGAATGGTACGATGGATGAGCCCAATCTTGGTGAGCCTGACGCGCACGTGATGATGCGGCATGCAAAAACGGTACTGCGTTTTCTGCTGATCGTTGCACTGATTGCTACGAGCGTACTCTTACTATACCTCCCTCCGGCGGCCTACCTGGCTGCATTGGCAGTGCCTTTGTTGTTTCTTGGTTTCGTATTCGTGAGTTATCTGGAACGGAAATCAAAAGCTAAAGTGCTTCGCAGCAAAAATCAGTCGAATATTTCAAAAGAAGAAGTTGAAATGGATGTCCAATACGCGGGCATTTATACCGCCATGGCCTTGGCGCTGTTCTTAGCTTTGGCGGTTTTCATCATGGCAGCGACTATGGTCGAAGATTGGTCGATGGTGGGTATGGTCGCAGCAACCTTCTTTCTCCTTTCGATCTTTCTCTTGTTCCCTTACATCCCACTGTTTATTGAAGAGGCAGAGCACGACGAGCGCGACAAGATTCAACACGAAGCTGAGGTTCATCAAGAGCCAAAACAATGAAACCGCTATCAAATGGATTGATCAATAGACGAATCGGCTCTTGTTTGCGAACCTTGAGACGATAAGCAAAGCATGATTGCGACGATATCTGTTTTTTCACGCGCAGTGGACTACCCAGGGGCTAGCAGGACATCCCGTTTCAGGTGAGCAGCTTCTTTCATTTCGTCGAAAACCTTATCTTCTGTAGTGCGACCGCCGCCAGTTATTCCAAATCAAAAATTCAGCGGCAGTGCCATTCACTCCTGCCCCCTTCTGATTGCCTTTAGTGGTGGTTCCTTATTGTTCTGATACAAATTGCATTTATTCTGATGATTCATGTTATCCCCCTCTCTTCACACCAGTTTGATCTTCGAGCAGAAGGTCTGGTAAATCTTGCAGCAACACTCTCTGGTCAGCTCCGGCATCGTCATCCGGATCAATAGCAGCACGAAGCCTTTTGTCGATCTGTTTCACGATGTGACTGCGAACTGGAACGGAGAGGGCTCGAAAAAACGTAGAACCAATGGTGTAACTCACTGGAGATCGAAAGACCCGTGTTTTCAGATCCAATTGACGTAGTTGGCTTCCCTTGCCTTGGAACAGTTCTCGTTGAGAGAATTCGTCGGCGAACGAACTTGTACCTTGAATAGGCTGATTGAAATGCAGTTGCGTGGTAAACAGCAATTGATCGATCAGGGCATCGGCTTCCTGTTTCCATCGCGCGTCTTCTCCATTCTCTCTCTCCTGATAAACATCAATTTGCCACGCGTAGTTTGTGCGAACCATCAGATTATGAGCATCAATTTGATGCTCAAATACCATGAGGGCAACCAGATCGCTATGGGGTGTCAATTGTTTGCTCAGATCGGTGAGTTGCGAAAGATCTATAACATTGACACCTGTGACATTGTCAATGGGCTGCTGTGGTCGCTTCTTGTCTGGTAATTGAAAATTGCCCAGATGATGCGCGTCACCGTGTGTACCCGATACAAACCAGCCGCCCCAACGTTTTTCGAAGGGGCTGCTGTGGTCCGTTCGATAACTTCCTGCGGACAGGACTGGCTCGCCGCCTGGATCGGTCATCATCGAGCGGACTTGCAAACCCGGAATGTTTTTGGTGCGTGATGACGAATGGCAGGTCATGCATCGCGAAACCTGACGTTCGAATCTTGGCTTTTCGGAGTTCTGCTCAAGTGTGTAAAAGACCATCCCCAGTTTCTCGTCTGGGACAATGATTTCCAGCATACCGTCCGGGACATAACCGACATAAGCATCATCACCGAAATACAAAGCGCGTGCATTCTTCGGTGCGATCAACGGCCGTTGCAGGCTACTCTTGAGAAAGGTGAGCATCTGCGAGGATTGAGGGACATCGAGTTCCTTGAGTACACCACGCAGATATCCAAACTGATCTTCGTAGGGAAGAATTCTCTCCCCGCTGTTGATCGCGGCTTGCAATCGACTGATCGCATTGTTCGGAGCTGAGTGAGAGTAGTTAATCGGTTTACTCTCAAAGTCGAGTGGCGGTGCAGCCTCGCCGATGGTGGAAAGACCTGTCAGAAAAAAGGTGGTCACCAGAGCAACGGAGAGAATTGACCATCCGGTGAAATCCACTCTGGTACTGCTGCCCGCAGGGTGTGAATTAAATTGACGGATCATTTCACGACCTCCTCTGCTGCCAAACTGGTGTTTTTTCGCAGGCAATACACTTTGCCCCCAGTACGAATTACCAACGAACCGTTCACAGCGGCATAACCGTATTGAACAGGATCAGCAAACGTGCGGCCTCCCCGAGTTCTGGCTGCCCCTCCGTCTTCCTGCGATTCACCATCGCCAGAGGGCCGGTTTGGGCGACCGCCTCGACCAGGTGATGGAGTTGCTCCAGCAACAGATACTTCTGCAGGTTCTGCTTGTCTCGAAACCTGACCTGGAGAACCACCGCGACCATTTCGGCCAGCCTGACTTTCTGATCCAATTGCAGGTGGATCAACTGCCACTCCGGATTTGGATGCCCCTGCACCTGATCTACCACCATGCTGATGTCCCCGCAACTCACGTCGTCGAATATCAGACTCACCAGCCTCAGTTGCCCCTGCGAACAGTTCGTTCCTGGCAATGACTTTGAATTCGCGCCCAGCGGCGATGACAGTCGTCAAGCCGTCTTTTCCGAATAGATAGATGTGATTGCCAAGCCCCAGAGGAGTCGCCCAGCACAGTTGCCCTGACCTCCTGGTGTAGACGCGTTCGCCACTTTCCGCGTCGAAGCAGTACAAGACACCGACGTTATTGACCCAGTACGCTAGCCCTTGATGAACGATTGGTGATCCGAATGAAGGCATGGCCTTTTCAGTTTTCCACAGAATTTTGGTCTGGAAGCCGCCAGTAGTTTTTTCGATATGCATCGCAAAATTGGATTTCCTGGCTTCAGCGAGATGTTTATCATGCATTCCCGGTGCAGCGCTGATCAGCATGCGGTTGTTGGCAAAGGTGTGAGGGGTCGTGCTTCGATTACCGCCGACACCTTCCATCGTCCAGAGTTGCTTGCCAGTCTGTGGGTCGTAACCATCAACAGAACCGGCAGAGCTGACGACAATCTGAGACTGACCTTCAATCTTCAGGACGGTCGGCGAGGCGTAGCTTTGACGACTGAATCGTTTGGTAAACCATTTGGTCTTACCCGATTCCTTGTCCACTGCGAGCAGATAAGACGGACCTTCATGATCGACGAGTACAAAGATGCTGTCGTTGGATTGGGCCACGGAGGCAGCCAGACCGATCCGAACTTCGAATTCCCCAAACTCATCTACCAGATTGCGAACCCATTTCTCCTTCCCCTCATGCGTCAGTCCGACGAGTATTCCAGTTTCAAAGAATGCATAGACACCGTTGGCATCAACCGCCGGTGTCGGTGCTGACCGGCTCTGAAAGTAATTGCTGCGGACGGGTTGAGCTGAGTCCCTCCTGTCGTCCCAGAGCTTCTTTCCATCGGCCAGCGATATCGCGGTGACATGGCAATTTTCCTTCATTGTGCCGTCAATCGAGGTCACAAATACTTTACTACCCCAGATAACGGGGCTTGACTGCCCCGTTCCGACCAGTTCGGTCTCCCAGCAGATGTTTGACGTGGGAGACCACTCCAGCGGGAGAGAATCCGGATTCAAAGTTGTTGCACCAGATCCCAGGAATGCGGGCCAGCAATCGGTAACAATGTTTTTGTCACCAGCCTGTAATCCGGAACTAAAACAAAAACAGAATCCACAGGCGATCAACGTTGCTCGCGCAAAGAAGAGAGAGAAATAATTTGACGAGTTGTGCATACAATAAACTCCTCATGTATACTTGATGATTATTGCCATGTCATTTCATGGCATTGACTAAAACTATGTTAAGAATTTTCAGGGTGGATTGATTTCAGTTCAGAATTCGCCAAGCACCTCGCCGCCACTGCGTGTGGAAAGTGCCTGCCAGAGTTCGTGATTCACGTTTTCGCTGATGAATCGCACTGATCCATCGCAGAGTCCAATCTGTACGCCTCCTGTATGCCAGCTGCCCGCTTTAACAAATCCCATGCCGTTTGACACACAGTCGACAACCATCTGATTCGGCTGATAATGCGTATTGAATACGCTGTTCATACCGTTTCCCCGAATCCATTGCCGCCCCCGTTTCCCGGCGTAGGCGCTATACCCGAGGCACTGTGCGTCGGACACCTGACTGGAACCTCCCACCGAGATCATTTTCCTTTTGAGATCGTTTCCGGTCGGTGGAGTAGAGGAAGTCATACCGTCTCCGATCGGGGCTTCAGCGGAGAGTATCGTATTGCTCAGGCCATCGGTAATGTGAGCCAGTTTTGTTGAAGATGTGTACCAGAACAGGCCGTCGTTGGGATTCTGAAGTTTATATTGCTGCACACCGCCTGAGGTATTTTCGCCAGTGCCAGCATTCACCATGTAACTCACCGGTGCCCAGAAACCGTCATCTTCATAGACCAGCGAGTTAACAGGGTCCGATGGGCACAGAAAAAATGGCACGACTGTCTGAGCAGCCGCCTGTTGAACGGGATTAATGTATTGAGAGCCACCCGATCCGAGAGACAAGGGGGAGTTGAAGTCAATCAGATTCTGCAAATTTGCCTGGTCACAGAAGGGCAGTATTTTGGATTGCGGAGAAAACGCTGATTGAGTCGCAGCAGAATTAATTCCGGGCAACGTCCTGTAAGTGCTTTCGTAATTGTGCATGGCCAATCCGATTTGTTTCAGGTTGTTCTTGCACTGCGACCGTCTGGCTGCCTCACGAGCCTGCTGCACAGCGGGGAGCAAAAGCGCGATCAGGATGGCAATAATCGCGATAACAACCAGTAGTTCGATAAGTGTAAATCCGCGTAACCGCGTTTGCGAAGTTTGTGGTATATTTATCATTGTTTATGTCTTTCACAGATACTTTAATTGAGTCTTGAACAGGGAAGGAAATTCCCTGCGCGCAATAACTCAGCGCGCAAAGAGATCCTCAATGCTTATGGGCATGTAAGAGCACAGGGACACCGATGAAATCTACCCGTTCGCGCGACCTGTGGTGGCACGCTCACAACAGGTATTTCAACCAACTTTGTGAGGAGCGAGCCGAACCCCGCGTGAGCGTGCAAGCACAAATCGCGCAAGCCCGCGCTGCATTTAGCGCAGACGGCAACCGCGAAGGCGGACACGGTGCGGATTCCATCGGAATCGTTTATAAAGCGGCCTTCAAGCCAGGCGTGGCGGAGGCTCAGGTGGCTCTGCAGCGATAAATGCTGCGATGACGGATCGAGGGCGGTCCCAGTTTCCGGGGTCAACGACTAACTTCGGAACAGGTACAACAGGAATCACAGCCCACGGAAGCGAGTTCCAGAACAGTCCCTGACCACGGCAGTTCATCATCTCAATGCCGATGACGTAACGCGTCGAATCATCGGCCGTGGATAAAGTCTCTTCAGGTTGATGCTCCGTGCTGTGACCGGAACTTGTTGAGCAGCAAGTCGGGCGACTGCGGGTCTCGCAACAGGCAACTCCGTTCTGAACTGACGTCGACTTCACACAATGCGAACATTGCTTCTTGACCACTGTTTCGGCTTTGACGACTTTCGCCGTGAATTCGCTCTGGGCAGCTTCGACGACGTAGTCAGGGGGTATGATACCGTTGTCTCGTGCCCAGACGATTTTCTCGGCATTCGTGAAACAGCAGCACTGTTTCCAACACTGCTCAGCAGAGGCACAGCCGCAAGGACGGTGCTGGCAGGGAAACGGCTGAGACTGATCCTTCTCTCGCGAAGGAATGCTGCCAAGCGGAAGTGGCATGAAGGAAGCGCAAACGGAAACGAGCGCTGCAAGACCAATCAGTCTGCGCGTCAGGCTTTTTCCAAAATACGATCGCGGACGAAACATCGAACCTCCCAGCAATCCGGTAGTGGGATCACTGAGTCATAATGCTGCCTGCTCGCTCCTCACAATTACAATATACCGAGACGCACCAGAGGTTGCAATTCCATCGGGCCTTTTCCGTAATCCTGAGAGATGCATGTCCAGAGGCGGTTGATAAGCTCTCCTTCACCTGAACCACATCGCACAGCATCTATTATCAAGGTGAAGAGCGACAACGAGCTGGTTCTCTGATTGCTGTTGGGCTCCCAGACGACTACTTGAGGCCAGAATCACCGTCATAAATTGCATCGGTATAAAGACACTCGCGGTATCAGAATGCGGGATAGTCCCATTTCATATTCGCCAAAATTGTCCCATGTCTGATGTGCCTGATCTTTTCGACTTTTGAACAAATCCGCAAAAGCCGTGAGCAACTTAAGTAATTGAACGTGGAGACTTACGATCATATTTTAATTGAAAACCCACCTTCCCGCCGCCGCCATAGATCAGGAGCTGTCTGTTCTTGACTGGCTCGGCTCGGATTAAGCAAACACTCCTATTTGGATTCCGTTAACGCGGCTTCGCTTCTGGTGCGATAGAGAAACGCATCTGAGGTGAGCAGTGATACGAGCAATGCATTCATACTGCCGCCGTTGTCTTTGTAAGCACGATGCGCTGCCTGAAGCACGGGGGCATCATTGAGGGTTTCATTGCGTCCGATCCAGAAACGAAAAGCGTGGCGGACGAAGACCTGCTCGGATCGCTCGCTTTCCGCAAGTTTTTCGATCAACTCGATTGCGTTGGCGACAGGACCATCGAGTGTGGGGTCGCCAGAATCGATGATCTCGCCATTTGTTTCGACCGGCTTGTCGAGCTCCGTCTCTCGATACAGGCCAGCATGGTTAAACATCTCAAACGGCAGTCCCAGTGGATCCATTTTCTTGTGACAGGTCCAGCAATAGGTTTGTCTGGTGACCCGCATGCGTTCACGCAGGGTATTTTGTGGCTCATCCGGCAGCATGGCATCCACGGTGATGGGCACATCAGGAATGCCGCCACCCAGCAATCTCTCGTGAATCCAGCGGCCGCGACGGATAGCGTGATTATCCATGGCATCGGAATGAGAAACGAGCCAACTCGGATGGGTCAGGATCCCCAGGCGTTGACCTTCAGGCACACTGGCTAGAATACGTTCCGGTTCCATCGACCCGTTTCCAAAGCTGCGTCGACTGACACGCGCAAAGATCTCCGATCCAGACAAATCCGCCGGGGTGACACTCTGATTCACTTTCTGTTGTTTTTTCCTGCCAGGCTTGGGTGGCTTCGTTTCGGGGTTAACCCCCTCTTTGCTGGCAACTTCCTGAGCAGCTTTTCTGGCCGCAGCAATGGATGCGACTTCTTCTGCTCTGGAACGTCGTTTGCCAAAATAGATCTTATCTGCCTTGGTGGCCACAACTCTTTCCGTGGTCAGTAGTTGCTTCAACACATCCTTGTCTTCTTTCAGAATCAATTCGATCAGTCGATCCGTACTCGCCGTCGCATCGAACATGGCACGATAATGTGCCTGCCCCCGATTGCTCACACCCGTTTTCGCCAAAGCCCTGGCATCTTTACAGATGTAACCACCCAGGTCATAGTCAAAGTAATCACGAAAGAAACGCACGATACGAGGCTTCCTGATGCTGTTGTCTGCCAGCATACGCGTTATTTCACGTTTGACATCGGCCCTGGTCCGCATCCGCCCTTCGACAATCGCCTGCCGTAATTCTTCGTCCGGCTTGATGTAGCGCAGCGCATGATTGACTGCCAGTCCCAGTTCCCAGTCCTGAAGCATGACACGTCCATGCCGATCTGGATTCCCGGTCGCGGCGAGTTCCGGTCTGAAAAGCGCATCGCGATCGAGAAAGAGAGACGATAAACCAAGGACTGCGCCGTCTTCCTTACCGAGTTTCGCGATGGACTGCTTCACGATCACCGTGTACTCGTCTAACTCTTTTTTGTTCGGAGGACGGAAGGTCAGCATTTCGAATAGATAAGCGACCGCAGCCTGCAAACTCTCATCGGTAACGACCTCTTTTTGCATGAGGTCATATACCGGTGTCATGGGACGCGCGATCTTCGTGCTGTAAACAATACTTGTGGGCAAGCCGCGAAGATCGCCTTTCATCTTGTCCGCGATCGAGCGGGGATTATCTGTGATCTGATAAGGTTTGGCGATGCTCAAGGGGCCATACGCCATGTAGCGAATCAGGTCCTCAGCTACCCCCATAATCTGTGTGGCTTCCGCACTATTGACAGAGTAAAAGTCGGGATAGTTTTCCAATCCATGGGTGCGCGCTGACGACAGAACAGCGGGGACACTCTTGACTGCCGTCGCGTAAGCCACGGTCCCGCCTTGCCATTTGATGATGCGATCTGTACCAAAGTAGAGCTTGAGTTCACCGCCATGGTTTGTGGGAACGACATCACCATGGGTTCGCAGACCAGGCTTCGCAGGATCGTACTCCGGCTCTTTATTGATCAATTCATTCAGGCGCGTGATGTGTTCCTGAGGCGTCAGTCGCCAGATGCGTGCCGGTGATGAGGTTGGTTTGAGTTTGATATCATCAGGCAGTTGACCAAACAGCAGTTGATGGTCGACATAGTTGCCTTTATTCGGGTCAAGGTGATCATGAAATCCACCCTTATCACTCATTTCACGTGTCAGTTCAGCGACAATCCAGTCTGAGAACTGCAGCCGCTCTACCACTTTCGGCTGAGTCATATCCTTAGGCGGCATCTCTTTCAGGGTGACCTGTGCCCACACACTTCTCCAAGTGGCGGCATTGACTTCATCTACGGGCCCCAGATCCTCAAGCGAGAGGTCCCCTTCCGGTTCTGTCTTACCATGACAGTCGATGCAGTGTGTGGCCAAAAATGATTTTGCAAAGGTCTCAAAGTCTTTGGAAACTTTTTGTCCCGGCGTATATGTCTCACCGTTTGCCACGGGGAGCAAACTGCACAACAGCACGAGAATCAAAACAGTTCTGAACCCGGTCATACCAGCAGTTCCTGGATGGGGCCTGAACCGGCATCGAACTTTCTGGCCAGTTTGTCATTCATATTAAAGTGATCACACGAAACACCCGCGGCGTGCAGAAGCGTTGCATAGAGTGAGTTGATGGGGCGTTTCCCATCCAGTTGCGTAAAGCACCCCGTCTTGAATGTACCATCGAAATTCCCCAGCAGCATGACCGGCCAGTTGGCACCGCTGGTGTGCTGCTTGTCGGCATTGTTACTGGTATACACAATCAACGTATGATCCATCATCGTGCCACTCCCTTCAGGAACACGTTCCAACGCTTCCATGATCCGCACCAGCATACGGCTGTTGTATTGGCGGATCTTAATCCAGATGGGATTGCCAGGTTGAGCCATATGCCCCAGGTTGTGCCCCTGTTGCTCGACGCCAAGTCCCTTCCACGCGCCAAAGATTTCACCGCGCCCCGAACCAATGGTCAGTGTATTCGTAATACCCGAGGTGAGTGACGAGATCCCCAAATCCAGCAAAACATCATGCCAGTCTGTCTCAAACTCGGGCTGTGTGTAGCGCGCGTCCACCTTGGGAGCGAATTGACGCAAGTGATCAGCAACGGTGTCAAGGCGATCGCGCAGGCCGTTAACTTCCTTGAAGCCCGCAACGAATTGACCGTAACGTTGCTGGTCTGTAATCGGCAGCGATTGGCCTTTTGAAGCAGCTAGCTTTTCAATCTGATTGAACACATTGGTTCGTGCTTCGTGCTGGCGTCGAATCTCTCCTGTGGAGATGCCACCATACAGCATCTGATAGAGATGATTCGGATTGGAATGCATAAAGATCGGCTGACCTGCACCGCTGGCGGAAAGAGTGGCGATCGTGGGCTTCGTCGTCATATTCTCAATCGAGTCCATGCCGATACACAGATGCGGCAGAAGTGTTTGCGGCAGGACCTTGCTCAGTTCATAATCGATGGTCGCTGCGCTGGGCGGCACTCCGTCACTGCCGCGATAGCCGCCGAGCGCGCCAAAGAAAGCACTGTGCGATGGGCTGGTGTGGATGCCATGCAGACCATTAATGATATGCAGCCGTTCTTTGTAAGGTTCCAGTGGACTGATTGGCTCAGGGAGTTTGACTTTTGCCAGTGAGCCACTGCGTTTCATCCCCTCTGGAATGCAGGTCGCCGGATCGAAGCCCTGGTTCTGCATAAAGAAGATGATCCGCTTAGGAGTGTCATGACTGGCGGGCATTGCCAGGAGACGTTCGGGAAGAAAGGAGAGGCCAAATGCAGTACCTACACCAGCCGCCATACCTTGAATCATTTTTCTGCGATTAAGCATGATCAATCTTTCAACAAACGAGACAGTGAATTATCTGCGCTCTGAGTATATTGCGGGAGTTATTCATATTTTCAACAATCACGTTGAGCTTCAACACACTCCGTCGCAGATAATAAGGGAACAGTGGCAGGCAACTTTAGAACAGAGGCAGGATTTTTAAGCTAGTGGAGTGTCTTTTTTAAAATTTGGGTTGATAGATATCACGAGAGTGCGACAACGGAGCACGTAAACAACACCCCCAACCCTCAATTTGTAGCTTGACAAAGCACTAGAGCGCATCACATTTAAACATAACGTCTCTCAATCTATGATACGCAATCTAAATGACCCTGGAGACGTTACAGTAAAACTGGACACGGTTTAGTGTCTGGCACTATAGGTAATGTCTGGAGACTCAATTGAGCGTTTGCGGTATCAACTTTATTTTACCTTATTCCAGAGTCGACGCAACCTACATCCCAGACGATATCTGCCTCCATCCACGAAACATAGCCCCTGTCTGACAGATCTGGTTTCGCGCCTGATCTGTACATTTTTGAACAACACCTGAGAAACTGCGAATCACATAACCAACTGACATATTAAGTTTTACGACGACAGCAAATATCTTGACATCTGCCTTCCCGCACCCACTTTCAAGCTGCTGATCCATCGGGGCAAGCAGCCGGCTTCCTTTCCTGCGCGGAATCTTTTTTAACCTCACCTGCCCTTGTCCTCCTCCTGAAAAACGGCGCTCACTCACTGAACAGATTCGACTTGACTCCCACCTGCTCCCAACCAGAATAAGCGCCTAACTGAGTCGCGCGCGTGCCCAGTTTACAGTGCACTAAAACACGAGCCACTTGTTCCAGGTCATCACTAATAATAAGCCTGTTTTTTCCAGATTTACACTGCCTGAAACAGCACCAGTTCGCCATGTATGCCTGCGGGTCGCCACACTTCGCAGAACTTCGTCCCGGAACCGCTTCAGTACCGCCTCATATCGGGTCCCCATCAACACCGATCGCCACATTTTATTGTTCATCCCCCTTGACCTCCCCATGCCCTTCCCGAAAATAAGCCACCATGCAACGGAACACAGACAGCAGATCGCTCCCCCAACAATGTTAAAAAGACTCAAGGTCATTTCACGCACCCGGGTGACAGAGTTGGCTTGCCCAACGGTGATGGTAGTCACAGCTTCCTTACAAGTTTCTCAACGAATTATAAAGATCGGCTCCAATCCCCGCAGATGAAAATCCCTCACCACGAGAGCGCATCACATTTAACGATCCCGTCTCTCAATCTATTATACTCAGTCCGAATGGCTCTGGAGACGCGATCGTAAAACGGAACACAGTTTAGTCTGCGATCCGATTTTATGATTATCGATAAATGATTTTCAGATAATCAGAAGCGTCCAATGGAATAGCAAACTTGACGGCTCCATCCTGTGCAGATTGAAAGTCAATATTTCCCTGATGTACGGTTTTGATTCGCGCGACTGGTCGATCAACGTGAACGGTGAATTCCACACGGTTAAGTGAATCCAGCGTATAATTCGCAAGTGGAATCACAATGCCTTTCTCCGATTTCAAAACGACGGCATCCACCAGAGGCACACTGCACGTCAGCGGTTTATTGATACCGACTTCCCGTACCGGCCGGAGAATGAATTTCCTGACCTCCGCGGAAAACTCCCAGGGATTATAAGACCGTTCAAGCCTGGATCTAATCACCTGGGGCGCGACTACTTTCCCAGCCAAATCCAACGCCGGGGTTGGGTTTTCGTCCTGCTCCCCGGGCGTGACCTCTTCACTCTGCTGCAATGCCCGGCGAGCATCGACTGCCTGTTTGATATAAGACAGTCCTGGCAGAAATCCCATCGAATAGACCTTGCCTTTACCCACTGCTCCAATCACAACGCCCGCATCGCTTTCGATCTTACGCTCAGGCCTGGGCGTTTGTTTTTGAGAAACGGAAAGCACTTCCATCTCCGTTTGACCGGCTTTGACGATAGATACAGGTCGTAAAATATGCACATATGAACCAGAATTCAGAAATACCTGATGCTCTGTTACCGCTTCCCGCATGACAGGTAAATGGTCGTTGAATTCTGTAAGGGGACGATTAAATTCATCCCGCATGGCCGCCCCCGCTGTGAGTACCAAGACGCCTCCCCCCTTCACCCACTCTGTCAATTTTTCCGCCGCTGCCCGTGTGAGGTTCGGCCCGGATGCATAGCAGACTTTGTAATCTGAAAGCAGTCCTCGCTCAAGTTGTGCTTCACCGATAAAATCCACGGGAACCTGTTCGTGAGCCAGTGCCATCCACGTGTGCATACGGTTGAAGCCGTAAGCATGATTCCGCTTGACTGTCCAGGCATCAGACGACGATGAATACAAAATGGCAACTTCCGCCGGATCGGCGGCCGCATCGATCAGCAGGTCTTCCGCACCACCAATCTCATAAGTCACTTCTGCATTAGCCCGCCAGGTTTCGGGGTGGTTGTACCAGGTATGACTCTTCCACGCAGGTCCGCCTTCATGGCTGCCCCAACTGACCCCATAAGAAAAGTTCTTCCAGATCCGGATTCCGCGTGCCGTCTCGCTCGCTGCTTTTGTTTTAATATCCCAGGGCTTTCGTCCCGCATGTGCAACCAGATAATGCCCCAGAGTCTGCCCGTGCTCGCGCGATGCCGCACGCATCAGATCCACATTGTAAGCACCACATTGATAGCTCGATGCACCGTTCGCCCAATCCTCACTCCAGATCGCATTCTGGTTTTCGACATCAAGAAGTTCAAAGTAATCGACTCCCTGAGAGTAGAAATTCGCGGCGTAGGTAGCACCGTCACTGAAATTCACCAGCGTTGGCAATTCTCTGCCGTAAGATGATTCTAATATCTCACGTTGGGCAGCCATGAAGTCTCCCAGCGCCCGGGTGCGAAATCGCTGTGTGAAATAATGCAAGGCAGGAAACTGATCACGGTCGCTTTCTAAAACCGGTTTCACGGCATCCCAGTTCTCAACCAGTAAATCAGCAGGAGTTTTATCGAGTTTTTTTAGCCAGACGCGGAATGCCTGGTGATACGCCGGATCTGCCACCATAAAACTGGCAGGCTGCCCCGTGGGCTCATCGGTCAGCATACAGTATACAATGTCTTCAGTTTTCTTTCCCGATTCGAAAAACTCATGCGCATGGACTGCTGCTCTGGTACGCATTGCTTCCAGATCTGGTTGGCAGAACGATTTATTCTTGCTCAACCAGATTCCACCGTGTAGATAATGCTTGTCTCGATTGGAAAACCCAAAGTAATCGAGCGTTTTCCACTCGCGATCGATGATCGATTGATCGACTTCAGTGCCATAACCGCCGACTGTCGCACTGACAAAAAAAGGAATTTTGTCTGGTTTTTTTCCTGTTTGAGGCCAGTCATACGCGTCCGCTATTTTTCCTGTCGCCTCCGCAAACTCCTTGTCTCGTTTCATTCGAGACAGATTCTCAGCCGTCAGCAAATTTGGTGGCATCACCACCACCAGGCCATTCGGCTGACTGTCGACCTCCATCGTTCTGACAATCGCCGCATCCTCTGGCGCAGTCGCAAATTCGAATTTTGCCTGGAGTCGATCTGCCCGATCCGCATAGGTATAACGCGCAGTAATATTCAGAATCGCACCGCTGTCCTGATACAACATCGGCGTAATATTGCACCACGGGGTTGTCTCACCACTTGCCAGTAACTGGTCTTGTTCCGGCCGCAAGCCTGGTTTCGCTCCTGCCCGCGAAAGATGCCAGTGTCCGTACCAGGGAGAACGATAGTGATCCGCAAAGATATGAACCTGGAGAGGTTTTTCATAAATATCCGCCAGTCTTACCCGCAACCAGGTTTGTGGTCCATAAGGGGAAAAATCGGGCTTGGCTGCCTTATCCGTTGTGATCAGAAAACAATCGACATTTCGTACATAGCCTGAACAGTTTTTCGATTCATATTTACTCAATGTCAGAGTGTGCTCTCCGGCTGCAAGAGGGGTATCAAGCTGATCCCAGACATAAGCCCAGTTTTTAACGCCTGGCCTTGTTTCCAGATCAAAGACTTTCCGGGCGATCATTTTTTCATTCGAAGAAACTGCGACTTCAAATGGGCCGCGCCGCGTACTGCTGTAGTTGTGACGCACCCAGATCCGATAGTCTCCCGCTTCTGGAACAGTGAACCTGGCTGTCGCTAATCCGCGCGTCTCTCCGCTCGAACCATTCAGCGCCTTGACCCCCGAAGCCCCCCGCGCTGTAACATTGACTTTCCAGCCATCGGAAGAAATCGTAAATGCTTCTGCTTCTAAAAATGTGGGCTCTGCGCAAAACACGCTTTCTGAGTTGACAGCGAATCCCACAACCAGGGCCAATATTCTGACTAACTGTTTATTTTTCATAACTTCCGATGATACTGGATTAGATTTGTCTCTGTATCGAATTCAAACATTCCTGACGGACTCGGCCGTTGAACGATTCAATATCTGCAATATTCGGACGGTATTCCCAGCCGACTGAAATCCAGAGTAACCTTGTTGAAGTAAGTCCACCAGTCCAAACTCTTCGTTACGGCTTTCACGCTGACCGATTCTGGATTTCGTGAAACCAAAGAAACTCACTAGATGAGATCTGCTGCAAGGAAGATCACCGCAGGTTGATCAAGTCGTACGCGCGTTTGATTCTGACAAGGCCAAAACCAACAGCCCTTCACTGCAAAAGTGCTCCGCCCCGCATCATGGTGTAACATGCTACTATTTCATTGCATTCGCACAGCAGAAACCGCTACACTAACATAAATACTCATCCATGTGTCACTGCCTCAATCGATAGATTAGTTTCCTCCAACCCAGGAGCACTCCATGATTCGCTTGCTAGTGTTCGCGATCGCATTTGCGCTGACTGCTTCGGTGCATGCTGAAGAAATATCTGAATACGACGTCAGCCTGTTCTCTTTTGACGACCACAGCATCCCGTGGAAATCGAACCTCAAGCTGACGATGACACCGCCAGAGAAGCACCCGGACAATCCACTGATCCCGATCGGTGAAAAGGGAGCATGCGATGAAGGCGGCGTTCAATTCTACGGTTCGATGCTTGAGCACGATGGGAAATATAAACTCTGGTACGTCGCTCTGGACGATACCGTTTTCAAGCGGGCGTACAAAGGCCTGCGCGTCGCCTACGCGGAGAGCGACGATGGCATTCACTGGACTAAACCCAATCTCGGACTGGTCGAATATCGAGGCAACACCAACAACAATCTGGTCGCCGTTGATCCTCCAGAAGCCTGCACCATTCATATGATCGTACTTCACGAAGCGGACGAGCCCGATCCCACGCGCCGCTTCAAGATGATGATGAATGTGCAGACCCGACTGGCCGCGCGCAAGAAAAACGTCGCCACATCGGTTGCTTTCTACAGCGCAGACGGACTGCGCTGGCGGGCTGCCACGAAGATGGAGTTCCAGAACGGCCAGATTAAAGATGAGTACCGCACCTTGCCGCCTGTGCATTTCGAGCAGGGCGGGCTGTTTCGCTGGAAGGGCATGTATCACCTCACCGGCCAACAGATTACTCCCTGGGTGTACCAGGCCGATGGCAAAGTGTCGGGGAGAGTGATGACAACATACCGCTCGCCGGATTTGATTCACTGGCAGGAGGCGCCCGCTTTCGGTTTCATGCGCGGCACCGCCATCGGCATTCCCGGCAAACCCGCTGAAGATGAGGAAGCACACTTACCCTCGTCGGTCTGGCATCGCAATAATGTACTGCTGGGCGTCTACGGGATCTGGCGGGGGGCTCCCGAGTGGAAAGATCGCATCATCGATCTTGGCCTCAATATCAGCAACAATGGCATTCACTTCCGCGAACCGATCCGCGACTACGTGCTCATCAAAGCCGGTCAAGCTGGCGAGTGGGACGTGGGCGGGCTGCTTCAGGGACAGGGCTTCGCCCATGTCGGCGACGAGACCTATATCTACTACGGGGCCTGGGATTTGACAGTGGCCCCGAAATTCCCACCACGTGGCGGCGTGGGAGTGGTGAAGATGCGACGCGATGGCTTCGGTTATCTGTCGCGCATCGACGAAAGTGCCGCCGCGGTTTTTGACACCACGACAATTCATCCACAGCAGAACGGTGTCCGCCTGATTGCCAATATAGACCAGGCGAATGTCGGAACCCCGCCGCTCGTCGAACTGATCGATGACCGGGGCAAACCGCTCGCCAACTATTCCGGCAAGAACGCTGCGAAACTCAACCGGAACGGCACACGTCAAGATATCGTCTGGCCCGCTACCAACGGCACCGAGATTGCCGTCACCGAACCGTTCTCAATTCGCGTGACGCTCGCTAACGACAGCGGCGCTCACATCTACGCGCTCTACGTCGATCAAAACTGAGTTGGATGATCTCTGTTTTTCCGTATCATCACCACTACGCAAGTTGACATCAATCTTCAAAAGGCCGAAATTGGAACGACCTATGGATTCCTGTTATCTCATCCGAATTTCGGCAATCATAATGATCGATCGGTTTTGAAGACACTTTCATCCCATCGAACTGGTCTTCGGCTGTGATCTATTGGCGCGCCCTATGCACCTGCAGCACGATGGTTTATAAAAGTAACCCCTACACACTGATCGCGTTCGACACCCGGTCAAATTCACTGATTCAGCCTAACCGTATCTCCAACATAATCATTTATCAGGAAAAGAGACAATGGTCGAAAGCAATGAGCAAACCCCCAATACTTTTTTTATCGAAGTGTCTGGATCTGGTCTGCCTGAAGTAGATGGTCTCTTCGTTCCTTCCACGGCACCGCCTGCGAAATCGGAATCGGGAACCATATCCAGCCTCGGCTACTGGAACGGCAAAATGGCGTGGGATCGCGCGGATGGAAAGTCTGCCAGAAGCCCTGCGCTCTCCTATTCCAACAGCTACACATCCTGGAGAATCTGCCGTCTCGATGGTCATCTGGCATACGACATTACCTGTGAAGATGCGCTGCCACCCACCGACAGAGAATGGCACGTCTACAAAAAAGGAGTCGCACCTGCGCCTCAAGTCGTAATCCACCACTACGATCCGCGAGAGCCCTGCCCCGAGCCCAACGTTGTGTTTGTACTGGGCGGCCCCGGTGCTGGAAAAGGCACGATGTGCGAGCTTGCCGAGTCTCAACTGGGCTGGACCCACTTATCCACGGGTGATCTTTGCCGAGCCGCGCGTCAGGTGGGCGGTCCGAACGCCGTCCTCATCGAAGAATTCATCACGGCCGGAAAGCTGGTACCCAATGAAATCATTGTGACACTGCTGAAAGACAAGATGGAAACGGTTATTAGAACAACAGGCAGGAACAACTTCCTGCTGGATGGATTCCCCCGCTCTCTGTCCAATCTGGAAGCGTGGCATGCGATCTTCGGCAAGGAAGCGGAACTGCCAAAACTTTTGTACCTCGAATGTCCGTACCCTGTTCTTGAGCAGCGTATCCTGGGCCGAGCCAAATACTCCGGCAGAAGTGACGACAATGTTGAGAGTATCAAGCTGAGATTCGACACCTTCAAGGCAGAAACGCTGCCTACCGTTGAACACTTCAAGAGCAAAAACAAGTGTGTCGAAATTGACACCAGTCAAGATCGTCAGGCCGTCTATTCTCTCGTCGCCAGCAACCTCGCAGAGTACACCGATCCCAAGTTCGCTGCCAGGCCGCTCACCGAAAGAGCCGAGATGCTTCTCGGTTTAAGAGCTTATCCCAAACAGGAAAAATAATAAGGCGGTGCTGATCCCGAGTGCGTTTTCCAATTGTGTGACATGCCATAAAGGCTGCATACACATCCGGATTCAGTCATGATTGCGGATGTCTGATTTGTCATTTTTCCTCAGTCAAGATAGAAAAGAACTGCTATACAAGGAACTTTACTGGATTCATTGCAGTGTGTCGTTTACGATAATGTTATCAGGCGATGGCGTTTCAGGGCTGCTAACCTGACGAGTCGCCAAGGCCTCATTCCCCTGACGGCATTGTCTTTACGCAATTACTAGGGCACATCACATTTAACCATCGCGTCTCTCAATTTATTATACTTGATCCGATTGGCCCTGGAGACACTACAGTAAAACTGGACACAGTCTAATCACAGGTTTGAAAAGCGAGCTCTCCCATGCGGTTCCTGTTTGTTCTGCTCTCCGTATCATTACTGATCGTCACGGATGCCCTCGCGGGAGATCCGATTCAACTGCCAGTGACCAAAGACAACTCGATCGTCATGGTGGATGGCGAGTGGTCGCTGAACGCCGGTCAACAGGGGCGAATTCGCATCAAAGGCAACCAGCATATTGTCGCGATGGCGTTTGACACGTCTGCCATCGCAGGAAAACGAGTGAAAAGCGCAACGCTGGTTTGTGTGCCGGGGAAACAGGATATTTCTGGTGTTACCATTTCCACAATTGCCACACCGTGGAATGAACAACACTCAAACGGCCTGACTGCAGGAATTGACGGCATTGAAGACTGGGGGTACAAGGGAGCTCGGTTTCCAGCGGTATGTGGCGGCAACGGATTTACGCTGGTACACAATACGAACACAAAAATGCGTGATGGCAATTATCATTGGGATGTGCCTCCCGATATGATTCATGCGCTGGCGATTGGCGTCGCTCATGGATTGGCCATTCATGAACACAGTGCCGACACCCGACGCAATCCGACGATCTTTGCGCATGAGCAATCGGGAAAGAAACCCTATCTGATAGTTGAACTCGACGATCAGGTTGAAGCCGTTCCAGATGCTGCAACAGAGCTGCGACTGGCTTCGGCAGATGATACCTCTGCGCGGCTGACGTTGAAGTCTCCCCTGCATGATGGGTTTGCTTACGAAGTCACCATTGATGGTAAATCACTTGGCCGACATAATATTCCGCTTGTGAAGAATGGACATAAGCAGACCATTCAACTCCGAGACCTCCCCTCGTCCATCGCCGTGCATCAGCCATATGAAATCAAGGTCGTCACGCTGAATCGTACAGGACAAGTTTCACAACCTGCGAAGTTACGTGGCGTGATTCTGAAATCCGTTTCGATCGATAAACCAAATGTGGCCTTTTCACCAGCGCAATCGTCGCCAGTTCCTGGTCTAAGTGTGATTCCAGTTACGGACAAGTATGACTCTTCCGGAAAGTCTGTCGGCGAACTGCCGGAAGATTACCGGACAGATAACGCAATCTTCGACGGTCAGCGAGTTCGGCTGACAGCCGCTGCGGGCGAAGTAGTCGGATTTCAGTTGCTGCTGCGAGTTGACAAGAACGAAGAAGTGTCCGTCAAAATCCAACTGGACGAACCTGAACCACGGATCGATCTGCATCAAGCCGTCTACGTTCCGTCAAACGGTCGCTTGATTCCCGATCCACTGCTGCCGATGCCTGATTCCATTTTGCTGAAACCCGATACGGATCATTCCGTGATTGCCGATATCTATCTTCCCTTCGATGCATCCCCAGGCCTTCGTCAAGGGAAGATCACAATTTCTGACGGACGCGTGGTGCCGCTGATAATCAAAGTTCTTCCCTTCGCATTACCTCGTCAAGCGTCGTTCTCCTGTGAGATGAATGGCTATGGATTGCCGGATCATGTCAACGAATACTATGCCCTGCAACAAATCGCATACGACCATCGAGTCCACGCCAATATTCTGCATTACTCGCATAGAACTGCTGCCCCGGGATCAAGGAAAAGTAATCTTGATATGCGTCTTCGTTCCGGCAGACGGATGGACAACAGACGGTACGATAGTATTCAGCCGGGTTCAAAGACCGGTTTCTGGGACGATTTTATTGAAGCCTTTGGTCCGTACATTGATGGCTCATTATTCAAAGAGGGTCATCGTGGACCGATTGCGGCACCAGGCTTCTATCTGACGTTTCACGAAAGCTGGCCGTTGAATTGTCGATCCTACTTCAATGGCAATCCAGACGCATATCATTCGTTTGCTGAGCAGCCGGAGTATCGTCGTACGTTTGTTAATATCCTGCAGGATTTTGCTCGACTTGCAGAATCCAAAAGCTGGAAGCAAACCGGTTTTCAGGTGTACTTCAACAATAAGGGATCTCTCAATGAGAAGACCAAGGCTCCGTGGATTTTGGATGAACCAGCAAGCTATTGGGATTACCGGGCGTTGCAGTTCTATGGAGAGCTGACTGACCGAGGACGTGATGTAGCACCAGGAGTTCAGATTGATTATCGCATCGACATTTCGCGCCCTGAATACTGCCGGGGTCAGTTAAGTCGACGCGATGATCTGTGGGTTGTGTCGGCGACGGCGTTCCAGCATTATCGTCGTCTGGTAAGCGACCGCATGCAGTCTGATGGTCTGAAGACGTGGGTTTACGGGACATCGAACCATGTCCACGAAACGAATCGCAACGTACAAGCTTGGGCGCTGGATGCCTGGCAGGCCGGAGCGACTGGCATTGTTCCCTGGCAGACGGTCAACAAATCGGGAAGTGCCTTGACTGAAGCGGATCAACTGGGATTGTTCATTTTCGATAAAAACACTTCTGACGAAACTGTCATTCGACATTCGATGCGATTGAAAGCTTATCGAGATGTGCAGCAGTTGATCGAGTATCTCAATTTGCTTCAGCAACAAAAACGTTGGTCACAGAATCAAATGCGACGCTTCGTCAATCAATATGTAGATCTGGATGCGGAGGTCAACAAAACCAATGAAGCGGACGCAGGCACGGCGGCGTATGGTCGGCTGTCCGCTTCGGGCCTTGAGACTCTCAGGATAGCAGTATCAAAGCTGTTGGCAGCGCAGTAGTACTCAAAGTCATCGACTCCGTTGCCACGCCGGTTCTGTATGCTGGTCTCCGTGTAGCCTGCAACCTGACTCACTTCGACGACGGCTTCTTGCGCGATCGCCGTTATGTCAACATGGACCGTGACAGGAAGTTCTGCGAGTCGTTTCGCATGAACGGCAAGTGGTATTTTCTGCCCGCCAGGTTAACTGAAACAGTTAGCGCCCGTAGTATTAGAAAACTCCGCTAATGAATCTAGAGCGCATCACATTTAACCATCGCGTCTCTCAATCAATTATACTTAATCCAAATGGCCCTGGAGACGCTTCAATAAAACTGGATACAGTCGAATCACCAGGAATCAATGCTTGATACACTTCTAACGCCTGATATTATATACAGCAATCGGAAACCATATTCAGACTCTATCTGTGTCAGGAAGCCTCTGAGGCATCCTGTCCGAGCAACCACTGTTCCTTTCGCATGTTTTTGTTACCCGTCAGCTTCATTGATGAGCAAATCCATGCAGGTGACTAACAGTGGTTTCATAATTTATTTAGTAAGGTGAACACGCCCGCGAGTTGTGCGAATCCTAAAAACAAATGACTGTATCTTTCATACCGTACTACCAGGCGACGAAAGTTGAACAACCAACTGATGGTGCGTTCGACTTTCCAGCGACGTCGATATCGCCGCAAAGCACGCCCGTCTTGCGTCGCTGGTTTGACACGGTTCTTGCGATGCGGACAGATCAGCTCTATCTGCCGTTTCGCCAACCGTGTGCGCAGGGGGTCGCAATCGGCCACACGATCATAAATCAGGCGATCGGGGTCGCGTGGCAAAACGCGCTGGTCCAGCAGGGACTCAATCAGCTTCACCTCTGCCGGCGAGGCACTGGTACGATCCAGAGCGAGAGGGAGCCCGTTTCCGTCGACCAGCAGCATAAGCTTGGTTCCCTTTCCCCGTTTTGTCTTGCCGACATCGGCGCCTTTTTTTTTGCGGGGCAGAATGTGCCTTCCCCGAATGCTTCTGACCAGACCACCAGCTTTCGGCGGTCGAAGTGTTCGAGCAATCGCTGCCACGCTTCGAGGAAAACACCCTCTTCGGTCCATTCCTTGAAACGACGCCAGCAGGTGCTGGGAGATGGTAAAAATGTTGGTAAATCTTTCCATCGGGCACCGGTCCTTAATACCCAAAGGATTCCTTCGAGGCACTCGCGGGCAGCCACTCTGGGCCGCCCTCCGGCTGCGTTTGCCGGTGGTTCTGGAAACAGATCTTTGATCAGAAGCCATTGCTCGTCCGAGAGTTGTGGTTTTGGTTCCGTCCTGGACCCGGTAATGTTGCGACCTGTGGCAGGTCGGGACACGCGGGTCATGGTCATAATGAGACCTCCTTTGTGAGGTACTCCTACAAATACTATACCAAACTGTTTACGTAATCTTCGGGTTTGAAACTACCTCTAATAAAATCACTTTATCATTAGTCTGACTGGAAGGTGGGCTTGAGGCAATATTTCTTGGCAGACGCTGTTTTCTGATAGTGGACAATATCAGAAGATTCAGGATGGATTCTGAAGACTTCAACCGGAACGACTAACTGAGTTTGAGAGATTCAATTGAGTCTAAAAAACAGAACGAGATTTATTGAAATTGTTTCCAAATCCAGTCAATCAAGGTTTAAGTCTATTTCTATTTGTTGATTAATAATTTGTGTCTTTCTGAGGAGAAAAACATGTATCAAGGATGGTATGCAGGCATCAATAAATTGACTTCGCAAACTCAATCAGTCCAATTTAAAGTGCCGATTTTATTCATTTTCGGATTCGTTGCCGTCATGTTCACTCCGCTTTCAAAAAGTTGGGGCCAGCCGTGGAAGAACGGTCTTCGTCCGAATCAGATCAGTCCTGAAAAAAAAGAGACTTCTAATAGAACTTCGTCGGTGGGTACTATTGGAAGTTCTGCCCCCACTCTTCCACGGGAAGTCAAATATATTAATTACTCTCGGGCCGAGGTTCCCAGCGAAAATGCTGTCTCCATAAAGTCAATTAATGATCTTCCGCCAGAGAAAAGAAAGCAGTTTGATCAGGCTTACGAAAACTGGCAATCGGCCCTGAAATATGAGCGTGAGTTGGAGCATAAAATTCTGGATGAGAATCAACTTCTTGGAACAGCCGTCAAGAAACTCAATGGTGGATTGTCGACGAGAGAATCTCAGCTCAAACAAGAGATAAGGAAGTTGCCCTCCGACTGGAACACAATTCTTCAGCCAAAGAATCCCCCAGAGAGACAGCGATGGGTGGTTGCGTTCCATCGAGCCAATCTGAGCAAGGTGTACCAGGAATTAGCAGAAGATGAGTTATTTCGACCGTTGCTTGCCTGTTGGGCCAAATCCGTATTCACGGATGATCATCTGAAATCATTTGTCTTTGAAGAAGACCTCAAAGGTTCGATTCTTGAGAATCAAAAAAACGATTCAACTCTAACAAACGAAGAATATTTAAACGCACTATTGGCAATGTATGAACGGCATAGCAATCGCTATGCAGAAGAGTTGCGTTCTGCTCAAAAAGACTTACAGGTCCCAGACGAGCTACCGAAGTTGCTGACGGATTTAAGCCGCATCAATGCGCGGCATCTGATTTGTTCCACTTACAAACGGCTGAGTGTTCAACCACCTGAGCTGGTTACTGCCAAACAGAACAGGGAACAGGCCTCTCAAAAACTAACACAAATCTGGCCTCAGTGGCATCTCTATCACAAAGAAAGATCAGAGCGATTATTAGTAGAACTTGATAAAAAAAATCAGCGAATAGCAAGACAAAAACTAGAGAGGAAGAATCAATCTGCCCTCCAGAGCACTTCCTCCAATCGATTCATCTGGCTTTTAGGTGTCAATTTAGTGGTCCTGTTATTTGTCTGTATTTACCTGGTGTTTTTCAAAAAAAGAAAATCGAAATCAGATATTGGAAACTAGATCCTCTAACAATATTCAATTTTTATCATGACCAGACAGCTCCCCTCCACAATAAGGAAAACCTATGACAGACCTCAACGATGAAGAGAATCCGAATTTGTCAGGAGAGTCCCCTGAAAAAAATGAGTCGACCCCCAATGAAAATTCTTCCAGGCGAGAGTTCATTCGGTCTGTCGGCACGTTTTTGTTCACAGTGACAATTGTTGATATTGCTGATCCGAAAATCACACTCGCTGATACTTGTGGGGGAGGTACCAGCCCCATCGATGAAACATGTACATCAGGTACGGCAGGAGTCGGGCATGATCCAGACGGTAATTGCGGCGTAACTCCTGCAGGTGAGGGACAACTGACTGATCAAGACAATGCATGCGGCCCGCTTAGTCCTCCATTGACTCAGGCGGATGTTGATGAAAACTGCGGAATTCAAGGAACAACGGATCCATCCCATGATAAAGACGAAAGTTGTTCAGCTGGGAGTGTGATAGAAGCAGATCAAGCATGCGGGGATTGTGATGACAACCATGACTCTGACGAACATTGCAGTTCGCCCCTGGGCCCCTCAAATATCGATCCTGATGAACTTTGCGGGCACGCACATGTAGTTGGTGGTGATACGGATGATAACTGCAACGCAATAAATCAAGATCGATCCTCAACTTCATGACGAGATTACTGCTCTTCGAAATGATTGCTTTCCTGAGAATTCACAAGCAAGATCGTATTTCAAACAGTTGCCTCATTTTAGATTTTTAGCGTATGAAGACGGAATCCTGGTTGGACATATGGGGATAGATCATCGCATGATATCAGTAGGAAAATCAGTGTTCTCTATCTTTGGAGTGATCGATTTATGTATTTCCAGCGGTTACAGGAGAAGAGGAATTGCTTCAGAGATACTGGATCAACTTTCGGCATTGGCGAAAGCGAAAGGAATCGATTTTCTGTTCCTCGTTGCCGATGATCATCGCCTGTATGAAAAAAATGGATTTCGATTAATTTCGACCGACCTTACCTGGCTCAAAATTGATGAGCACAAGAATTATGGAGTCGAAACTGAACGAATCGAAAAAGAATTAATGATAAAACAAACAGGAAAAAAGGTTTGGCCAGATGAACCAGTTGACTTGCTTGGTTACCTCTTCTAGTGCGCATCACATTTAACCTTCGCGTCTCTCATCCGATGATACTCGGTTCAAATGGCCCTGAAGACGATACAATAAAACCAGACACAGTCCAGGACCGGTCAGTGGTGAACCAGTTCCGATTGTAAACTGCCCGAGGCACTCGTGATATTTTTGTTCGCGAAACTGGTTGAACGCAGGCGACTGCTTTGGCATGCTGGAAATTGAGGGTTGTGGGTGTTGTTTCCATGCTTCGTTGTCGCACTCTTGTAATGTCCATCCACTCATTATTTAAAACAGCACTCCACCGGCAAACCAAAACGAGCATTATAGCAGCACTTCAATCAAACGTTGATGACACAACGAACCGCAGGGTCTCATTCATGCGAACTTGACCCCCACGCTGGAATCCATCCTGCAAGTGACCAGACGGAATATTTCAACTTTTCTATTGCTATTTTATTAGCACTATGCTAAATTTTTAGCATACATGAGTTCGATATTGAAAATGGAGCATCAACATGGTTTCACCCGGAAGACTCAGTCGTCGCGAACGGCAAATCATGGATATTATTTATCGAATCGGGCGAGGCACTGTGCAAGAAGTGCTGGTAAGCCTCGACAATCCTCCCAGTTATTCATCCATCAGGGCGACAATGCGGTTGCTGGAAGAAAAAGGGCACCTCAAACACATCAGCGATGGCCCCAGGTATGTTTATTTACCTACTCGGACACGAAACAAGGCCCGCAAGTCAGCGTTGCGGCACATGCTGGATACGTTTTTCAATAACTCAATCGAAACGACGGTTGCTACGTTACTGGATATGAAGTCGAAGGAGCTGACGGACGAGGAGCTCGACCGCATTCAGATCTTGATTGATGAAGCTCGTAAACACGAATGATGTCATGAGAAGAATCCCTGGACGGACTTAGTATAATAACATAAGGCTATAATTCGTTTTTTAACTGTTGAATCGGAGCGAGACATGTCAACCATTCTTTCCGAATTGAATTCTGACGGACTTCTGGGGGCGCGCCTCGTCGATGTTCTCATCCGTATCACAGCTGTGTTAGCTGTTGGTTACTGCCTTGGCATTTGCCTGTATCGACAGTCAGCTGCGTTTCTGCATGGGTTGTGGGTAACTACGTTACTGGCTGTGGCTTGTGTTCCTGTCGCCTCCATCGTGTTACCAGGTTGGGGACCGACTGCCCCCCTGCTCAGCCGCGTCGAGTCTAAGCCGGTTAAAACTACATCTGCCACACCTGATTCGACCATACAGAATGTGGCCTCGACCGATACCGTATCTCTCGTACCAGAAGATCTACCAACCGAAAAAATACACTATCGACAAGAACCGCTCACAACAACATCTGCCCCCATGGCTGGAATGAGTGAATCAATGGAAACAACCGATCGTGTCGGGGCGGTTGATCCGTTTCCAACAACAAAGTTTGCACACGAAGAGAGTCGAGCATGGGGAGTCGCGGCCTGGTTGTTAGCTCTGTGGTTCTTGGGATCTGTGCTGATTCTTGCACAGATTTTGTTCGGTTTGATCCGCTTATCGCGAATTCTCAAGAGATCTATACAGCTTTCTGATCAACAGTGGTGCGGGCTGGCTGCAGATGTTAAGTCGAAACTTGGATTTCGACGAAATATAGCGATTCAAGAAGCAACCAACGAAATTGGCCCTTTGACAGGTGGGCTGATCAATCCGTTCGTGATACTGCCATCCGGCTGTGATATCTGGTCGACCGAGTTAAAACAAGTAGTTCTACTTCACGAAATGGCCCATGTAAAACGCCGAGATGTTCTTTCATTATGGTGGTCGCGGCTGGTCGGAGCGACCTTATGGTTTCATCCATTGGTTTGGCTTGTCATACGCCAGTTGCAAATCGAACGAGAACGGGCATGTGATGATTTGGTTCTGGCCGCCGGAATTCTACCGCTGACTTATTCTCAACACCTGGTAGATATCGCATCCACTTACCGAAGCCCTGAGGGGATTACTGCAACCGCGATGACCATGGCTGGCAAAAGTCAGCTTGCAGATCGTGTTCGGTGTGTGTTAGATGACAAGCGAAATCGACGCAGCATGACAACCAGTGCCGCTGTGATCGTCGTGCTCCTGGCGGTTGGAATTACGACGACGGTAGCCACTGCGGGCCGGGTCATCGAGCGAGATGCTGGAGGAAATCTCGTCAGGAATCTGGAGACTTCCGAGGGAGGATCGATGACATCTGAGGCTAAAGGGAAACCGGTCTCACAACGTGTAGCACAGCAGGAAGCCACTACGCGTGTTGCCGAATTACTGCAATCTGACAATGACACGCTACCGGCGAAAACCAGGGAATTGAAGCCAGCGAAACCAGAAGTTTCAGAACCGAATGAAGTGTTGGATCAGCCTGGCACCTATCTGGCTCAAGCTCAGGTATGTTCAATCTCAATTTACGTTTCAAAAGATGGGCTATTGTCGTACTACGTAAAAGGACCGGCTGGCACGTTTTATCTCGCACCAACGAACTCCTGGTCTGATAATATTCCCTGGATCGAGCCGAACATTCAGCGTAAGAGGCCACGTATTCTCTCTGAATCGATCAAGCAACTTGCCGCCGATAAAACATGGTTTGCGTGCTGGGACCAGAGTAATCGTCTCTGGTGGTATCACGAGGAGACGGGTGTGTTACGGATGACCGTCATGGGATCCATTCTTGCGCTGGAACGCCGTGATGGGTTGTTGCGCGATGATTGGGAGTCGGCTCCCGATGCATTTCTGAAGCGGCTGCCGGAAATGCTTCGTACAGTCGCTGACGATCATTCTGACAAGCAGGATTCTGATACCGTTCTCACTGAGCTTAACGGAACATGGCAACGGTTCATACCAGGTGAACGGGCCGTGCGTGAAAACATGCAAATCGAGGGAAATCGTGAGACGATCACGCGCACATGGCTGGACGGAACCCAGCGACTGCTCATGGTTTCGAGGATCGAGCGGACTGTGGAAGGTGATGTTCCGATCTACAATCGCACCGTACTGGAATTCCGGCAGAACGGTAGTACTTTTGACCAAATCCCGGAACAACAAGCTTTCGTCTACAAACTGTGGGAAGGTTTGTTTTACGAGATTCCCGGTCTGTTGCAGGGCCGCAAATCGATTCGCAAGGACACTGCGGTAATCCCCTGGCATAAGGCAGCGGGCTGATGCAGACACTGGCACAGGCTGTGAGAAACTACACACTCGACAAAAACACCTCAAGGACATATCCATGAATCGCCCGCGAACAAATCTAGCCGTTGTTTTGGCACTTCTCGTTGCGTTGCCTTCGTTTGCACAAGATGCAAAAGTGAATGAACCGTGGATTCCTGACGATCCGGACCTTCGTAACGACCTGGCGACAATGCAAGGGCGATGGGAGAGGGTCACTCGTGATGAGAATGGCAAAGTCGTTTATCGCCAGGAAAAATTGATTAAGGACGATCTGGAAATTCTGACAAATATGAGTGTCGATGGAAAGTATATAAGCACCTACCGGCAAACAAAGTTTCACTTGGAAAAACATGGACCAGTGCGAGTGTTTTATTGCGGTGAAGCGACGATGTTAAGTGGAAAATGGCAAGGACGTACGTTCCCAATGGATTTTGCATTCCTCTATCGAATTGATGATGAAGTGTTTCTAGACGCTCCCGGTATGTTCGAGTCGCGCCGCACGTATCAACGCGATCCGTCGATTTATATCTGGAAGCGAATCAAAGACCGCAGCAAGACCCACAGCGTCAGCGTGGATAAGCAGGATGATGGCTCTGTCCGAATGGGGCTGACAATTTCCGATGACGATGCAGCCGGCGAGACCGCAGAGAAGCTTGTGGCAATTCTCGTCGGTGCCGATGGAAAGGCGCTTTCGCAACCGCTGAAAATGAATCCAGCTGGTCAACTCGAAGCCATCATCAAACCGACGTCCACGGGCCGGCACAGCTACTACATCCGCACGGAATCTGGCGACCTGGTCATTGGTGGTGAGGCTGAAATCGATTGACGATGCGTGCAGAGAGTCAGCGGCGTTTTTCCGAACTCTCTGTGCAGATGCGCTGCTGTCTTGCAAGAACTCAGGACAGACTCTGTCACTGCCTGTTGACTTAGCAACTTCCTGTTCGTTACCATTTGTCTACGCGGCGAAGTGGTCTCTAGAGCACATCTCAATAAACCATAGCGTCTCTCATTCTTATCTACTCGGTCCAAATGGTCCTGGAGACGCTTCAGTAAAACTGGACACAGGCTAGCGTGACGTGTCAGGCTCCGCATTCATACTTAACGAAACCAGTTTTTCTATGAAACCTCCACTCTTCGAGATTCTCGCCTACGAACCTACCGAGCTCGGTATCCTGTGTTTGCGGCGACGCGAGCTGCTGTGCGAGCCTGGAACGATCGTCACGGAAGTCACGCTCGATCACGAATTCCTGATGAGCAGTTACCTGACGGCTTCCGAGAAGGCACTATCGGAAATCGCGCTGCAAATGCACTCAGGATCCCGCCTGCGCGTGCTGGTCGGAGGTCTCGGCCTGGGTTATACCGCTGGGACAGCGCTGGAATCGGATCGAGTTTCACAATGCGAGGTTGTCGAGTTTCTTCCACAGGTGATCAACTGGATGGAGCAAGGGCTGGTCCCACTGTCAGACAAACTGAATGCAGACAACCGGCTCAAAGTGACTCAGGGTGACATCTACCAGCGTCTCGCCAGTCCGCCGGAACAGAAACATGACCTGATCCTCATCGACGTGGATCATTCACCGGATGAGAACCTGGGTGAAGCCAACGGTCAATTCTACACGACCGATGGGTTGCAGCATGCGAAACGCCATCTTGCAGAAGACGGACTGCTTGGCGTCTGGTCGTACGCTGAGAGTTCACCGTTTGTCGATGCACTGCAAAAGGTATTCCGCGAAGTTCGTATCGAACCCATAACCGTTTTCAACAATCTGATCAACGTACAACAGACCGACTGGCTGTTTTTTGCTCGTGACTGAGTCTGCTTCAGTCAACTCTGAATCAACTGTTTCTATATACGCAGGGGCGAGGTGCCTCGCACTGAACCGAACTTCTTTCAGGATTACTTGATGTGCCTTTGGTGGAAATTGAAATTTCGAAAAACGATTCGATTTTGCCCGACGAGATCGTTGCTTTTCTTCGCGAAGCTGATTTGAGAGTCAGCCAGTATCTCCAGAAGAGTCCACGCCGCGCCACTGGCTTCGTCCCGAGTGATTTCAAAACGGTCTACCACGCTCTGCAAGCCATCATCGACACAAATCTTGCCACTGGAAATTCGTTCTGTGAATGGGGATGTGGTTTCGGCGTGGTAGCGTCTTTAGCGTCGATGCTTGAGTTTATGTCCTGTGGCATTGAGATTGAGGAAGAGCTGATCGATGCATCGCGAAGTCTGGCAGATGATTTTGGTCTACCCGTGGAATTCGTTCAAGGCAGCTTCATTCCCGCGGGCGCCGAATCCTGTGTCGAGGCAGCCTATGCCGAGAACAACGCCTCGTATTCCTGGCTCATCACAGATGCGGAAGATGGGTACGAAGAACTGGAACTTGGTCCCGAAGATTTTGATATAGTTTTTGCCTATCCCTGGCCCGGCGAGGAGAATCTGATCTCGAGTTTATTCGAGAAATATGCCGCCGAGGGGGCACTGTTGCTGACGTACGACCACCTCGATTCAGTGAGTCTTCAACGGAAGTTGAGTGAACAGCCTTGTGACACGTAAGACATTCGGATTTCAATCAGCAAGACCAGACAACAATCTCAAGCACGGGAGATTGCTTTTCCGTGGAAACGACTTGCGGCTGCTGCGGTTGTACCGAGTTAAATAGTACAATAGCTGCGAGGCAAAAATATGTTGTGCTCTCGTTTGGGAATTATACGATATCGAGCAGACATCACGGCTGACTGGCGATAATGCTGTGGCTGCTTTGTATCGAGCCAAAAAGATTCAAGGCAGATCCAGACAATACATATGGATCACGATCCCAGGTTCATTTCAAATGAGTTGGGCGTGGTGGGCATACTTCAATCTCTTTACTCTGGTTTTCAGTCAGCGGGAAAAACAGACCTCGATAGCGTTCTCGAAGCATTCCTGCTTGGCGTATCAGTTTTTTCTGTACCCAGGGTCCATGCGATGGTTGAATTCGGCTTATTGATACCTGATAATAATGTGTTCCCTTCAATCAAACGCCTGATTGTTTTCTACTACCGATCGTGTCAGCCTAAGGTTTACTACGATGACGTTTCAATGGAAAACTATTCGTGTTTTCATTTCTTCTACCTTTCGCGATATGCAGGCAGAACGCGACCATCTGGTCAAGTATGTCTTTCCCGCATTACGAGCGAGGCTGGAACCGCATCGCATCCGCCTAATTGAAATCGATCTGCGGTGGGGACTCACCAAAGAGCAGGCAGAAAGTGATCAGGTCCTTGACCTCTGCTTACAACAGATTGACCATTGTCGACCTTATTTCATCGGTCTACTGGGAGAGCGATACGGTTGGGTTCCCAGGTCACTCCCCTCCGAGGCGACCGCGAAATATGAATGGCTCAAGGAACGTGAATCTCATTCCATTACAGAACTGGAAGTCTTGCACGGTGTTCTCAACCACCCCGAAATGGACCGGCACAGTCTGTTTTATTTCCGGGATGCGACACCGATAAAAACAATACCATCCGACCAGCAGTCCCTGTTACTGGAGATGGCCAGCCAGAACGAGATCGAAGAGTTAGGCGAAGCTGCGGCACATGAACTGGTACAGCAAAGACGAGACCGCCTGAATACCCTGAAGCAGAGTATAAAGAATTCGGGTCGTACGATAGTAACAGGTTATCATTGGCAATACGAAGGGATGAAAATCAGATGGAGTGCAGCACAACTGCTTCTGGAAGATAACGATCGCGAACAACTTCGTGCCCTCGCTGAAGATGGAATGATCGACCCTGGTGAATATGCTTCACTCAAAGAATCGTCACCCCATTTGCAAAGATTCGTGGATCAATACGGTACAATCGCACTCAGCGGACTCGAGAGCTTTGGACGTCAGGTTTACGAGCAGTTCTGGGACCTGCTCTGTACCGACCCTCAGTTTGAAGGGCTCGCTGCAGCCGATGCTGAATCGCGTGGTGAAATCGCGACTCATGCCGAACCCGAGCAATATTCGATTCCGGAATTAAAGTCATTGTTGAAAGAATGGTCTCGATCTGCAGGCTTTGAGCAACTTGATCAGATTCTCGCTCTGGATGACCAGCAGTTTGCCGTCAACTGGATGTTGCTGTCAAATCATCCGCAACTGAAAGAGTGGATGGAGATGTTTAAACTGTGGATCTCCCGCCGCCAGAGCGTAAATTCAGAATCTCTCGAAGATTTGTCACAGTTAAATACGGAACAGGAATATCATCAGCGATTTATCGAATCTCGTTTACGGGTCTACGTAAAACGGAGAGAGGCAGAACGAAAGATTTTTGACTATCTGAATCATCCAGGTCAGGCACCGCTGGTTATTGTAGGTGACGCGGGAAGTGGAAAGTCGGCCATCATGGCCAAGGTGTGTCAGGTGATGTCCTGGCTGGCAAACCGGTCCTCACGCTTTTTTGTGATCGGACATTTTATTGGTGTCAGCCCCGACTCTACATCGGTTGATGGTCTTCTACGTCGTATTCTGCTCGAAATTTCAGCGCAGTGCGATCTCAGGCTGACGCTCGAAACGGAGACTTCCGCACTGGCCGATCAATTCAGGCAGGTACTGAAAGAGCTCCCCCCTGAAAGGCATCTGGTTCTGTTTCTCGATGCGCTGGATCAACTTGACGCATCACATCACGCATTGGATCTGCATTGGCTTCCCGTTCAGTTTCCGGAGAATGTGACTCTCGTAATGAGCTGCCTACCCGATAATTTCCGAGGAGCCGAAGAAAGCTCGCAGGTCAGAAGTGCATTAAATTTGCGTGACCATCGATTACTGGACCTCCGCGACTTTGTACTCACCAGCCAGGATTGCAGAAAAATCATTGAAGAAGTTCCCTCACTTGCTGCCAAGAGCCTGGATTCAGAGCAGATCGAATTACTCCTGACTAATCCGGCAACCCGTAACCCTCTTTATCTGATGGTAGCACTGGAAGAACTGCGCGGGTTCGGTTCATTTGAATTATTACGACCTCGTATTCAACTCTTTGAACAGGCAGACGATCCCACAAAACTGCTTTCTCAATTGATTACGTGGTTGAGTTATGATTTTGATAAATCACTGGTATCCGACGTTCTCTGTGGGATTGCTGTCTCTCGAATCGGGTTGAGTGAATCTGAATTGCATGAATTAGTCGTCCTGGATTTGCCTGCAGAAACTGAAGAAAACATGATTCAGAAAGAGTCGAGACAAAAAGAGATTGCCTCATTACTGCGACATCTGCGGACCTATCTTCAGAATCGAGGTGCCTTACTGGATTTCTATCATAGAAGTGTATTGCGTGCTGTTCGAAAAACTTTACTCACAGAAGAAGTCATACATGAGATGCATCGAAAACTGGCACGACTGTTCGATTTCCGCGAGACCCATCCGGACAGTGAAGGACGTGTTGCACCATTGCGATCGCAAACAGAACTGCTTTTTCACCTGGAGGCCTCTGAACAATGGGATCAGGTTCAAAATATATTGATGGAGTTGGACCTGGTGCAACCCAAAGCGATCAGCTCAAACTGGCGACAACTCGTCGATGAATTTTATCTGGCACTGCGGAACGCACCCCTTAAATCTGCACGAATATTGACCAGATGGCTTTCCCGCCTGACGATTGAGAACCGTGCCTTTCACTCGATCTGTCGTGATACCTTTATTCAACTTGCAGTGCATCATCCAGATCGTTTTCAAGAAGTGGTAGATCAACTGGATATGGGCAATCCAGACATCCGTCAGCCGCTCCTGGAATGTAGCGCGTTACAGATCGGTGCAGGAAACGGTAAGACGGCAGTCGTCATTTTAGAGGGAATGTTGTCAGCACTTGGTGAATCACCAGTGGATCAGAAAACTAAAGGCAGTATTTTTCAGCAACTGGCAGTCGCCTTCAGTGGCATGGGACATGAGAAGTTGCCTGAAGCGGAACGCGAAGCGCGTGCAGGCCTTAACCTGGCAATAGAAATCGACGATCAACTCCAGATCCCCATCGCGCAGACAACGCTCATCGAGATTTTGAGTCGGCAGGGAAAGTTTGAAGAAGCAAAGTCGATTGCCTGGACCGTGATTCAGGAAAATCAAGACGGAGCCATGCAACGCATTGTTCCACGAGCCTGCCTCTACCTGTCGACCGCGCTGCGTACTCTCAGAGAATTTGAAGGTTATGAAGAAATGATGACAGATGGGATGATGATTGGGAGTAAACTGGGACAAACTGAAGAATATGTCAGGTTGGTCGAGGAGTTATCCAGCTATCATTCCGAGCAGGGAAATATCAAGCAGAGCATTTCACTCCTGGAAGAAGCGATTGCCCTCCCCGTCACCAAATTCCAACCAAATACACGCTTGATGCTCATGCAACGCCTGGCATCCCGGTTGCTTCAAAACGGGAATTTTGAACGGGCGCGCCTGATTCTTGAAGAAGGACTTACCATTGCCACGCAACCAGTCTTACGGGCTTCCTTCCTGACGACCTGGATCACATATCACTGTGGCCTAAATCAGTTCGAAGAAGCCTGGAACTATGCAAATGAAGCGGAAGACGCCGCCCGCCTTTCACCCAATCGATTTCATAGTGTGGAAGTACTTCAACAAAAGATCCATATCTGTTATCTCGCACAATGGTTCGAGCGGCTGAGTGACGTTGCGAAACTATCTGAAACCGTGCTCCGTCAGTTGAAACAGGACGGTCTGGCTCATACTCCTGAATTCGAACGGTCTAAGAACCTGCTGGTCCAGGAACAGGTTCAAGTGGCTATCAAGGTCCTTGCCGCGGGTCCCCGCCATTCAAATCCTGACGCGCTGAATCATCTCTGGGATTTGTGCACAGAATTCGACATCCCTTCTGACCTGGCAGGCATGATCGCTGCGTTACAGGCGATCACCTATATCAATCTTGCCAATGAAGCAGAGGGGCGAATCTGGCTGGATCGAGCCAGCAAATTGAAACAATCCCTGGCACAGAATGAAGTCAGCGCCGATTTCCTGTTGATCCAGGCAGGTGCACAAAGCAGATTGGGTAATCACACGGAAATCGAAGTTGCCGTTGCACAGATGCTGAAAACGATTGAGACTGATCCTCATATACCCACCGTTGAATTGAAGCTCGCTTACATTCAATCACTCAGCGAACTGGCTAACAGTCTGGAAATATGGTCAGCCGTTGCTTCACTCTGCCAGAATTGGCTCTCAATTCAAGAGAAAAACGAAGAATGGGGGAATTCCCAAAAAGGATCGATGCTTTACACTTTTGCTGAAACCCAGCGACTGCGAGGCGCAACGGACTCCGCTTTGGATCTGATCCAGCAGTATATTGATAGCGTACTCAACTCATATGGCATCGACTCTCCCCATTTAATTCTGCCTTACTATCGCCTGGGTCAGATTCTGTCAGATAAAGGACAATTGGAAGCAGCTTACGAAAGTCTCTCACAAGGCCTTGCCCTTGCCCGCGTCAATGCTCAGAACGCTGATGATGCACAGGTTGCAACGGGAGAATGCTATCTCACATTGTTCGCCTGCAAATTGAATCGACTGGACGAGGCAAGAGAAACAGGAGAACGAATATTAAAAGATGACATACGATTATTTGGCCCTGATAATATCAATACTGCGATGAGCCAGTTCAATATGGCGCTGGTTGAAAAAGCAGAAGGACATCTTGAACAGGCAGAGATACTGCTGCGTCAGGCATTGAATGTGTTACAAAATAACCTGGCCGGCGACAATCCCAGGATTGGCGAGTGTCAGTCAAACCTGGCTCACATCTTATTACAGAAAGGGGAAACCGATCAGGCACGCTCACTCTTGTACGAAGCCCTCGACAATCAACGACATCGACTCCTGCCTGCGCACCCTGCACTGCAACAATCGGAAGAATGGTTAGCGAGCATCAACTCTGGCTGACTGGTATGCCTGTTTTCAGAACGCCTGTTCTGTTAGAGCGCATCACATTTAAGCAGAGCGTCTCTCAATCTATTAGACTCGGCCCGAATGACTCTGGAGACGCTGCAGTAAAACGAGACACAGTTCAATCTGTCTTCAATTGTTTGCCCGGAATCAGGCTGGCAGTTCCAGTCCACGAAACTGCAGCGAAATACACCATTCCAGATTTTCAGTCGACATGACAGATTCTGCTAGCTCGACGCATGTAAACAGTTCTTTGAAATCTGCTACTTTCTCCATCTGTAAGGCAATTCGTGCCAGGGCATTGGCCATTTCCTCTGATCGGCTGGCAACACGTTCCCTTTCCCGCAACAGATTGATAGCATGGGTCGCCGCTCCCCAGGCAGGCAAAATGATAGCCAGAGTGGTACTGAGTGGTGCAATCAGCCCCCAGGCTGAAGGTGGAGTGCCTTCCACATGATGTCCAATACCGGACATATGAATAACAGCCATAACCATCGTTGTCAGAAAGAGAATCAGGCCGCTACGGTGAACCCAGTGAAGTACTCTCTTCTTCTTTCTGGCGTTCTTCAGATGCCAGTCGATCTGGTTCTGTAGCCAGTGATGAATCAGAAATTGTTTCAGTACCGGGAATTCAATATCAGATTCCGAGATCGAATGGATTTGTTTCAGAATCTTCTGATGAGCCAGTTCCACCCAGTTCGGCGGACCGCTATAGAAGGAAAGTGGATTCGTCCGATCATATTCGGTCGATTCTGCATTACTCGATTTAACGGAAGGCAGTAGACTGGTGAAACATGAGATACGGATTCGTTCTGCCAGATGACGATCGTGTAGCCATTTTTCATGCCAGGCATGCTTTCTGCTGATACGGAGCAACAGAACCGCCAGCAGCATCGCCAGTATTTCAAACAGGATCAACCAGAGCTGGTGCGGAAAATACATGACCTGCACGACAGCAATCGTCACCGCAAACGCGGAGAGTGAATACAGGCCGACAGCTCCTGTGACATACAGGCTTTGATATCGAATCGCCAGTTGATCTGCGCGGGCATAGTAAGAAAGCTGGGGTTCCATCACAGACGCGAAGGCCACAGGTGAGAGATTCACTTTTGTAGTATCCGCTAAGAGTTCATGCTGAAGCTCCGTCCGAATCTGACGGCATTTTGAAGTATTACAGGCCGCATCTCGATTGTAGGAAGACAGCTGATGGAAGTTCAATGAAAGTTGTTTCGCAGTGGCGGGGATCGGCGCCAGCCAGGAACCGGGTAAAGGCCCCGCCTGTGCGTGATCTGACTGCTGGTCTGTAATTAACAGGGGCGCAGCCGCTGGTTGTTCGGAGTGGATCCACAGGACGATTTTATTTCGTTCCAGTGCATATTGCACGACCTCGGCAGTACCACCGGTTCCGCGGGCCGCTTTGCCATCCCAGACAGTGATCAGAATTTCGCAATCATTCACCACACGCTTACCTGCCGTCAGATAACCTCTATTGCGAACATCCTGATTTTCGGAAACCTGGGGATCATTGATCAGTGTGACAACCCTGGTCTGATCGGAATTCAAAAAACTCTGAAACTCCTGCAGATCTTCCGGTTCCGTAAAGTCTTTTGAATATTCTTCAACAGGAAACGGGAGCAGAGCCTCCAGGATGGCACCCGGTCGGCTCAATACGGCCTCCGCCACTCTCCGATCCGCCCCACTGGCCAGCGATGAAACCACAATCCACTCCAGTGGAGTTTGAGATTCAACGGAAATCTGTTCAGGAGAAACAGGCAGCGATCGCCAGACGACTTTCACACACCGTGAAAGCCATAAATCGATTTTATCGCCCCATGATCTGGTCGATCCACACTTACCATTGGGAAATTCCGTCGCATGTTCGCAGGTAAATTGAATGTGATTTAATAAGTTATCGATTGCTTCTGTTACGCCTTCGGGATCAGGTAAATGACGATGCCCGGTCACACCAACGCGAAGCTCATAAGGAATAGAAGGTGATTTCATAAACAGGCTGACTCATGGAATGGATTTAATATCAGATTGAGATTCGAATTGACGGGAGTGAGAGAACAGATTATCCCACTGCGTTCAGTTTTACAACTGCGTATCCAGCCCGGGAAAGAATCCGGGGAATGTCTTTCACCAGATCACGGTCACTCTCCCGAATGGAATCGGGGACATCCCTCCAGGGAACCAGATAAGGATTTCGACGCGGGTTCTCGGGAGTTTCTTCTCCCAGTTCGAAGCCATCTGCCAGTTTAGCTTCCATCCAGATTTCATGTTCCAATTCAGCCAGTTGCTCCAGATCGGCTCCAGGGAATTGCAGAGCAGGTTCGTTACTGCGCGCCGGCAGCATGACATAACCAGCCAATGCCAGCTTTCTTGGAATGGATCGCACGCTCACTCGGTTAGCTTCTTTAAACTGCTCCGGGAGTTCTGCATAAGGAATCAGCAAAGGATGGATTTTCTCCGCATCATTTCGCGTTGAACCATAAACCCAGCCATCACGTTCTTTTCCTTCCCGAAAAACTTCATGTGCCGCTTCAGACAGTGTTTCCAACAGTTCTCCATTCAAATCAATCTGCTGTACCAGCGCCAGAAATTCCCGGCCCTCGACATGCAAGTCCAGTTGTGCCTCGGCTGGCAGAGATGATCTTGCGTACTTTTTCTGATGCGAGAGATTGCTCATGGTAACAATCGATTCAATCGACCGAATTCCGTGTTTAAATTTCCTGGTCTGAATAAACGCCCGTAAGACACCAGGATCAATATTCAGACTTTTACTTCCCTGGAACTCATTGAACAGGAGTGGTGAATTACGCTCAAATATAGACCTCAGCAAAATCGCTCTGCGGATTTTAAAATAGGGATCGTCTCCTGAAGTCTGCCCCTGCTGATTCGGTCCCATGACATTCAAAAATCCTTTCAGGCGGCTGGTAAAATCGGGCAGTTTAACCGATTTGCGTTCGGAATCATCCGAGTCAAGCTGAGTCTCAAACTGAGACATCTGCTCGCTGGTGCCACCAGCAAATACAAAAATACAGCGTCCTACCGGATGCGTGATCTGGCCATCCTGAAAGGAACCATCTTGCATAGGGGCTAAGAAATATCTTAACCAGCCAAGTGGCTTTCCATCTAATGTTGAATCAAATTCGTCCCAGAACACGAGCGGAAGTTTACCCCGCAGTCCCACATCACGCACCTGATGTAAAGCTCCGTGTAAATCATGTGGATCGTCAAACTGAGAAATGTTAAATGTTAGAACTTCGATCTGCCCCGGTCGAATCGATTTCGCAACCTGCTCGACTCCAAAAGACTTTCCTGATCCTGGTGGACCAAACACAGCCAGAGAGAGCGGTTTCTTCTGCGATTGAGAACAGTACTCTCCCATCAGATTCTGGATACTTCGTAACGCCTCAAATTCAGTGCGATCAACGGTCGTTAATCCCCCGATTTTTCCGATCGGGACCCCCTTCAGGGCAGACTTAAGACCTTTCAATACAATTTGCTCAGCAACCTGGTCGAGATTTCCGCTGTATTGATCTTCCAGAATCGTCCACCTCCTCCGAGAAGTTGTTCTCACTTGAGCTCCCGTCTGGGGGAGTGTAAGCACCGGATTCTGTATTTCTGCAACAACCAGAAGAGATTGCGTCGTTTCCAGTTCTAGCACAACAGACTCAAATGGGAATGCCAGCTCAGCTTCTCTGTTATCTGAGTAGGTTCCATACCCCTCCTGAAACAACTTGCGCATGCCGGCCACACCAGATTGTATTCCCTGGCCAAGATCCGGAGCTTCCGGATGGAGCATCAGTTGTCTCACGATGGCGGCAGTCAGCGTGGTGTTATTTCCTATGACATTCCCCTGGTCGGGCTTGACCCAGCTCCCCTCAAGAATTTCAGGTTCAAAAAACAGCTTACCCTGAAGAACGCCGGTTTCGTCACGTGAAAGCAGGATTGCTCCATCCGCTCCAAACGAAACAATCGTATGTGCGCAGCGAGATAAACCATTGATTTGTGGATTGTGCGTGAGTTCCCAGACCACGTCCTGTGCTGTTCTTTCCCAAGAGAGCTGTCTGCTGATCTGCACATCAGAACGACGCAGATCCATTGCATTCATCACGACGATCAATCGATCTGCATAGTGTTTCGTCAAGTAATTCCATAATTCTCCTTGTGCAACCGGCTTGACATCTTTTAGAACAATCCAGGGGGCTCCGTTTTGATTTTTTATGACAGCAGGCCAGTTGTCAGAGGAACTGCGGAAGCCCAGGTTTGTGTCGTCAATTACAACGATGGAACAATCCGAGCCATCCCCTGTGAGTTCCTGGTTGTTTGAGACTGCTGAACCTGACTGTTTCTCATTCAGATCCAGCCCCAGAAATTCCTTGACCCGCCATACTTTTCCGACATGGCCTGAAGTCTTTCCCGGATTCTGGTCTGGATCAAAGAGTGACCACATGGCATAGGAGTGATGAAAGGACCTGTCTGTTTTAGAGATGTCCGCGAGAGGAGCGCTGCTCTGAAGAATTTCGTGACGGGTACCTGCCTGCTGCGAAAGACGATCGTTGACTGACTCAATCAGATCAGCCAGAAGTGCAGCTCCTCCCCGGTGACAGGAAACACGGGTCTGTTGGTCTGCAGTCCACTGAAAAGAAGATTCATCACCTCCCGGGATGTGGGCGATTTGCCAGTCCAGCGTTACATCACCGGCGACAAGAATTCGTTTGGATATCGATGTATCGCTCAAAATGCTCTCCACAATCAGGGGGAAGATATCCCGCAGGAATTTGACTATCTAAGAGAACGACGCGTGGAAGGGCACACAGCAGGCCCAAGGGGATATCCTATCAATTCAGCAAACGGTTTACCACTACTTGAGCCGTACCCCTTCGGCAGTCCTCAGCCAACTTTGGCTGAGCCAGAGCGGCAACGAAAGATGCGGCGATACGCCTTAAACATGTTTTGCAACAACGAATCAATAACGAGTCTGGTCCACCAGCTCTCAACATCGGGCACGACGAGTCACCAGGATACCAGTTTCAGTTCACCACCTTGCTTCCTCTCGACGGGTTCTGAAGCTTCCCGAGGCAGCTTTCTTCTAGAGCGCATCACATTTAACCAGAGCGTCTCTCAATCTATTCTACTCGGCCTGAATGACTCTGGAGACGCTGCAGTAAAACGAGACACAGTCTAATCTAAAGAGCTTGATACGGTTCGGCTGCTGTCAGTAACTTTTTAAGACAGTTGCCCTCTGTTTTAAACCCGTGGAACCGCTTCGCCTGCTTCTCCTTAAGATGGATCCTATCGTACTCGTCTTCTCAATAATTCAATACTTGAGAGAATTATCTTGACAGACAAACAAAGTGTTACTCTAATAACATGTGTTAATGAAGTAACACTTCAAGTTATTATTCTCTTTATTACGGTTCCAGTATCTCAACAGGATAGCAGATGGCAAAACCAGTGTATTTGAATCTGGGAGCCCGGGAGCGTCAGATCATGGATGCCGTTCATGAACTGGGTGAAGCTTCCGTTGCCGAGGTCCATGAAAAATTAACCGATGCCCCCAGTTACACCACCGTGCGCACGATGATGCGGGTGCTGCAGGAAAAGGGACATCTCAAATTTCGCCGCGAGGGGGTCAAATACATTTACCGCCCGACTGAAGCTCCCGCGAAAGCTCGCAAATCGGCGATGCAGCATCTACTGAAAACGTTTTTTAGCAGCTCGACCGGTGACGCCGTCGCTGCCCTTCTTGATATGTCGGGTGACAAGATGTCTCCGGAGGAATACGAACGTCTGGCAAATCTGATTGAAGAAGCACGCCATAACAAAAAGAAATAACAGGTGCACCATGCGAAATGCTCTACTGTCACTGCCCGGCCTGGAAAACGGATTTGCCCTCGATCTCGCCGTCAAATCCACGTTATTAGCGGCACTGGCCGCGGGACTGGTCTTACTTCTGAGCCGTTCTTCCGCCGCACTCCGGCATCGTGTCTGGACGCTGTTCTTTCTGACGCTGCTGATCTTACCGCTGGTTACGTTCTTCGCGCCGGCATGGAACTGGCGTGTCATTCCCCGAGCCTGGCAAGCCGAAACAATCACCGCCCCGGTTTCTCCGACTCCGCCCGTTGTCACTTCTGCACCAGCGTTCTCAGAAAACAGACTGACTCCCCCAATAATAGCGACTGACGTCACGAGAACCGCGGATCAAAACGAACTCGCAATTCAGTCTCAACCGATTCCACCCGTTATCAATACGAAAACGAACCAGGCTGTAAAAGCAGCGTCTGTTCCCATCCACACTTCCAATCAACCGGCAGCATTCGACTGGTCAATGCATACTCTCACGCTAATCTGGCTGAGTGGCATCCTGCTGACCTTACTACCGCTGGTGACTGGACTTTTGGGAAACTGGCGACTGCGTAAACAGAGCCGTCGTCTGAATGACGCTGACTGGCAGCAGACGATGACGGCATTGAGTGACCGCCTCGGTTTACAGCGTCCCGTGACGCTGTTATCAGGCGGCCCGCACCAGATGCCGATCACGTTTGGTCTGTGGAATCCATGCGTTGTGCTGCCCGACGATGCCACAAACTGGGATGAGGAGCGGCGTCAGGTGGTTCTGTTGCACGAACTCGCGCACGTCAAACGCTTGGATGTTCCCCTGCAGATGATCGCCCGCCTCGGCTGTGCGCTGTTCTGGTTTCATCCGCTCGTCTGGTGGTCGGCACATCAGATGCGTCTCGAACGCGAACACGCCTGCGACGACTGCGTCTTGCTGGCAGGTCAGGAACCCTCCGTCTATGCCTCGCAACTGTTGGAGATCGCCCATCAACTATCGAATCAATCTCGTTTCACGACAGCAGCGCTCTGCATGGCTCGAAAATCCCAACTGGAAGGCAGACTGCTGGCGGTTCTCGATACCCAACGCAGCCGCGCACAAGTCGGCCTGCTCCGCACACTGAGCTGTCTGCTGTTGGCACTGCTGTTGGTCACCACGCTGGGCATCGTGCATCCCACACTGCAGGTGGAAACCTTATTAACGGCGGCGGAAAAAGAACCAGCGCCTACTACTCCCACATCAGAATCGGAACAGTATAAACTAATGCGAATCACCGGTACTGTCCTTTCGCCCGACGGAAAACCGCAATCGGGTGCCCACATCGATCTGTTTTCTGATCAGCGCGGTACCAACTGGCATCGCAGCATTCCGGGAGTTGATGACTTCGAATCCTATCAGACGAAAACCGACCAGGTCGGCTGGTTTCAGATTGTGCTACCACACGATATTTCCCGTCCGCGCAAATATATGCAGATCATCGCCAGTGTCGCAGGTGGGCTGCTGGCGAAAAAAACCGTTGACCCACATCTGCTGCATCACCATTGCGATCTCAAACTTTCCTCTGCCAAAAAAATACGCGTACAATTGATTGACACGGTTGGTAACCCGGTGGTCGGAATCGAACCCTACCTGAGTGGCATGATGCTGGGCAAAGATAATTATATCAATATTCGCCATCCCAAGCCGGATTCGCTAGTCTCCGCGTGGCCTCGCTTTTCTAAAAGCGACAACGAAGGCTACATCGAAACCATGCTCCCGGCTTCGACGACCTTATTTGGCCTCTTGATTGATGACAAACAGGTTGGCGCGCACGCAATCAATGTGAATGTGTCTGATAAGCCAGTCAGCGTCGCCCTCAAGCCAGCACAATTTCTTAGCGGGAAGGTCATTGATGAGAAAACCGATCAACCCATTGCCGGGGCAGAAGTCATGATCCTCGAAAAACCTTATCGGATAGTTCGAACCAACGCGGACGGTAGCTTTCGAATCGCACGTGGAACAGCCCTCAACACCCTGTTTCCTTCGGGAGAAACGATCATAAATGTGTATCCTCCCTCGGAATCGGCTTATCTGTTCCATGCACTGGAATGGAAATGGCCCAACAACAGGCTCAGTGATGCCGACTTAACGATTAAAATGAAGACAGGTATTCTGCTAACAGGCAGAGTCACTGAAACAGAGACGGGCAAGCCAGTTCCCAAAGTGACTCTTTTTTTTGAATCTCAGGAATACAATAATCCGCTATTTGATAGTACCTCGGAGTGCCGTTTTTTTGGCGCCGATATGAAATATACAACCGATGCAGCAGGTCGGTTTCAAATGCCGGTCTGGCCCGGTCCTGGACGCTTAATCGTTACAGCACCCACGCTCGATTATGTGCATCAAGAGGACAGCATGGGAGACAAGTACTACGGCAAACCGGGGCTGCAGCGTGAATACTACGACGCAGTCACTCGACTGAATTTCAAGCCAAACGAACATCCAAAACCGCTGGAGATCGAATTGGAGCGTGGCTTCACGCTCCGTCAAATGATCGTTCGCCCGGATGGTCAGCCAGCAAGTGGAAAAGTGTTTGCCCGTTCTTATCTGCCCTTTAAAAATGATATCGATGCAAGCTTGCCCGAAATGCTACTTCAAGACGGGCAACTTGAACTTCCCGGTTTCCATCCCCAAAAATCGATGCCGCTCTTTTTTCTCGATTTAGAACATCACTGTGGAAAAATCGTCACTGAGTTCTATCCAGAAGACGCCCCCATTCAATTAGAGAAATGCGGCACGGCCACGTTTCAATTTGAAGATAATAACGGGAAGCCGCTGGTGGGGCATGAACCATTATTAATAATTATCGTAACGCCGGGGGTGACGAATACTGCCATGATCGAGCCTGAGCAACCACTGTGGTTTGAGCATATGTTCTGGCAGAACATTTTGCGACCAGATCGAATTTCGAAAACAGATGCCGAAGGACGTGTGACAGTCAATGACCTGATCCCCGGTGCCACGTACCAGTTACAGTTAATCAAAAAAGGACGTTGGGCAAGCGGGTACGAATTCACCGTTCGCCCCGGCGAAACCACCGATGTGGGAAAAGTTGTGCTGGAACTGCAGTAAGCCATGAACTATAAATGAGTTTGTGACGTTCCCGATTGAAGAGGTAGAGAGATGCAGTCAGACGCTGAGCATTGGGCGCCTTATGTGCCGACATCTGCTGACCCGTGGACTCTGGAAAAGGTGGCCCATCTGCACCGCCGCGCCGGCTTTGCAGCGAACTGGGAAGAACTGCACCGCGATCTCAAAGCGGGCCCCGCGGAAAGCATCGACAGGTTACTGCATCCGCCACCCGCACCCCAGAAATTCGTACGGGTGGCTGACGCGCTCAAAAACATTATTGAGTCTTCCGGTGACAGTTTTATGACGGCGGAAAGTTTATCTCCCCTGCAGGCCTGGTGGTTATTTCGAATGACTTTCGGCAGTGACCCGCTGGGAGAAAAACTGACATTGTTCTGGCACAACCACTTCGCAACCTCAATCTCGGGCGTCTATAACCTGAAACTGATGCTGGATCAGAATGAGCTCTTTCGCAAACACGCACGCGGCAAATTTGGGGATTTGCTACTGGCGATCGAAGCCAATCCGGCAATGTTGAAGTGGCTCGATGGAGGCGCCAACCAAAAAGAACACCCCAACGAAAACTTCGCGCGGGAACTGCTCGAACTCTTCACGCTCGGAGAAGGACATTATAGCGAGGACGACATCCGCGAAGCGGCCCGTAGTCTGACTGGCTGGAAACCGGGTCGGGACAGCCTGCTGAACGAGACCAACGAATTTTTCTACGACGAAACTCTTGTCGACACCAGTCCTAAGACATTTCTGGGACAAACGGGCTCCTGGCGGCGCGATGATATTTTCCGCATCATTCTTCAGCAACCCGAAGCCGCCAGATACCTCTGCCGCCGCCTTTATCGCTGGTTCGTCAGCGAGAGCACAATTCCCGATGATACCCTGATCGAACCGCTGGCCATTCAGATGCGCGCCAGCAATTATTCCATCGAACATGTAGTCGGCATTATTCTGCGCTCTCAGCACTTCTTCTCACCTGCCGCCTGTTGGCAGCGGGTTAAGTCGCCTGTCGAATTCTGCGTCGGCACCATTCGCCAACTGGAACCGAAGCGAATTCCCAACCTGTTACCGCTGGCGGCTCTCAACTGTGATCAGCAGGGACAAATTCTATTTAACCCTCCCAGTGTCAAAGGCTGGGAAGGGGGAACGGCCTGGCTCAATACCAACTGTACCCTGACCAGAATGAACTGGGCCGCGGAACTGCTAAACGGTAATCCAGACTCAGGCTTACCAACATATGATCCCAAACACTGGCTTAGAGAACATTCCATTGAACCCTCACAGGCAATCAAATCATTTTTCGAGTTACTTCTGCAAAACAGCCTCAACCAGGAATCAGCGGTCCTCGTAAAACGTCTGGCTGACAAAGGTCCGTCGCAACTGCGTGCTGCCCTGCAGGTTCTATTACAAACACCGGAATTCCAGTTAGCATAGGAGACGATCATGAGCTATAGCCGTCGAGAATTCCTGGGACTGGGTTCCACACTGCTCGCCACCAGCGCCGCGGTTCCTGCGTTCCTGAAGCAAACTGCCTGGGCTGCGGCGGGAAAAGAACCGACGTCAGACCGTGTGCTGGTCGTCCTGCAATTGACGGGCGGCAATGATGGACTGAATACCGTGGTCCCGTTCACAGACGAAAACTATCGCAGGCTGCGTCCCAAGTTACAACTGGCCGACGCCAAACTGCATCGTTTGAACGATAGGGTTGGCCTGCATCCCTCTTTGAAGGGATTAAAAGAACTGATGGATGAAGAGCAGGCGGCCATCATCCAAAGTGTCGGTTACCCGAACCCCAACCGCTCGCATTTCGAATCGATGGCGATCTGGCAGACGGCTCCCAGCGATCAGAAGTTGAGTTACCAAAAGAGCGTGTACGCGCGAGAAGGCTGGCTGGCCCGCACGATTAATCAGCGTGCGACAGTCGCACAACAGACAGCATCGGCGCAGGCATTAAATATCGGCCTCGACGAAATGCCCCAGGCATTGTTCGGCAGCCGCGTACAGGTGCCCTCGATTAAAAATCTCGCGCAGCTCAAACAGAACACTGGTCTCTTCGATCAAAAAACACTGCAGGCTCAAATCGCTGCCTGGAAAAACAGAACCGGTTCCACTTCAAACCCGCTTCTGAAAGCAGCCCTGCAAAGTTCGCTCGCCGTACATACGACGGCTGAGCAGATCCGAAAAATCAATCCTGACCAATCCACGACGGTCAAGTATCCCGACACTCCTCTGGCAGAACTGCTCCGGCTGGTGTCCCAACTGATTCATGCCGGATTTTCCACACCCATTTATTACACCGAGCACACGGGCTTCGATACGCATTCGCAACAACTCAATTCTCACCGCAATGTATTAAGCGACTTGGGACGATCCCTTAAGGCGTTCCTCTCTGATGTCAGCAAGCAAACCCCGAATCGGCCGGTGCTGGTTCTGGTCTTCTCGGAATTCGGACGACGTGTCGAAGAAAACGCCAGCGCAGGCACCGATCATGGCACCGCAGGCCCTGTGATCCTGGCTGGCAGTAACCTCAAGCCGGGAGTACACGGCTCCGCTCCTGATCTCGAAAACCTGGTCGACGGTGATCCTGTGTTCGGCGTCGACTTCCGCAGCGTCTACGCCACCATTCTGGAAAACTGGCTGAACGTTCCCAGCCAACCCGTCCTCGGCCAGCAATTCGAGAAGCTCGATATTCTAAAGACGACGTGACCCACATTGGTAGACTTTTATCTACCACGAAACACACAAAATAGACTGTCTCCGTTTTTACTGTAGCAACTCCAAGGCCATTTGGACCGAGTATCATAGATTGAGAGACGCTATGGTTAAATGTGATGCACTTGAGCGAATGAATAGAAAATCGAACTCACCAACCGATTCTATGAAGCCATGGTGATGTTCGTGCTTTGGATCCGTTACCGCACTTGAAATTCCCCGGACAGGTCTCCGAGGATGTTAAAATGACCACACTCTCTAAAAGTGTAGTTTATCATGCTTGGTCCAGAAATCAGTTACAGGTATATGCCGAGATCCTGACCAGTTTCGGTTTGCCGTCTAAACTATCAAAATAGGCAGTAGAAGATGCAGACACATCAAAAAGTGTAGCACCAAACATCGCTGTGCAAAACCCATTGAGGGGGATCGTCGCCTGTACTCTGACTGCGAGCAGGTTTCCAGTCGTTCCTGCATTGAATTCATAAACGGAACCACTGGAGGTTAAGTTGCCAAGGATAATATTACCCGCACATGTCTCGTTTTCATTTGGCGAATTTCCGGAATCGTAGTTTGAGGTAAGAGGCACAGGTACCCCTAAAACGGTGTTGGCCGCGGCATAATCGATGCCGACTTCGCGAGGAATTTCCGTCGAATAATTACTGAGATTACGCATTGTATTCCACTCGCTCACAGTAGCTAATGCAGCAGAGTCAAGCGCATCATTCAACTCAACCTGGGCTTCCCACAATGTTGCCAGTTCCAGGACTACACAGAAAAATGTCAGAAAAAATGACCCCCAGATCACCAGCCAGAGAATTGCAATTCCACGCCGATTCTTCTGAGTTCGGTTTTGCTTTGTATCAATTCGTTTCATGAAATAGTTCAACCGGAAACTAACGCTGGTTACATCCAATACAAACAAGCTGACAGCCGGGTTGCCTTAAAGAATTTAGTTACTGCCTCTTGGATTCACGAAGTAATCCATTCACACAAAAGGCAAAGTCATGATTTACAGGATGCTGAGAAACAACATCACAAAAGTGTTCCTGTCATTTTTCCGTTTCTAAAAAATGCACTTTTCAGGATATTAAAGTTATTACTATCTTTTTTTAATCAGAAAATGAATTTGATTTTCATTTGCTGCTCCGCATATCAACAGCCACGCTCTTTTAGTTTTTCAAGTGAAAGACAGCAAGACAATCCAGAAGAAATCGCAATATTTCGCTTCTGGTTCTAAGGTACAATGGTCAGATCGCGAATCCCCGGCCCATAGCTGGGGCCGGTGCCAGTAGAAGGTCCCGAAAACTCAGTTCGGTCTCCAGTTGTCGGGTCAATCGCAATGATCGACTGAAGTGCGTTATCAGATACGAGGATTGTCCCGTCATCCTGTTCGGCAATCCCCTGTGGTGACACAATGGGTGAACCACTCCCCTTGGCTATTCCAGAGATCTGTATTCGACTGACTGTGGTCACATTGACAGAAATAATATTGAGATTGCCGACAATCAGCAAATTATCAGACATGTCAAAAATAGCGTCTGTAGGATTACCCATCCTCTGTGTGACAGGTGTTGAGATCATATCCTCGGTGACAAGAGTACGGTTACCAGTGATGCTGTCGACTTGATACACCCCAGCAAAAGAGGCTTTCCCCACGACATAGATCCCCCCTGTGGAATTGACAGCAACAGTATCTCCCGTGGACCAGACGGGGCCGACCCCCACCGTTGAGCTGGAAAGCACCGTCCGATCACCAGTCGCTGGATTGATACGAATTAAACCAAACGGGTTAGTCAACGCCAGCAGTGTCCCCGAGGGTTCCAGGGCCAATCCAGTGATATTCAACAATGACGCCCCACTGCCAACGGGTGTACCTGGATGGGAAGAGGAAAGAATCGTCCGATCCCCCGTGGCAGGATCAACGGCAACAATCGACTGCTGATAGAGGTCCGAGTAAATAATCTGCTGATTAGTGGCATCCCAGAGAATATCCGTCGGCCCCAATGGAGTTGTTCCTGTTCCCGTACTGGAACTCGACGTAATCGAACGATTCGCAGTATCCGGGTCGACAAGTGAAATGGAAGCAGGACCAGGTGGGATGCTGCTGGCAACATAAACATTCCCGACATAATCCTGAGTTTGTGGCTCCCTATACGGCCAGGTTGTCGTTTGTGAGATTCTTTTACCCGAGAGTGAAAATCCTAAAGTCGCCAGGAGATCAGGCGCCAACTGATCCATTTCTACACAAACAGTGACACGAACAGCAGCAAGATTGGTCCCGGAAGGCATGTCAGGTGTAGCAGGAGTGGGACAATCACAGGGACCTGTCGTTTGAACAGGGTTGCCTGCGGAAGCCACATTGTGCTGCAGGATGACACGGCAGTAACCGGAAATATCACCTGTCTGCAATACCCGCTCTACTCGGCTTGCCACATCTCCCACTGAGGAAGGAAGGGCCGTTATTGACTGTTGAGCCGCCAGGCGGGCTCCTTCACGGCTGGCGAATTCAACCTGCTTCATCTGAGACAGTAACACACCAAACTCAACCATTGCTAATACACATATCAACAGGATCGGCAGAGTGAGAATCAGCTCGACAGTGATCACACCTCTTGGTTGTCTTTTTTTATTTGTCAGCTGGTCATTTTTCATTTTATCCTGCCTGAGATTCTGAATGTCTGCATCATTTTCAGTCCCATTTGCAATTTCCATTTCGACTGAAGATCAACCTGAAGTGCCTTAACATCCATTCATGAAACTAACCAACTGGTTACAACTTTTGGCACACACTAAAACGTTCAAAAGCCCAGATGCCTGACAGGCATCTGGGCAACCAGATTTTTCCCTCTGGGAAATATCAAATCAAAGCCATGATCCCTGCTGGATCTGCAAAGACGTCATCAATTTTTGCTGTTTCTGCTCCATTCCCTTCCAGACTCAGATTGGAAATGCTGCCTGATACTCCCTCTGATGCGAAAGCCAGAAATACCGGGAACAAAGAACTGTCATTCAAGCCAGGTGGAGGATTTCCGACATCAACCGTCACAGTATTTCCGGAATTCAGAGTCAGGGCCCCTGTCACAGTCAGGCTGTCAAAGACATTGCCCGGAGCGATCAGGTCGAAGATCAGTTCACCAGACGACGCGACTACCAGATCGCCTGTGATAAATCCCACACCAAAAAAGTCCAGTGATCCGAACAACGTCATCGTGGAAGCCTGAGCGATAAATACTCCAGAGGTGACATCTCCGAGATTCATATTTCCGGAGGCAGTCAGAGAAACCATTCCAAATTCCGAAACAATTTCACCTGTATAAATCAGGTTGCCACTATTTGCCGCCATTGTGATGGAAGCACTCCCTGAAACGGTGGACGCTGCTGAGCCATTGATTGCATCAGCTTCAACGTAAACCAGAGACGCTGTCACATCATTATTCCCCAGATTGATAGTGCCACCGTGGATACTAGTGACAGAGAAATTCCCCGCATTCAGATCACCATTCAGTGTCAGGTGGCGACCTCCCGCGGTAGAGATGAATCCATCATTGGTCGTGGCCGACTTCAAGTTGATGTCATGACTACCAGTGCCAGCCTGGAGATTGATACCCGCGAATAAACCGGTCGAAATGAGATCTGTACCTGACAGACTCAAATATCCTGTGTGATTTACGTTAATTCCATAACCAAACTTATTTCCGCTAACAGTAATATCCCTGTTGTTAGCCATAGTCAGATTGATACCATTCGACTCAAATGCACCTGCGGTCACATTGCCATTCAGCATCACACTACCGCCGGTATGATTCAGGTCTACCAGTCCCGTACCCGTACCAATGTTCGAATTGGCGAGAAAATTCCGTCCGCTGGTTGAGATAAAATCACCATTACTCGTCGTCACCGATCGCACGGAAACATCGCTGTTTCCGGTACCACCCACGATTTCAATACTGGCACCTGTGGTACTGGAAACCAGGTCAGTACCTGCCATGCTGATGGTGCCGGTATGATTGATGTCAATCGCTTCACCGCTGCCCAGAACTCCCGAAGTAATAATATCCCGTGTGTTGGCAACCGTCAGATGGATGCCGTCAGACTGGAACGTGCTCGCAGTCACATTGCCATTCAGCATCACACTACCGCCGGTATGATTCAGGTCTACCAGTCCCGTACCCGTATAGATGTTCGAGTTGGCGATGAAATTCCTGCCACCTGTCGAAATGAAGTCTCCCCCATCAGTGGTCACCGATCTCACTGACGTATCGTGATTGCCAGTTCCAGCAACAATCGTAATCGAGGCATCGTCCGTACTGTTTTCAGCCGAAAGGTCTGAACCACCGGCGCTGATTACTCCTGATTGATTGAACGCAATGTTACCATTCGTCGCAGTGATATCTCTACCGCCATTTACATTGAGATTCCCCCCGCTGGTTGTAACGGAAGCTGCGGTCAGACCAGTCTGCACATTTATGGTTTCGGCAGTTAAATCAATACCCGCTGTTCCCAGATCAAGATTGGCACCGTTTACAGTAATGGTATCCGTACCTGAGCCGCCATTGATTACCAGCAGGTCCGTTGGCGTGCTGAAAACAGTCTCTTCAATCGTAGATCCAGTCAGACGCGTGGTAGCGCCATCCACTCGCGAGAGGACAGCCGAATCATTTCCTCCCAGGAGGTTAAAGGTTTTGACGGCTGCAGTGGTAGTATCTGTAATGGGATCAAGTCCCAGGAAATTGACGAGTGAAGTGACAGCACCTGCAACAAATTCAATATTACCATCATTAGCATTGTCGTAATTGTAAGTAAGCGAATCAAAAGTGCCGCCCTCCAGGATCAGAGAGTCACTGCCTGCGCCTCCCAGTCCGTCGAAGGTCACCCCGTCTATCGGGATCGGATTACCTGCATCAGCGCCAACACCTGGTATGACAGGAAGACCACCATCAAAATCTATTGTGAGTGAATCGCTAGTCCCCTCGGCACCGGTGATAATGACCTCGCTGGTGGCAAAGTAGGCGCGACGGGCAATTTCTACTCCACCACGATACAGAGTGATTTCATCATCATTAGTGCTGGGAGTTCCCTGATCTTCGAGTTGCAGAACATAATCTCCGGCACCACTGACGATGATCGGCAGCAGAGGCGCCCCGGTCAGTCTGAGGATTTCACTGGAACCGGCTGGCAGAATGTCATATACAAACGCGGTATCATCCCCATTGGCATCCTGGCTGCTGTTAATGATCAATCCGGAAGTGATGACATCACCATGAATGGCTTTAATCACATCAAATTGATCAAACGGTGCCGTATCAACGAGATCGATGGCAGAGGTATCGACCGTCAGTACAGAGCCGCTCGAAAAATCGATATTACCGGAAGCAGTTGAGAACAAAACCGGGCCAAAATTGGGGCTGACGAGATGCAGTGCGATATTCAGGTTACCGCCGGCTGTATTGAGTTGACCGCCGATCGTCGTTTGTTTGTGGTCAAACGACGCCTCTCCGCCGAAGGTCCGGATGTCATCATAGGTCCCGGTTGTGAGATTTCCACTGCCGTTACCGGAAGTGAAATCGCCGCCTCCCGTGCTCACGTCACTTTGCAGAGTGACCTGACCATGATTCCAGGAAATATTCCCACCTGCTGTATTGACGGCGCCACCAATCGAGAGATCCGTTCCTGCAGAAGTGAAACCACCACCATCTGTGGTCACGCTGCCTGTAACATTAACTGAGCCCGCAGAATCAAGTGTAATCGCAGCTGTCCCGCCGCCGTTCTGTGCATCCAGCAGACCACGCACGTCGATCTTGCCAGTCGATGTCTTAATATTGATATCACCGTTCGAGACGCGAATATCATCATACGTCCCTGTGGAAAGGGTAGTCCCCTTGGTGGCGATGAAAGAACCGCCGGTCACATCACCATTCAGCGAGATCGCTCCCGTATGATCGTCCAGATCCACGGCACCAGCAATAACATAAATCGCTCCCCCCACAGACAGGTTTGTTCCAGAAGAAGTGAAACCGCCACCATCGGTCGTCACTCTGCCTGTAACATTAACTGAGCCCGCAGAATCAAGTGTAATCGCAGCTGTCCCGCCGCCGTTTTGAGCATCCAGCAGACCACGTACGTCGATCTTGCCAGTCGATGTCTTAATATTGATATCACCGTTCGAGACGCGAATATCATCATACGTCCCTGTGGAAAGGGTAGTCCCCTTGGTGGCGATAAAAGAACCGCCGGTCACATCACCATTCAGCGAGATCGCTCCCGTATGATCGTCCAGATCCACGGCACCAGCAATAACATAAATTGCTCCCCCCACAGACAGGTTCGTTCCAGAAGAAGTGAAACCACCTCCATCGGTCGTCACATTGCCTGTAACATTAACTGAGCCCGCAGAATCAAGTGTAATCGCAGCTGTCCCGCCACCGTTTTGAGCATTCAGATGACCACGCACGTCAATCTTGCCAGCAATAGTAGTGATGTTGATATTACCTGCCGTGGCATAAATATCATCGTAATTTCCCGTGGAAAGAGTATTCCCAGTAGATGTAAAAGAATCCACGATTACATCATTATTGAGAGTCACGGTCTCGGCATCAATGATTAAATCAAGATCCACAGAATAGATATTACCCGTCAGGAACTGATCCAATCCCCCTCCCCCATTTATCGTCAGTGAACCGGTGGGGTTGGTGAAAGTGGTATTCTCGAAACTACTCCCGCTCAGACTGGAGGTGGACCCGTTATCGGTCAGCGTAGCCACATCTCCCCCCTCGGTGAGATTAAAGACCGCGTTGGTGGTCGTACCAGTATTTGTAATGGGCTCCAGACCGACATAATTGATGCTCGAGCCATCCAGGCTGACGCTGCCATCGTGGGCATTCTCATAGTTATAGATTGTGTCGGTGTGGCTGCCGTGGGAAATCAGTAGTTCATCGGAACCACTGCCTCCTAAACCATTGAAGAACACCTCATGGACGGGAATGGGATCACCGCCACTGAAATCGACCTCCAGCGAATCACTGGAATTCGTAGCCCCGATCACGCGCACTTCACTTGTGCGGTCCATTAGCTGACTGGCAATGAGATTTCCATCCCGGTAGATTTCGACCTCATCATCGGCCGTCCCCGCTCCGAAATCATTACGGACCACGCGGTAATTTCCCGCACCGCTGACCACCAGGGGAACCAGGACCGATTCAAAATTCTGGATGGTGATACCATCCAGGGCTGAACTCGGGCCATCAGTCCCAAACGTGTAGGGAGTGGTGCTGCTATACACTGTAAAAAAGTCGGCCAGGGCGGCCTGCACGGCGGCGTCCTGTGCCTCGACATCGCTCAAGGAAAGAAACAGCGTGTCATTTCCGTGGCCCCCATCGTAGGTCAGGGTATGACCGCGATCCAGAGATGCCGTCACCGTATCGTTGTTGTTATTAGAATAAATCAATAACGTGCTGGAAAACTGGACCTCTTCTAAATTGAGCGAATCATTTCCACCCGTCCCATAAATCCTGACCCCCGTCTTCCCGCCATCATCAATGACATCGACATCGTTATCAAATCCGTCCGCCAGACCGATAACAGTGTTGTCGCTCAGTGCCAGAATCGTCGCGGTCTGACCACCATTGTTTCCAGAAAACGAATCAGAGCTGTTGTTTGTTCCCGAGTAGAGGAAGGTCGCATCGGCAGCGCCAATGATGAACTGGTCATCCCCGTGACCGCCCTGATACCGTACGCCAGCTGAAATATCAGATGTGGTAATCGTGTCGTTGTTATTGCCACCATAGATCTGGAACGTGTCATCATAGTTCTTGAATTCCACGTCGGCAAAATTCAGAATGTCATTCCCACCCGTTCCATCCACGCGCACGTTGCTATGACCATCGACGTCGATCTCATCGACTTGCACGGCTCCATCGTTGAAGCCACTGGCCAGGCCGATAATCGTGTTATCGCTCAGGGCCAGAATCGTCGCGGTCTGACCACTGTCGTTCCCGGAAAACGAATCGGAGCTGTTATTCGTCCCTGAATAGAGGAAGGTCGCATCAGCATCACCAATGATGAACTGATCGTTTCCATGACCACCCTGATACCGCACACCCGCCGAAATGTTGGAGGTCGTAATCGTATCGCTATTATTACCACCGTAGACCTGGAACGTGTCGTCATAACCTGTAAATGTCACGTCAGAAAAGTTGAGAATGTCATTCCCATTTGTGCCATCCACCCGCACATTGCTCTTGCCATTCACGTCAATCACGTCCACACCGTTATTGAAGCCGCTGGCCAGGCCGATAATCGCGTTATCACTCAGGGCCAGAATCGTCGCGGTCTGACCACTGTCGTTCCCGGAAAACGAATCGGAGCTGTTATTCGTCCCTGAATAGAGGAAGGTCGCATCAGCATCGCCAATGATGAACTGATCGCTTCCATGACCACCCTGATACCGCACACCCGCCGAAATGTTGGAGGTCGTAATCGTATCGCTATTATTACCACCGTAGACCTGGAACGTGTCGTCATAACCTGTAAATGTCACGTCAGAGAAGTTGAGAATGTCATTCCCATTTGTGCCATCCACCCGCACGTTGCTCTTGCCATTCACGTCAATCACGTCCACACTGTTGTTGAAGACGCTGGACAGACCAATCACCGTGTTGTCACTGAGTGCCTGAATTGTCGCGGTCTGACCACTATCGTTCCCGGAAAACGAATCGGAGCTGTTATTCGTCCCTGAATAGAGGAAGGTCGCATCAGCATCACCAATGATGAACTGATCGTTTCCATGACCACCCTGATACCGTACGCCAGCTGAAATATCAGATGTGGTGATCGTGTCGCTATTATTACCACCATAGACCTGGAACGTGTCATCATAGTTCTTGAATTCCACGTCGGAGAAGTTGAGGATGTCATTGCTGTTCGTGCCATCCACGCGCACGTTGCTTCTGCCATTCACGTCAATCACGTCCACACTGTTGTTGAAGACGCTGGACAGACCAATCACCGTGTTGTCACTGAGTGCCTGAATTGTCGTCAACCCGGAGCCGCTTGCCGTAAAGGAATCCGAACTGTTGTTGGTACCTGAGTAGAGAAACGTGACATCAGCATCGCCAGTGATAAACTGGTCATTGCCATGCCCCCCTGTCAACTGGGCCGTAATGCTCAAGCCGTCCAGATCAGACAGATCAACGGTGTCCTGGTTATTGCCACCATTGATGGAGAGGCTGGTGATCGATGACACAAGGAGACTCCCCCCCCCAGATCCGTCGAGTAAGCGCTCCCATTCGTACTGAATTCCAGGAGGCCAGTGCCTGACTGTTCGCGCAGAGTCAAGCTGTCATCACCTGAAGACCCCTGAAATGTCACATCCGTTCCGGATAAAATTGAAACAAAAGTGAGTAGTGTACGATCTTCTAAAGATTCAACTGCCTGAGCCCTGCCAGGCAAGTAAGCCCGAGATTGAAATCGACGACGATATTTCTGACTTTTGGTGGGGATGCGGAATAAATTTTTCAGCCAGTTCGTCAGTAACATCTTGTTTTCCTTCATGTGGGGATATTCAAAAATCTTGATGCAATTGATTCCACGTAGACTTGTCATTTCTGACGCAACTACTCTGCCAAATTATAAACCGGTACATTAATGAATATATATTCATTAATAATATTACGTTCATTAAATATTATATACTGCTGTACTTTTCAATGTAATAATTGTTAATTTAAGTAATTTTCACAAAGTTTTCAGGTCGTAACGAGTAATCAACAAGTCCACTTTCAAATAGGTGTCACGAACGACCAGATGTGTGACAGAAATATAGTTGCATCAACGAATAATTAAATAATATTGCCCATTTGGAATTTTCTAATCAGTTCTCTCCCCTGAAAAGACAATCTCCCCCACGCGCATAGAGACCGCATTTCAACGGTTCCCTGCCGCTGATCGCAGCTCGTTGAAACAGATAGAACGCCCCCTGATTCCTCTGCCAGTTCCTGACGAATCACAGGGTAGAAATGGAAGATTCCGTACAGTAATATTGCCTGAATCGATTGCAGTTTTGATCGGGTACCAGCATTGCCAGCCAGACTGATCGCACTGCCCTGACAGTCTGTTGAAAAGATCTCAGCGCAATCTCTCCGCCATTTACTTTTCAATAATCAGGCACTGGTCTCAGGGAAGACTATTGCAATCGCCTGCAGAAGCGGATCACTGCAATAATCGAAATGATGCAAGAAAAAAACCATACGCAGGGCATCAGATATGAACCAGGTTGTCAGCCCGGTACCAGGTTATCGGCGCATCGGTTTCTAAATCAGAAATTTGCTGCTCAGGGAAATATCTGGATTAAATGATCGTTCTCATCTTCACTCAACTCGATCCGCTGTTTCCCATCGAATGCAAATCTTCGACATTTAGGGACACTACGATGAGCAGGAGCTCTAATGTTTATCGTTTTGTCCTGCTCTAAAATGCAACCCACCTCGATCCATTTATACCCCTCGAGTTAAAACACAAACCTTTTAGCTTGCATCAAGCTATATGCATGGGTACAAGAGTGTAAAACAAATAAGAGAGATTAGCTCTGTATGTGCTTGCCCCCTGCCCGTAAAACAATCCGTCACTAAATCAAATAGAATCAGCAAGGCATTCGCTGTTAGCTCATACCCTGATAGGTGTAAGCGATGAATCGATTTGTGACAAAAAACTGGTTGTCTTAACAATTTTTCCTGAAACTGTCTCAACACAGAAGATTTTCACCCGGGCCATGAGTATCCCCACAATCTCTACCACGCTCATCAATCATGCTGCTCAGCGGGATCCCGATTCCTGTAACAGATTAATGGAACTTTCTGAGTGGATTTTATTCAGGATCGCCAGTCGTGTGCTGGACCACAGGGAGGATGTGGAAGATGTAGTACAGGAGACACTGGCTGCAGTAGTCAAGGTGATGTCGACGGAGAACCTGCATCTCGAATATGGTCGGCATAGTTATATCAGGCTGCTGAAAACATGTCTGCGCAATGTTTCTGCCAATCATTTTCGCAAAAAACAACTCACCCCCACTGGTGGCACCGACAATCTCATCCTCCTGCATAACCTGATCGATGACAACATTGAAACGGTTGAAGAAAAACAGGATATTGCCGAGGGAATGATTGAACTGGCCGGGTTGACAGAGAACGAAAAACAGGTCCTGAGACTGTATTTTTTTGCCGGAAAGACTGCCCGGGAGATCGCCGACGAAACAGGCATGACACCCGCAAATGCTCGGCAGATCCAGTCACGCGCGCTCCGGAAAATTCGCGATTTTCTCGGCGAAGATTGAAAAGTCTATATTTTCGATAGATTGGTTGTCACATTTCAGCCTGTCATCAACACTGTTACTTAAGCAAAAGATAGTTTACTGATGCTGAATCTGTACTAAGGACCTGAACTGGTGGTGGCCTCAAATCCCTCCGACTGCCCGAATATGGCGATGCTATCTGACTATAATCTGGGGAAGCTCGATTTTAAGCAGATCGATACGCTGACCCAGCATTTCAGAACGTGCGACAATTGCAGAGAAAGACTAGAAAGACTGGACGAAGAGTCTGATCCTCTGATCAACAGCCTCAAGGTTCCTCCGCTTTCGATTGGCCAGATCTCTCTCGAGTATGAAATCGGCTCGGGAGGTATGGGACGAGTTTTTAAAGGCTACGATACACGCCTGATTCGACCTGTCGCCGTAAAACTGATCAACGCAGAAAAACAAAAAGACTGGAAAGACCTGGCAGCACGATTTGAACGTGAAGTGCAGATGCTGGCCCGTGTTGAATCGCCTTATGTGGTCAAGGCACTGTTTGCAGGTGAAGAAAACGGCTTCACCTATTTTGTACAGGAGTACGTGGACGGTCAGAATCTGAAACAGAGGATGGAACAGCTCGGTTCTTCCCCCGCCCCTCCGGCCTGTGCCAACATTATCTATCAGGTCGCCTCCGGCCTGACTGCAGTTCACCAACTGGGCATCGTACACCGCGATATCCATCCTGGAAATATTCTGATCAACACAAAAGGTTATGTTCAGATTGCTGATTTCGGACTGGCGTTTCAACCCGAAGGCTCAGGCGATAGCGAAGAACTGACTGCGCTCAGACAGGGGTTCGGGCAACTCAGTTATGTTTCCCCGGAACAATGGAATTCGGCACGCAACGCGACTGCCAAATCAGACATCTACTCCCTGGGATGTATCTGGTATTTTCTGCTCACAGGCCACCCTCTGATCCGGGATCCGAAAACACTGGAAATCATCAATCCAGCCAGTCAGTTTCAGGAAGTGAACCGGGTTGATCGAAAACTGCTGAAGTCGATGTTGCAGCTGGAGCCCCAACTCAGACCTGCCGCAAACGAAGTCACCGCTGCATTGCAGAACCGGCTGGGGACAGCTGATTCGCTGGAATACATTCTTAACAACCAGCCAGTCCCGGGTCGCTTAGGCTGGAAACGTTATGGTGTTCTGGCATCCCTCGCTCTACTGGCCCTTTATTCTCTGCTACTGGCATTTCCGACTGCAGAGAGTGATTTAACAGAACAGACCAGCCAGATTCTACCAGCGGCCCCTCCTCCAGTACCTGTAGCCAAACCCATAAAGCGAGAGCAGTATGTCCTGCAGTTTGATGGCGCCGATGATTTCGTAGAAACCCCCTTTATCTATGACAGTGGAGAACCGATTACCTTTGAAGCCTGGCTGACACCGGACTGTGAAGAACGCCCTCGGAACATGGAAATCATTTCCAACGCGGAGACCGCAGGTTTCCTCATGCGTCTGAAAGACGGAACGATGCCCGAGTTTATGTTTCATGATGGTATCTATTACGCGAACCACACCAATTCTCATCAGATTGGGTGTGGCAAACGAGTACACCTTGCTGCTGTGTTCGATGGCATCAGTATCGGCATGTATGTGAATGGAAAAAAACAGGGGCTCAATTACCCCGTACGACGCCGACATCGCCATTCTCCCATTCCCATCCATCTCTGTGCCAATCCCGATCCGGCGCTGATTGGACGCCCCGTCGCCGAAAAAAAATCGTGCTTCGCCGGACTGCTGCATCAGTGTCGTTTTACCAAGGGAGCAATCTATCTGGAAGATTTCTCTCCGGAAAAAGAGTTGACTTCCAACGACTCGACCCTGCTGCTGTACCACTTCAACTCGGATACCGGGCGCGTCATACCAGATTTAAGCGGAAACGGCCGTGATGGAAAGATTGTCGGCGCGACCTGGGAAGAATTTGATCCCCGCAAAGTTCCTGAACAAAACAATGAGTTCAAATGGCCCGTTGAGATGCCGGACCCTGTGCTGGTCAACGATACGCCCGAGCGTATCCGGGAAGTTCAACAGGCCTGGGCTGACTTCCTCAAGCTGCCACCTCAATTGGAAATCCCCCTCGGAGATGGCGTCAAAATTGATCTGGAGCTGATCCCCCCCGGTGAATTCATGATGGGTACTCTGGATGAAACTCTGAAAAATTCGGCGGCGTCCACAAAACAACGGGAAATCAAATACCAGGTACTGACAGCCGACCTGCCCCACCATCTGGCACGCATTACTCAACCCTTTTATATGAGCCATACGGAAATTTCCCGGAAACAGTATCGACAGTTTGTTGAGCAGGCGCGATATCGAACCGATCCGGAACGCGATGGGCGGGGGGGCACTGACTTCAAAACATCTGAGACAAACTCTCAGATTACCTGGGCCAGTGATCTGGGAGGCACTCTCAGTGATGATCATCCCGCAGCCAATCTGACCTGGTATGATGCCCGTAATTTTTGCAGCTGGTTGACTCGCAAGCAGGCCCGACTTTCGTTTGATCTGCCTGCCGAGTCGCAATGGGAATACGCCTGTCGCGCCGGGACCGCCACACAGTGGTATCCCACCGGGGAGCAGCAGCTATCCCGCTATGGCTGGTTTGGAACAACACAAACTCACCCCTGCGGGCAACTTCAGTCAAACGCCTTTGGACTGTACGACATGCACGGAAATGTCGCGGAATGGTGCCGTGATTATTTCTCCAACGAAGAAAGTTTTTCCAATCCGGTCAATAATCCCTCCGGTCCACATACAGGGATTCAAAGAATGCTGCGGGGTGGTTCAGCCATCCAGGATACCCTCTCCTGTCGTTCCGCTTATCGAGAAGGTCGCCTGCCTGTGACGCGGGATGCTACAACCGGCTTCCGGGTCTGTGCCACACCCAATCCCGCTACCCAAGACCTGGACAGCCTCGACCGGTTTTCCCTGCACTTTAATGGAGTCGATGATACCGTTGAAGCCGTCTATGACTATCGCAGACCGAGCGATCCTTTAACCATTGAATGCTGGGCCGACATTTCCGAGGAGAGTATGAACGACCGGTTTTCCTCAGCGGTCATCTATGACCTGCATTCTAAACTGCGGGCCACATACTGCGTTCTCAGAAATCATCGCGTCCATGTCTATTATCATGAAGGCACCTGGACCTGGCATGCCTTCTCTGCAGAAATTACTCCCGGCAATCATCATATCGCGGGCGTCTTTGACGGGATAAATCTGAATGTGTTTGTGGATGGTCAGGGACCGGAAAAAGTAGCAAAGCAAAAATCACCGCGTGAAGCTCGCTACTTACGATCGCTCTTTCGTATCGGTACAGGCTCCATCATCGAAGACAGACAGCACCGTGGCTTTCAGGGAAATATTTCGCAGCTGCGCATCAGCGAAGAGACAATGTACGACGCTGCCTTTCAGCCACCCCCTCTGCTGATGCAGCATGAATCAACGGTCGCTTTATATCGCTTTGAACAAGGGAACGGAAGCCTGTTACACGATCTGAGCGGCATGCATAATCATGGAAAAATCCTCGGCGCCGCCTGGTCAAACAGCTCACAGCCGGACAAACAACTCACCAGCCGGGGTATCCACTTTGACGGCGTCGACAGGCTTGAAGCAATACTCCCGGACAAGTTCGAGGGGACATTTACCATTGAAGCCTGGGTCTCACCCGATACCGAACAGAAACTGACACACCAGACCATGTTTCAATGGGGCTCCCTCAGCCTGAAATACCATATCAACCAGGGGGAATACTGGACATGGTCTCTGCTGGATCCGCAGTCCCAGGAAATTCCCATCTCATCAGTTTCCAGCAGAGACGTGGCCACCAGCCGTCCCGTCCATCTTGCCTGTCAGTGGAATGGATCCAGATGGAAACTGTTCCTGAACGGGCTCCCTTGCGAGACACTCAGAATGAATAGCATGAACTTTGGGCGCGCCAGGAACATCATCAAAGACTGCCTGCAGAAACCACTATTGATCGGTGGCTCGCCTGCAACAGGAAAAACCTCTTCACACGGATTTGAAGGCAACCTGCATGCACTCCGGATTTCAAACAGCGAACGCTATCGCAAACCGTTCACACCTCAAGCTGATTTCAAAGTGGATGACCAGACGCTTCTCCTGTATCGCTTCGATGAGCACACAGGAGAAACAGTAAAAGACTCATCCCCCAACAAGATTCTCGGCACACTACATCGCGGAAAGTAGTCCTTCAAACCTGCCTTAAAACTGGTACCAGGGCTCATACAGATTGATTCAACCTGCGTCATCCCTCACCTCCCCTGCACTGCTCTTGTTCTCACCCTGAAAATAATTACTCATCCAGATCACCCACTGAACCAATCAACCACTGAAAAGATTCGACTTGACTCCCCCTCGCTCCCAGCCAGAATAAGCGTCTGACTGTGTCGCGCGCGTGACCAGTTTACAGTGCACTGAAACACAAGCCACCTGTTCCGGATCTTCACTGAAAACAAGCTTGTTTTTTCCAGATAATCAGTTTGCAGAACCACACCAGTTCTTAATGTATGCCTGCGGGTCGCCACACTTCGCCGCCCATCACGCCGGCACCACCCTGGTACCGCCAGACATCGCGCCCGTGTCGAC